>JABDEO010000079.1 GCA_013287015.1 Chlamydiota bacterium
TCCCACACCCAGAGTAAAAGCTGTCCCTACAACGATTTTTGTGTAGGCGCGCAGCTCTTCTGGGCTTGGCCAACTCATTTTTTTTAGTTCACTTTTAACATCGCCAACGAATTCCAAGACACCGGCGCTGGTAATAGACGCCTGTTCCGCTTTTGAAGTTGCGATTGGCTGCGGCGGCTTTTTGGCTTCTAGTGTATTCATTGCAACGTCCTCAAACTAATGGTTTGCAACGAGTGCGGAGGGACTTGAACCCCCGACCGGCGGCTTTGGAGACCGCTGCTCTACCAACTGAGCTACACACCCATCAAACAACAAAAAATACGTTTTGTCCTTATCATCTCAACAGAGCCTTGTTCACCTTTTCAGTCACTGAAATCCCCCCTCTGGCGCTCTGTGATCTCTGTGGTTGATAAAAACGTTTCGAGTTTTTTATCAACCACAGAGACCACGGGCACACAGAGAGGTGACCGAGTTCTTTCTTAAAGGTGAACAAGGCCCTTCGCATTATTTAATAATTTCAGACACCGTTCCGGCTCCGATTGTGCGTCCACCTTCGCGGATCGCAAAACGCATCCCTTTTTCCATTGCAACGGGGGAGATCAATTTCACTGTGATCTCGACATTGTCGCCTGGCATAACCATTTCAACAGCGGCTGGCAGTTCGATTGTGCCTGTTACGTCAGTTGTTCTAAAGTACAGCTGAGGACGATATCCTGTAAAGAAGGGCTTATGGCGTCCTCCCTCTTCTTTTGTTAGAACATAGATAGGGCCTTTGAATTCGGTATGCGGCGTGCATGTCTTTGGAGCGCACAACACCATTCCGCGTTCGATCTGTTCTTTTTCAACTCCGCGCAGGAGGATGCCGACATTTTCTCCGGCTCGCGCTTCATCCAGCGTTTTGTTAAACATTTCGAGTCCGGTGGCAACGGTTTCGACTGTGGGGCCGAGACCGACGATTTCCAGCTTATCGTTTAATTTTACGATGCCGCGTTCAACGCGTCCTGTGGCGACAGTTCCGCGACCTGAGATAGAGAATACGTCTTCGATAGGCATAAGGAAAGGCTTATCGACTTCGCGTTGAGGCGTTGGAATTTTTTCATCAACTGTTTTCATGAGTTGTTTGATCGCTTCAACGTATTTGGCGTCGCCTTCCAACGCTTTAAGCGCCGAGCCGCGGATGACTGGGCAATTATGGTAGCCCTTTGACTCTAATAGTTCGTGCAATTCCATTTCGACGAGGTCAAGAAGTTCTTTATCGCTTTCATCAAGCATGTCTACTTTGTTGATGAACACAACAACAGCGGGCACTTGCATTTGGCGAGCGAGCAGGATGTGTTCGCGAGTTTGCGGCATTGCGCCATCGGTGGCTGCTACGACGAGGATAGCTCCGTCCATTTGCGCGGCGCCGGTGATCATGTTTTTGACATAGTCCGCGTGACCTGGGCAGTCCACATGAGCGTAGTGACGCGCTTCTGTTTCATATTCAACGTGTGTTGAGTTGATTGTAATTCCACGCGCTTTTTCTTCGGGGGTATTGTCGATCGACGCGTAGTCTCTAAATTTTGCTGTACCGCCCATTGCCAACACCTTGGTGATAGCTGCTGTGAGCGTGGTTTTTCCATGGTCGACGTGACCGATTGTGCCGATGTTGACGTGCGGCTTTTTACGTTGAAAGGTTTCTTTTGCCATCTTATCCTCCGTTACTCTTCGGTATTCTTTGTTTTTGTTTGATAGTTCTGCCCAGAATAGGAATTGAACCTACGACCTTTTGCTTACCATGCAAGCGCTCTACCACTGAGCTATCTGGGCAAGCAACAGCTGCAACAAAACCATGTTGCGCTAGCAAGACCTTGTTAGTCTAGACAACATGCCAAAAAAGATCAACAACTATTGTTGTTTATCCTTATAATAAGTTAACGTTGACGGAAAGTAATGCGCGCCTTTGTCAGGTCATAGGGGGACATTTCCACCGTAACCGTATCTCCGACAAGCACGCGAATATTGCGCATGCGCATTTTGCCGCAAAGGTGAGCGATTACCTTCAAACCATTCTCCAAAGAGACACGAAATGTCATATTGGGCAATAGTTCTTCGACAACGCCATCAAGTTTAATTGTATCTTCCTTCGTCATGTTTGTTGCATCATCTTATGAAATATACGATCATTTCTTAGGGGCGTTTTCGTTTAATGCCCTCTACGAAGTGATTTTTATTCTTGGGTTTATAATACATTATCATTTTCTGCATAAATGTCAAGTCTAAAGTTAGGGGAAGTGCAATTTTATGTGTTTTTTGACCTTGTTCACCTTTACTAAGAAAGAACTCGGTCACCTCTCTGTGTGCTCTGTGATCTCTGTGGTTGATAAAAAATTCGAAACATTTTTATCAACCACAGAGATCACAGAGCACACAGAGAGGGGATTCTAGTGCGCTGTAAAGTTATTATTGACCGAAAAGGTGAACAAGACCTGTTTTTTGACCGGCATGTACAAAAAATCGAATTTGTGCTATGCTGTACAACGGAGAGAATTATTTTTATGTTTACAGGATGCCTTGCAAAGCAGCGTCAAATCATAGACATTTTTAAGGCATGTCCGGATGAAACTGCGAAATATCAAAAAATCATTGAACTTGGCAGACGTCAGACTGTTTTGGATCCACGCTATAAAATCCCTGATAATATTGTCAAGGGTTGCCAGAGCGTCATGCACCTGCGCGCATTTTTGCAAGAAGACGCGATCATTTTCGCAGCCGCTTCGGATGCGCTTATTTCCGCCGGGTTGGCGGCGATATTGATTGCTGTTTACAGCGGAGAAACCCCGCAAGTGGTTTTACAGTGTCCTCCCGCTTATTTGGAAACATTAGGCATAGGCGCCAGTTTGACTCCCAGCAGAGCCAACGGCTTATACAGCATTCATTTACGAATGAAGCAAGACGCGCTTAAATTTCTCGCAGCGAAACAACCATAAGGAAATTGTCGTGTCCACCCTACCAAAAACATTGCCGGCGTTTTTCTGGCATTTCATTAAGAAGCAGTGGAAATGGTTTCTGCTCATGCAGCTGTTTTATTTTGGCTGGTCCATCGATCATACCATGTTTCCATATGTGCTTGAGCTGTTAATTGACGCCATTATCAATTTTCACGGAGATCGTTCAGAGGTGTGGAGCGCAGTGGCGGCTCCGTTATGGATGGGAGCGATTCTATGGATTTGCGTCGAATGTTCATACCGTTTTGCCGGTTTTATATCAATACGCGTGACTCCTAGGTTGGAGGCTGAGGTCCGCATGGCGATGTTTGATTACGTGCAGCGCCATTCCCATGTTTATTTCAGTACAAAGTTCACTGGCTCCCTCGCTAATAAAATCGCCGACATGCCGCGCAGCATGACCCATGTTTTGCTGCTGCTTATGTCTTTATTTTTTCCGGTTCTAGTCGCCTTAGCGATCGCTTCGGCGCTTCTTGCCGCCATCCATCCGTTGTTCGCCGTTTTGCTATTGACATGGATCGCCATTCATATAGCGATCTGTATTTCCTTTGCTAAAAAATGCGATCAATACGCGGACATTCATGCTGAGGCGCGTTCTGCGCTGTCTGGAAAAATCGTGGACAGCCTGAGCAATCATCTGAACGTCAAACTTTTCGCCCGATATGGCTTTGAACGCAGGCATCTCGAACGCTTTCAAAAAGATGAACAGGAAAAACATGCGGAGTCTTTGTGGCGCATCGAGAAAATGAAAATCGCCCTTGGAATCGCCAGCTTTTTGGGAGCGGGAGTGGCGATGAACTGGTTTATGATTTATAGTTGGCAACAGGGCCGTTTGACGCCGGGCGAAGTCGTATTCGTTTTCAACACCGTTTGGAATATTACAATGATGGCTTGGCTGGCCGGCCTGGAAATCCCCAACTTTTTTAAAGAGATCGGAGTATGCCGTCAGGCCCTTACGGTTATCCAGGATGCGCATGACATCACGGACGCGCATAACGCTCTCCCCTTAAAAATAGAACAAGGTGAAATCACCTTTGAGAACGTGACCTTCCACTACACATCCGACAATAATATTTTTCAAGATAAAAATATTTCGATAAAAGCCGGGAGCAAAGTAGGTCTTGTCGGCTTCTCCGGATCTGGAAAAACAACTTTTGTCCACCTCATCTTACGTCATTACGATGTTGAGCGTGGACGAATTCTGCTCGACGGGCAGAATATCGCCTCTGTGACTCAGGATTCGCTGCGTTCGCAAATTGCAATGATCCCGCAAGACGCTGTGTTGTTCCACCGCACGCTTATAGAGAATATCCGTTATGGCCGCCTAGACGCCACTGATGAAGAAGTCATCGAAGCGTCGAAAAAAGCGCATTGCCATGAATTCATCGAAGATCTTCCCGACAAGTATCATACCCTTGCAGGAGAGCGCGGAGTCAAGTTGTCGGGGGGGCAGCGTCAACGCATTGTTATTGCTAGAGCCATCCTTAAGAACTCCCCGATTCTCATTTTGGATGAAGCCACTTCAGCGCTTGATTCGGTCACTGAAAAACTGATTCAAGATGGTTTGGAGCATGTGATGCAAAACCGGACATCCATTGTGATCGCCCATCGATTTTCCACGCTTTCCGGCATGGATAGGATTCTAGTGTTTCATGAGGGAGAAATCGTAGAAGACGGCGCTCATGAAGAGTTGATCCTCGCCCAAGGCCACTATGCGATGATGTGGGAGATGCAGGCGGGTGGATTTCTGCCTGAGATGGCTGAAAATTAGTGGATGAGACAATTGCAAAAGCAAAGGTGAGCGCTTCCCCTTCTCTGCGCTCTCTGTGGGCTCTGTGGCAGCCAAAGAGCCTTAAATTGAATCATTTTCAGGCTCTTTGGCTGCCACAGAGCCCACAGAGAGCGCAGAGAGGGGTAAGCGCTCACCTTTGCATGTCGCCATATAAGCCAGCAAGAAGACTTTTGCAATTGTCCCATCCGGGGGCATTGGAGTCAGGCTTAACACTATGACGCTTTTAAGAGCGCCAATGCAACCTTAATGCACTTCAACTTCAGCGGGGGAGATCACTGACGTCGTTTGTTCCCCAATGCCTTTTGGCAGAGATTGTTTGTGGGCTTTCCATCCTCTATGGATTAGAGAGCCCGTATATGGAGGCTCTCCTTTTACTTTTCCAACTATTTTAACGCTGGCCGGATCATATCCCACGGAAATTTTAACAGTCGCTCCTTCAGGCTCTTCCATGACGGGGCGGATCGTCACGCATTCTTCGAGCGTTTTCTTGCAATCCTCATGAATTTTGCGCGCTGCGGCGCCGATTTGGGCGTCGCTGATTCCAACGAGGTCTTCCTTAAAAAAATCGACAAGCCTTCCAGAATGCTGTAAAAGCGTCAGCAAACGCAAATGGGAATGGTCGGCATGCTCAGCGGACGGCTTTTGGCCTTGAAGAAACCGCTCGGTTTCCTGAGGATTTTTCCAGGCCTTTATAAAGGCTTTGATTGCAACGCCTAAACGCATATTTCCATCTCCATTTTTAATTATGGATTATCCATGATTTCTCGCGCATTGTATATTTCGAGCGGTTGAACAGTGTACGCCAGCAACTGTATGATGAAGGCAGTGAAAAAGCAAACAAAAATCAACGCTAAAACCGGTTTGCCGCCGGGCAGACGCATGGAACTGATGAAGCCGCGATGATAACGGCCTATCCAAACCATCATAACTGGAATAAGACCATTTAAAATCGAATCGCCGATCCCTCCTGTCGCTTCCATAGCCACTAAAAAAGCCCGCTCATATTGAGTTGCAAATATTAATGTAGGAATGATGATCAGGGCTCCGAGAGCGATTTTGCCCCACCCTTTATTTCGGATTTTCAAACCATCGGACAGGAAGTCCACTAATCCCAAGGCGATTCCCAAGAAAGAGGTTACGATAGCGAAAAAGGCAAAATATTCCGCTATGACGCTCACCCATCGGCCATTGACGTGTTCCCTTAAAAATTGGGTGGGAGGTTCGCCCAACTGCAATGCAGCTAAAAGGCCGTTTGTTCCCTCCACCGGTACAATTCCTAAGATCAGCCACTGCCAAAGAATATAAACGCATAAGGTGATGGCGGTTCCACCGATGACGGCGATGCGCAGAGATTTTACATGCCGTTTAAGATAAGGAGTCAAACTGGGAACCATCGTCTGAAAGCTGAAAGTCGTGAGGATCAAAGGGACTGACCAGATGGAATAGCTCCATCTTTGATGGGTAAGCAAATGAAGATTGACCTCATCTATGCCCATAACGACTAGAGCAAAATAGGCTGCAATCATAGCGATGAAGAGAATGGCGTTTATACGCCCAACAAGATAGCTGCCTAAATCGACGATCACGCCGAATGCAACAATAAAAAGAACGCATCCTAGCTCCTTCGAAAAAGGCCAATCAAGATAGGCGCTTAAAGCGGAGCTGATCTGGTGGCCTCCGCCTGCAGTATAGGCTACAAGCGAGGCGTAACAAATAAAAAGGTAGAGGCACCAACTTACCGCTTTTCCGGGCATGCCGAGCAACCTCGAAGTCATTGTGATGATGTGGGCTCCTTCCTCCATCCACAAGCTGACCTCCAGCAGAAGCAGAGCCGTTGCGGTCATCGCCAGCCATCCTATTAGAAGAACAGCCAAAGAGGGCAAGAATCCCCCAATTCCCGTTGCAACCGGGAGAGCCAGCATGCCTCCGCCAATACAAGTGCCGGCGACTAAAAACATTGCGGAAACCACGCTGCCGGCCGTTGGTTTATCATTATTGTTATTGTTCATTAATACTGCCTTTATTTTTTAAGGCGCGCTAAATCCTGGGAAGTTGGAAAGCGGCCCTCATTCATTTTTTGATGTTCTTGAAGCCATTCATTGGCGCATTTTACAGCGGATGCGCTCCCCTTAATGCTTTCAAGAAACATCTTCCAGATATTTTCATTTCCATCCGCCCATTGACACATCTGTGAAGGCAAATCCAGCAGTTCATCGTCTGGTTCAAGCGGTGAGAAATCTGCAATTCGCAACTCGTTGTTTTTATTCCACATAACATTTCTGGGATAAAAATCATTAATGATTTCACGCCCTTTTTCAGCGGTCTTTTTAAAGATATTGCATGCAAACAGAATCACTTTCTTGTCATTGCCTGAAAGTTCTTCATAAGTTTTTTTCGTTGTCGTCTTATGATCGCTGGACCATTCCTTTGTCGAAACTTCGCTTACAAGTTTTTCCTGAATCCAAAAGAATGCATCATCCTTCTCTTCCGTTTCCGACTTTTCGCTTTTGCTTTCAGACTCCTTCACCACTGCATGATTAAAAACAAACGCCGTTCCCTCAGAAATCCTTGTACGTGGTCCTACATATACGTGGGGCAACAGTTTTACGCCAAGTTCGCGTTCGCTTATTTGAAGATCTCTATATCCGTTTATTGCATTCAGCGCGATTTTTTTTGGCGTAAACAATTCAACCGGATAGTCTTTTCCGTTAAGACCCTCCTTCAACCGGGAAATCTTAATCACCACGTCTGCAGTGAATATAATTTGCGTTTCTTTTGTTGTGAGATCGATTATTGTTATTGTGCGTTGATCAAATTCATTGACTTCATGAAAGTTGCCTTCTCCAAATAGTTTAAAGCAATATTTTTCCCTGAGATATGCAAGACCCGCAATTGGAAACGCCGTGTTCTTTTCTAAGTGAAAATTGCGATGTTCAATTTTATGGCCTTTATTGAATTTATGGCTTTCCGCGAAGTCTCCAATAAGTCCTGCATGCGTTCCGCTGCGTTTCCGCGTATGCTGCCGGCCCTTAAGCGGCCTTGAAGGCGTGTTGCGGACAGATCTTGTGGGAGTGGACAAGCCGCTCCCGGAAGGCGGGTGAAATTCAGGCGAATCAGGCGGCGGCGCGAATCCACCTGGAAGAGGACTTGCCAGCGATAGTAAGGACATCGACTCATCATCAGGATTCTGGCGACTACGTTGTTCAGGCGTCTGATAGCACGATGGTGAGGGCGGAAACGACGACGATAGTGATGATGACGACGACAGTGATGATGACGATAATGATGATAAGGAATCCACTTTTATTATCCTTTTTGATTAATTTAATACAGCAGCGATAATATGCATTAATCAATTAAAAGGAAATAAAAAAGGATGAAACAAAAATAAAATAATAAACTATTTTTTTTAAAATTATGAAAATTTAATTCTTAATTTGCCGTTTTCTATGCAGATAACCCCTGGATGCTGTTCAGATTGAAACATGCCGAATTTTCCTTTACAACTCAGGGTGGTGAATTTTTTTTCTTCACCGCCGGAGAATATCTCCGACAAATGATAAGTTTTCTGATCCAAAACAATGTCAAGATCGTGTTCCACTTTAAATTGCTTCTCTCCCGCTTTGTTTTGCAATAAGAATGGCGCATCTTTAAGAGTCAGCCGCCATAAACTATCTGTTGTTGTACTGACGGAATTATTATTGACGAATAGCGTGGAGCCGTCCGCTAGGTAATACATATCGCTGTTGCTTCCGCCTCCGCTGACATGAACGCCCGGTGGAATTTGAAGAATGATCTCAACTCCTTGAATTTCCTGATAAGCTTGCATGGAATCGGCGATTTCATCTTGATATTCTTGCAATGCGGCGACCGCCTTGGTTTGAATATGGTCAAAGTGATGAGTCGCTTTCGCCTGCAATGCGCGTTCCGCTGATTCCGCTTCAGACAGGTTCACCGCTTGCTGCAGAAGTTCATCCAAACCTTTCCCTTGCCGCTCGACCTGCTGTTTCCAGTCGGAAACTTGTAAATAATCCAACGCATAGGCCAGCGTAGCTCCTATGCCGTAATGGCGGCGTTTAATCGCGCGTTCCGACACATTATCGTCATGGGCCGTCATTTGCATTGTGGCCAGCAAATGGGCATGATCATTGAATTCAGGAAGGATGTTCGCAATGGCGAAAGTTTTCATGCTGACATAATCGGCTAATCCCTCCATGCGCTGTTGATTGCGCTCCCAAAGAAGAGAAGCCGGCTGCAGCATGCCCTCCCGGAGTTTATTGATCGCCGTAAAGTCCTTGAGGGCTTCTCTCTTTTGATCTCCTTCCGATTTCAAAAAATCAACGAGTAAAATCTCCTCCAACTGCATCAGGGCAAGATTTTCGCCATTTAAATGATCTTGGTAACCCTCTAAAGCCTTTTCGTCTATTGCAAAATGTCCAAATTGATGCTGATGAAAGCATTCATGCACGAGAATTAGGAATGGTAAAAAGGATGGCCCTCGCTGAAAAAGATCAAAACGAAAGACAAAAGCGGCTTGTCCATCAATCATAAAACCGGGATGCATCTGCACTTTGCTGGCTCCCCATGGATCCTCAACGCTGTATTTAACCGACTTCCCTGCTGCAAAGATCGTTTGCCATGCTGCATTATCGCTTTTTAAGTTGAATGCATAGAGATGGCCATTTTCGAAGCTGATGACAAGAGGTGAAGTGGAAAGGTCATAACCGGGCCATGCCTCTTTCCCCTTCTCGCTATGCAAGAAGTCAATGGTTTTGACTAAAACTGCGACTGCGGCTAATTCCTTTGCGGATGGGGCTTGCGATGTTTGTTGAAACGCCTGCTGATGCTGGGATACGGAGTTAAATTGTTGGGCTGTGATTGCCGCGCCTTTATACAGCATTGCGAAGCAAGCGAGGCAAAGCGTCACATTGATGGCGATTTTTTTCAGCATATTAAATAAACTCATTTATAATATTAATAAAATTCAATTTTATACTATTTTCAATTAATTAGTCAAATACTATTTGATATTATTTGATATTGTTAATTTGTTGATATTGGAAATATAAAATGAATTTCGTCAATCAGATCACCCTTCATATCCTGCCTATCCTGACATTATTTGTTTTACTTGACCCCCTTCAATCTCTTTGCGCCTTTGCGACTTTGCGCCTTTGCGTTGAATTGTCCCTTAAAATTCGTCAAATTGACTAAAAGGGATTGCAAAAAAATCCAGGGTTTCGCTATCGTTCTGGTATTCTCGTGCAATGTTAGCAGGTTAATGGGGGTTTAGCTCAGTTGGTAGAGCGTCTGATTTGCATTCAGAAGGTCAGGAGTTCGAGCCTCCTAGCCTCCATTCATTTCAAGCGGTTATAGCTCAGTTGGTTAGAGCGCGACACTGATAATGTCGAGGTCCCAAGTTCAAGTCTTGGTAACCGCACCATTTTAAGAAACTAAAAGATCGCCCAATCCCAAGAGCCATAGCGCTGTTGAATGCGCCCCTTGGGAATGCTTAGCAAGATCAGTAAGAGACCCAAACAAATATTATCCCAAATGCCCGGCCCTGATGCGCCGCTGAGCGCTCCAGGCGAGATGGCCATCCATAAACCAAAGAGAATATTCAAATAACGACCTGTTCGCATCACCTCGCCCATTGTGATGATGGAAACCATTACGATCAGCGCTCCAACAATAAGATCACTGTTTGCCAAATTCCCGGTTTCATCCAATAAATTTGTGCTGAACATCAGCCATGCGCCAATTATCGCCGATAAAATTAAATTCCAAGGAACAGTCATCCCACGCGCCATCGCCGGAAAAGACTCCGCTGGAGAACCGTTGAGCGAAGAAACATCCGCTTCTTCGCCGAATCCATCGCCAGGACCTCCTTTCCAAAATATCTTCCAAAAAGGGCGGCCTGCGCGGCGCGCCT
>JABDEO010000080.1 GCA_013287015.1 Chlamydiota bacterium
ACACTTTAGTCGTTCAAACGCAAGACACTATTTCGCAAATTGAAGAGATTAAGGGATTGCTTGGCTCTCCGGAAATTCATATAAAAAGCTCCGTTCAGCAACTTCTGCACAACAAACTGACTCATATCGACGACAGTTTGCGCATTGCTCTTTCTAAGGCGGGCGTTGAGTACAACATCCAGCAAAATAATACAAACGTCCCGGGGCGCGTTAATCCTATCGAGCGTTTTTTGGGCTTTCTTACCGATGGCGAATTTCAACTGCAGCATTTAGGCAGCGAGCTGAAGGTTATGGCCGCAAGCGGCAAAGAACTTTCCCCTACGAGCATGTTGGCTGTTCAAGTTAAAGTGAACCAGATTCAGCAAGAGTTGGAACTGTTCACCAGTTTGCTTAGCAAAGCGCTTGAATCAATTAAAACGATCATGAACATCCAAGTTTAAGAGTTAGGGCGAACGAGATGGACGATGCGCAAAACAACAACTTTGACGACTTGTTGGGTGGATTGGACACTCTGGAGCTGACAACGGTCAATGGACGCATCACGGAAGTTGTCGGAATGCTGATAAAGGCCATCGTTCCCGAGGTCAAAATCGGGGAGATATGCCTTGTTAAGCGCAAAGGAGAGCCGCTTCTAACGGAAGTTGTGGGGTTCACGCGCGAAGAGGTGTTCCTTTCTCCATTGGGCGAAATGACCGGCATTGGCCCCTCTTCCGAAGTGGTTCCCACTCGCATGCCGCTCAAGATCAAAGTGGGTCCTCAGCTGCTAGGCAGAGTGCTCAACGGCTTAGGCGAACCGCTGGACGTCGAAACGAAAGGTCCGCTGGAGCTTACCGAAACGCACTCTGTGGTTGGGTCGCCTCCGGATCCCCTTAAACGCAAGCGCGTTCTTCAGCCGTTTTCCGTTGGCGTGCGGGCGATAGACGGCATTTTAACGACGGGAATTGGTCAGCGTGTAGGAATCTTTGCCGCGGCGGGCGGAGGAAAGTCCACCTTGCTGGGCATGATGGCGCGCAATGCCGTAGCTGATGTAAACGTTATTAGTTTGATTGGAGAACGCGGCCGCGAGGTGCGTGATTTCATTGAAAAAGATTTAGGACCGGAAGGGCTGAAGCGTTCAGTTCTCATTGTTTCGACTTCGGATCAGGCTTCACAGTTGCGCTTGAATGCGGCGTATGTGGGCACGGCGATCGCCGAGTATTTCCGCGATCAGGGCAAGACCGTGCTGTTCATGATGGATTCGATCACGCGTTTCGCCAGGGCGTTGCGTGAGATTGGGCTGGCGGCCGGAGAACCCCCTGCGCGGGCTGGGTATACGCCGTCTGTGTTTTCGACCCTGCCGAAGCTGTTGGAGCGCACAGGGAATTCGGAAAAAGGGTCTATAACGGCCTTTTATACGATACTTGTAGCCGGCGACGATATGAATGAGCCGGTTGCGGATGAAGTGCGATCCATTTTGGATGGCCACATCATCCTATCGAGCGACTTGGCGAGACAGTATCACTATCCGGCGATTGACATTTTATCATCTGCAAGCCGGGTGATGCCTTCAATAACGCCGAAGGAGCACATGCTGCTGGCAGGCAAACTGCGCGAGGTATTGGCCAACTACAAAAAGAATGAACTATTGATCAAGATTGGCGAATATAAGAGGGGAGCTGACAAAGCTGGAGATTTTGCGATTGACTACATCGATAAAGTGAATAAATTTCTGAAACAAGGGGTTGAAGAGAAATGCTCATTTGCGGAAACCATGCAACTGCTTAGGACGTTGTTTAAATAGACCGCAAGGAGGGTATGGCGAAAAAAGATTATCCGTTGCAGCAAATATTGGAAATTAAGCGGAAGCGCGTTGAGGACGCTGAACAAGTGGTTCGTCTCAAACAGCATGCGCTCGATGCGGAAAAAGAGAAGCTGGAAAAACAGCAAGCGGCGCGGGATAAGGTGAAACAGCACCGAATGGATAAACTGACGCAGCTGCGCGCCGAGCTGGACCATGGGACGACTAGCCCGAAAATTCAACAGATGAAGGCTTACTTGAAAGTGGTTGAAGAAAAGCTGAAAGTTGAAGAAAAAAAGGTTAATGATCAGCAAGTTAAAGTCGATGCTGCGGCTAAGGAATTGGAGGATGCAAAACACCACCTGTTCCTGAAAAGACAAGAGGTTGAAAAAATTCAGACGCATCGCGGCGACTGGGAAAAAGAGATGCGCAAAGAGGATGAGATCATCGATGGTCGCGAACAGGATGAAATGGGTACGATCATCCATGGCGCGCGCCGTAGGGAGTCGCGCAGGAATGCATGAAAATGCAAGGAGAGTTATATGTTAAGCTCAGATAATCAAATAAGGGCGCCTGCGCCAAGAGGCGACTCCGCTTCCAGCGTAGACGATGCCTCCAAGGGAAATAAGGCGCGTCCCCATTCCCGCAAAGATTTCAAGCAGTTGATGGAGCATGAAAAAAGACCTTTGGCGGAAGATGTCGGCGCACAAAATGCTAAGACTAAACAAAATGTCGCTTCACGGTCTGAAACGCGGCCTGTCGCCAAAGAAGGCAAGCCGCCTGCAAAATCCGCAAGCAAAAAGGCTTCCTCAACAGAACCAAAAAAAACAGACATGGAAGAAAAGGCAGGGGAGATCGAAAATGAAGATCTCGAAACTGAAGAACCTATCAGCGATGAAGCGCTTGCCGCGCAAGAAGCTCAGGAAGCTGATGAAGCGACCCCGACCCCTCCTCTAAAAAAAATGAATCTCCCTCTGCAAACCATCGCTAAAAAACCTATTCCTCAAGCCGCTGAACCAAAAGAATCGCCGCTGGCTGTTTATAAACAGATGACGGCAAAAGGCAATGTAAGAGCCTTTGCTCGCGATGTGCAAGCGGAAACGCCTTCAAGTGTAGCGAAAGCGGATAAAGCGGATAAAACTCTTAAAAAAGAAAAATCAACCGCTCGCTTTAGCGAAACGCAAGGCGACTTGAACGGCGTCAATCCTTTAGCCGGCGTGATGGGATCGGTGGCCTCCGTCGGAGGAACAGTTGAAGAGGCTAAGCCCTCTGTCAATGTGTCCCATATTCAGGAGATCGTTGACCAAATTGTAGATCGATTATACACAATACAAACCCAAGGGCAGACGGATACGGTGATTGTGTTGAAGCAACCGCCTCTATTCGCCGGAGCGAATGTTGTCATCACCTCCTTTGACTCGGCCTCCAAAGAATTCAACCTTTCGTTCGAAAATTTGCGCTCCGACGCCAAACGGGTGTTGGATGTCAATCTCATCTCGCTGAGAACCGCCCTGGAAGAGAAAGGTTATGCCAACGCCGTGCATATTGTCACCACAACGACGTATGTGGAACACAATATTCCATTTGAAGGAGAAGGACAAACATACGCCCGTGATCAGGAAGGGAGACAAGGCGGCGGCGGACAGTCTTCTGATGAAGAGCGAAAAGAGGACCAGGAGGCATAGGCTTTTTTTTAAAGAAGGTAGTCAGGGCGTCCCGCCCTGCTTTCCAGGGCGGGACGCCCTGACTACCTTCTTAGCAGCGTTAAAATTTGACGCTGCGCGAAAGAAGGGTTAAAAAAATCCTAAAGTTGATACACTGGAATCTGATTAACGATTAGGTGGATGATGCCCGCAGCGACAACAACGCAGCCTTACGATTGGCTTAAACAAATTTCCCCGACATTATTGGAAAATGACAGCATTCCCCTCATGGGGTTTCCCCCAGAATTTCTTTGGAAACAATTTTCAGCCAAAATAGCTGAATTGTTTAAGTTGAATGATCTTGTCATTCAGCCGGTTTCCGCCTTGGAATGGCGCAGCGAAGATGATCTTTTGTCAGGACTGGGAGACGCCGTCGAACCCCTTCAATTTGCCGTGGCGCCGTTGAATGGCTGCTTATGGTGGATGATGGCGGAACAAGATGTTGTTTCCCTAATGTCCTTGCTGCTCACTCATCAAACGCAATTGATAACTTCTCTGGATGCGGATTTTCAACAAGGCTTCTATAAATACATCGCATTGGAGACCCTGCACGCTATTTCACAACTGGATTTTGATAAAGAACTCTCCGGGCGTCTTCTCCAAAAAACATCTGAGCCCGCTCCCCCTTCGCTTTGTTTAGACATCTCCATCACCGTTCAACAAAAGACTGGATGGGGGCGATTGGTTTTTTCACCGGAACTACAACAGAGTTGGAAAGAACGCTATGGCCGCCGGACCCTGGCCGCTCCTCTTTCACCAGCTTTAAATCTGATCGTCCACCTTGAAGTAGGACGCACAAACATGACCTTGGCGGAATGGTCTCAGGTCTCCCTAGGAGATTTTATCATTCTGGATTCTTGTTCCGGAGAACCGCACGCCGGAGGATACGTAATGCTGACCGCCAGTGGAGTTTCCCTTTTTCGTGGGGAACTCAAAGATGGCGGCATTGAAATTCTAGAACATCCTTTGCATCAAGAGGTAAATGAAACCATGGGTAAAGAAATTCCTAACGATGAAACCGAAGAAGAAGAAGAAGAAGAAGAGCAAGAAGAATCCTCTTTTTTTGGAGATGACGACGAGGATGAAGATGCAAATGAGGATGAAAAATCGGAGATGGAAAGCGGAGAGGAGGACGCATTAATTGAAGAAAAATGGCCGCCGCCTCCGGAATTGGCGCCTCGCGCTTCCAGAGCGATGCGGTCGGAGAAGGAGCTTCACGCCGAGGAGGATGAGGAGCATTCTGTCGTCGAGAAAGGTTCTTTGGAGGAGGACGCCCAACCGCTTACTCTAGAAGAGATTCCCGTTTCCGTCGTTGTGGAAATTGGACGTCTGCGAATGACCGTGCAGAAATTATTAGACTTACGGCCCGGCAATTTGCTTGAGTTAAATGTTCGTCCTGAAAACGGCGTGGATCTTGTAGTTAATGGTCAACGCATCGCCAAAGCGGAGCTATTGCGGATTGGCGATGTCTTGGGCGTACGGATACTTGACAAGGGATAGAATGCCGGAAAAAGATTTTTATAATCAACCTACATTGCCCGGACTAACCCCTGATCGTCCGGTTCCCCCAGCTCCTCCTATACCTGACATTATTGGTCCCTATAAGATAGAAAGCCTATTGGAGAGGGGCGGAATGAGCATCCTCTACTTAGGCACCCATCCTGAAACAAAAGAACCGACGACGATCAAAGTCTTATTGTCAAAATACTTATCGCATGCCGATATGGTTAAACGCTTCATCAATGAAGCGGAGATCATCGCTATGGCAAACCACCCGAATATTGTCCAGATGTATGGACATGGTGAATGGGAGGGGGGAATGTACATAGCCATGGAATTTATTCAGGGCATTTCTTTACGTCAATATATTCTGCAGACGCCTATTTCATTGGCTCATGCGCTCGACATCATTATCGATATCGCCTATGCACTGTGCCACCTGCATGCGCATGGCGTGATTCATCGCGACTTAAAACCCGAAAACATATTAATCACTGAATCCGGCGCAGTCAAAGTGATCGATTTCGGCATCGCTCAGCTGTTGGCGGAAACAGATGTTCAACAGCCCAGCTCCAAGCGCCAGCTAATAGGCACTCCGATTTACATGAGTCCGGAACAAAAAGAAAACCCCGCGACAGTGTCATACCCTTCTGATATTTACTCATTAGGCATTATCACATATGAATTAATCCTCGGTAAACTTAGCCAAGGTCAGATTCATCTGTCGCTCATGCCAAAAGGCATCCAAAAAATTTTACATAAAGCTCTGCAGCCTAAGCCTGAAGACCGACATCAGGATATTGTTGATTTTATCGCGGAAATTTCCGCTTATAAAAATTCCACGTCATTGCAAAAAGAGAAAAAAGTTGGAGATCAGATCAGCGAGTTGGCGGAGAATATGAGGCGCGCTCAGATGACCCTAGTCGTCGGCGTTCCTCCACAATGGCCTCAAGTCGATATTGGGTTCGCCGGACATCAGGGGATCAGCATCTCCGGAATATATTATGATTTTTTTGAGATTCCGGAAGGCGCTTATGGAATCATTATGGGGGAGGCCTCTTCCAAAGGAGCTGAAGGGGTGATTTATACAGCTGTATTGCGCGGCATGGTGCGCTCGCTGTGCCGTCTGACCACCAAGCCGGTGGAATTAGTGACTCTTTTGAATGATATTTTGTTTCGGGACAGCATGAGTCAGCTTTTTAATTTAAATTACCTTATTATCAATCCTCAATTGAATCAATTGAGTTATATTTCGTGCGGTTACGGCAATCTATGGCTGATTAAATCGGGCGAAACGACGCCGCACAAAATATCCACTCAAAATAAAGTCTTGGGCTTTGCGCAGGAAACTGAATTCATCGAAGTGAATGAAGCGTGGAATATAGGCGATGTCCTGATTCTCAATACATTCGCCACTCCAGCCGTAAAATCATCTCAAGAGTTCTCTGAAGAACAATTTGAGCAGGCAATGAAAGAAAGCATCGGAAGGCCTCCTCAAAAGCAGGTCGAAAATATTTTGCTCAAAGCTCGCGTGTTAGCCAATAAATTATTTCAGGAACGCTCCATCTCTCTTATCAGCATCCTTCGCAAAGAATAGAAGGGACAAAGGACCTAAAGGACATAAAGGACCTAAATCTTATGGTCCCTTAGGTCCTTTATGTCCTTTAGGTCCTTTGTCCGTCGTCCCTTCGGGCACGGGCGCGAAAAAGAGGTTAAAGTGAATAAATGAGATATTTTTATGGAAAATAATTGTCCAGTTTGGAATAACTATTGGTGTCGCTTGTTGCGTCCACAAAAATAGGTTTACATTACCCCAGATGAGTGCATGAAAAATTTGTTGATGAATCGCCGTTTTTTACAGATAGCTTTTTTGACCGCGGCATGCGCTGTAAGCTATGCTTTGATTAGTGAACAGACTTCGCCCGCCGGCGCTAATCCAGAGCCCCCGCCGCCGTTTGCGCTTACTCCTGAAAGGATAAAAGACGCCAATTCCGCATCTTCTCCTCTCAATGGATTTTCTTCCCACTTGACGCCTCAGGGTGACGCTTCGCTCCCGACATCTCCTTCCAATTCCTCTTCGGGCGCTGCATCGACTGTCCCAAGTTCTTCGCCGGACGCCGCCGCGACTTCTCCTCAGGACGCCTCGGCGCAGCAATCCATTACCCCCTCTATTAACGCCTCAACTGTAAGCGATCCATCCGGCCAGCTGGGCGACAACGCCGCTTCAGTTGGATCAACCTCGGCGCCATCTGCGCAACAGCAGCATAAGCCTCCGGTTAAGACGATTTTAATTAATTTCAATAATGTGGGAGTTATTGAATTTATTCGTTTTCTTAGCAAAATTTCCACTCGAAATTTTGTTTTTGATGAAGAAGATTTGCAGTTCAACGTAACAATTGTATCTGAAGAACCGACGACCGTCGAGAATATCATGTCGGCGTTATTGCAGGAATTGCGCATCCATGGTTTGACCTTCTTGGAGCAAGGCAACAATATCGTCATTCACAAGAGTCCCGGAGTGAATTCTATCGCCAAGGTTGTTGCAGATAATCTGCCGGAAACAGAAGGGAAACCCACTGAAATCGTCACCCAGTTGTTTCGTTTGAATACCGCCGATCCAGATAAAGTAGCCATTATTTTACGTCCTTTGCTTTCAGAACGCTCGCTGATAGAAGTGTTTAAAGACACCAACCACATCATCATCACGGATATCATCGCCAACGTCCAGCAAGCTTCACAGCTAATCAAAAGCCTGGATGCGCCTAATAATGGACTCGTAATCGGACAGTATGTCGTCCGCAACGGATTCATCGACTCGCTGATGCAGCTCGCCCAAAAAATCATGCAGCCAATCTCACCGGATCAAACACTGATTTTTGTTCCCCATCGCGCCGTGAACAGCATCTTCATCGTCTCCACGCCGTTCTTACTTGATCGCACTATGGGCATCCTCCAATACTTGGATCAAAATCAAGGGATCACTCGCGTGTTTGACCTTAAAGATCTCAAATTTACAGGCGAATATGGAGCCGGGGCTCTCCCTGGCGGAGTTCCCGGAGGAGTCCCTGGAGGAGTTCCCGGAGGAATCCCTGGAGAAGCCCCGGGGGGCGCGCCGGGAGGAGCTCCCGCAGGTGAGCAGCCTTCTGAATTGCGCCAAGGCAGATGGGAGATTGATCCTAAAGGACACTGGGTTTTCCGTCCGCTTCAGCAGCCTGGAGTTCCGGCCGCAAATCAGCCTCCTCAGGGCTATTGGACAGTGGATGGGCAAGGAAATTGGCGTTTTCAAACCGGCGCTCCGCCCCCTTCGCCGAGCGGGACTAAAGGGCTGGTTGGACCTGAAGGCAATTGGGTATTGGATCCTCAGGGCATCTGGGTGTTTCAGCTTGCCCCAGGAAAGTCGATTTCGCCTGAGCGTCTAGTGCGTCCTCAGTTCAATACTTCAGACTTGCCGGTTGGTCATATTGAAAGAACGCAGTTTTTTATCTATAAGCTGCGTTATCGCAAAGGCGAGCAGGTGCAAACCGCATTGGGAAAAATTGCGGGAAGTTTGATGCAATCGGGTTCAAACAATGCGGACTTAGTGGCGGCTATTGAAAGCGTGCAGTGGATTGAGGCCTCTAATTCGCTGATTTTCACGGGCATTGGAGAGGCTTTAGGCAAGGTGCAAGAGCTGGTTCTTGAGATTGATACGCCTTTGCGTCAAGTGTTCATCGAGATGCTGATTCTTCAGACCACTCTTGATGATTCATTGAATTATGGCGTGAACTGGGGAACTCGTTTTGGCGGAGGCAACACTGCGGGTTCGCAAGCTTTTTTAAGCAATGGATCGGCATTGCCAGGCGCCTTGGACACTGCAAATTTGGGCAGCACGCCTGATGCGAGTTCTTTAGCGAGAACAGTTGGATATACTCAGGGAATTATTGGACAGCATCTTACCTATGGTGGATTGCATTTCAATTCCATTGGTTCATTGATCAAGGCTCTTCACGATAAGACTGAAACCAATATTATTTTGAATCCGAAGCTTCTAATGGAGGACAACGCTCCCGCTGAGGTGTTTGTTGGCCTTAATACGCCGTTTCCAACGCAGGCGATTGTAAATAATAACGGCAATATCGTTACGCAAAATTTTGACTTCCGCGATGTTGGGATCAGCGTAAAAATAACGCCGTTGATCAGCGATGATGATGTAGTCACGTTGAATATTTTGGAAGAAGTCAGCAGTCTAGCTCCCAACAACCCCGCTAATGGCACTGTCGGCGGCCCCACAACGAATATTAATCGAACTTCCACAAAAGTGCACATGCCCGACGGCTTTTTCCTGGTCATCAGCGGAATGATGCAGGATCAGAATGTTTTGCATCGTCTTCAGATACCTTGTCTCGGCGGAATTCCATTTATAGGAGCGGCGTTTAGCGATAGGGCGCGCACAGACAGTAAAAATAATTTAATGGTCTTTATTCGACCACAAATCATTGACACTCAGGAAGAGATTGACGATCTCACCAAGCATGAACAAGACATCTTCAATTATAAAAATCGCAATAGAACAAGTTGGCGGTATGAAGCCTATGAAGCGCTTGATTTCTTCAACCTGCCAAATCCCGATACATGTTGCGATCCGGACGAGTGCGATTGCAATTATTAGAAGAAAAATTATGTCAGGATGGGCAGGATAGGAAGGATAGGTTGATTCGATTATTGTTATTATGTTGTTTAATTTTAAGTGGTTGTCAAATGTCTCAGACCGAATTTGAACCATCTATTAG
The DNA here is from genome assembly GCA_013287015.1 of Chlamydiota bacterium. Taxonomy (GTDB): domain Bacteria; phylum Chlamydiota; class Chlamydiia; order Chlamydiales; family Parachlamydiaceae; genus JABDEO01. The sequence goes on from JABDEO010000080.1 coordinate 9,750, forward strand.
TTATACGCCGACCACTCAGTTGACCGTAAGCCGCGCTTCAGCTTTTCCGCCACTGCTGGCTTCTGAACGCCGTCAGGATTGGGGGAAAGAACTTGTCATAGGCGATGCTTTTGCCTGCGAAATGGATCTATACCGTGCGTTGACTTGTTACAAACGGGCGGATGTATTAATTCCCGAAAAGTTTCCAGAAAGACGTTTGCAGATAAACTATAACATCGTGCAATGCTATTATTTGGGAGACAAACACCAAGAGACGATCGACGCTTTTGAAAAGGGGCCGCTTTCCTTTGTCTCGCCCTCATTTCCAGCTTTTGACGATCTCATCATCATGTTGTACGAGTCCTATCAATGCGTGGATCAGACAGAAAAGGCATGTAAGTTTCTGCAGCTTATCGAATCGCGGGCGCCCGAAACGGCCAGTCGTTTACGTCTTTCAGAAGCATTGCTTCATGCGGATTTTTGCGTTTTAGATGATGAGCCGGAGCTTGCGGATTTTACTGCGAATTATCATGCTCAAACTTTATCTGTGCGCCGCGCTCAAGTTTTAAACGCCTTTCTGCCAGGCGCAGGTTACCTATATATCGGACAAAAACAATCGGCATTGACTTCGTTTGTTCTCAACGCTCTTTTTATCGCCGCTGCCTATCATTTTTTTGAAAACGGCAATATCGCCGCAGGACTTATTACAAGCAGCTTGGAGGCGGGATGGTATTTTGGAGGAATCAATGGGGCTGGTTTAGCCGCCAAAGAATTTAATGAACGCCTATACAGCGGTTCCACTAGGGAATTGATGATTCAACG
>JABDEO010000081.1 GCA_013287015.1 Chlamydiota bacterium
AAAAAAAAGGAAGTCCCCATGGAAAGTGCTGGCGGCTATTTTATTAGGAATCATTGCCGGAACTCTTTCAGGAACAACGGCAGGGCTTTTCGGCATTACTTTCTATTCCGTTTATGAATTGATTGGAAAACTGTTTATTAATTCCTTAACGCTTATTGTCGTTCCTTTAGTCGCCTCATCCATCATAACCGGCATTGCGCGCATTGGCAGTGAGAATGAGATTGGCCGTCTTGGGCTCAAAATGTTTAGCTTTTATCTGGGAACCAGTCTCTTAGCCATTCTAATCGGCCTGCTGTTCGTTAATTTATTTAATCCGGGCGCTTTTTTCACTCAATATGCAAGCGGAGCCCTTGTCGATCAAGCGACCACAGCGAAAATTCAACAAGGCTTGGCTGGAGAAAAAACGTTAAGTTTAGTCGGAGTGCTCCTGCAAATTATTCCTGCGAATATTGTGGACGCTTTTCATGGACAGATGCTGGGACTTATTTTCTTCAGCTTATTGTTTGGTTATGCGATTTCAAAAGCTGAACCTCACCCCGCTTCCATTGTAATCGGTTTTTGGCAGGGCATTTTTCAAGCGATGCTTGTATTTGCCGAGCTAATCATGCGTTTTCTTCCCATTGGCGTTTTCTGCCTAGTCGCACAGGCGTTCGCTCAATCAGGATTAGGCTCACTGCGGTCTTTAGCTGTATTTTTTTTCACCGTCATCACGGGTTTATTAATCTTTTCTTGTGTCGCTCTGCCTCTCTTGCTAAGGTTCCTTGGGGGACTTAATCCAATCACCCATTTCAGGGCGATGGCGCCGGCCTTAATCACAGCCTTTTCAACCAGCTCTTCTTCGGCTACGCTTCCAGTGACAATTGATTGCGTTGAAAAACGCGCAGGAGTTTCTAATCGCATCTGCAGTTTGGTTATTCCGTTGGGCACATCGATCAATTTATCGGGATCCGCTCTTTATGAATGCGTCGCTGCGATGTTTATCGCCCAAGTCTATGGAATTGAGCTCTCTTATGCGACGCAATTCAGCGTGGTCCTGCTTGCTTTGTTCACTTCGATAGGCGTTGCAGGCATCCCTTCAGCGAGCATTGTTGCAATCATTGTGATCTTAAAAGCGATGGGATTGCCGGCGGAAGGAATTGGGTTATTATTCGCTGTGGACCGCATCCTTGACATGTGCCGCACTACCGTGAATGTGTTTAGCGACAGCTGTTGCGCAGTATTGATCGCCGCTACGGAAGGAGAAAAAAACGTTCTCGTAAAGCAATCATTTGATTAAGGTTGACATGTGCTTGTCGTCATGTATAGGAATAAGAACGGGCAGAGAGGTTCCCGCAGCGATTTATACGAGTATCGCAAGTTATCTTGACGTGCGTGAATATTGCATATTGACTTCAGTCTGTACAGTCGCTAAAAAAAGTTTAAGCAATGAATCCGAATTAAAAAAATATGCGCTGTCTGTTCCTCATTTTTTTGTTCTTCGGAAAATGGAACGATATTGCTTTTCGGTTATTCCAAGGAGCACGCTGCCATTGAAGGTTATTTTTTGTATTCCTATACTTGGCTGTCCGTTTGCCCATATACGACAAAATCAATTCAAGTTAGCTGAAAGAAAAATAAGAAAATACAACAGCCACGAGACTGATCCAACATTCCTTAAAATTGTGAGAATCAAACAGATAACTGAGTCATCAAAGTTGATAGCTGCAAGAAGCGACACTGTCAAGGTCCTAATAGTGAACGGTATAGTAAGTGTCTTGGGTATCGGCACTGCTTCGCTAAGCCTTACTCACACTCTGGAAGAGAGTCTTACAACTGCGCTGGTTATTGTAGGCATTGCAATTGCAGCGCTCTATGTCTTGAAAAAATATAATAAAAAATTCAAAACCGAAATCCTTCTGAATAACCATCATCTTCAGAGAATCAGCATCGCATCCCCATAGGAAAAGAAGCGAAATCGTTCTTTGATCGCTTTGGCATATGCCTCCATGGTCAAGTCGTATCCGGCAAACGCCGAAACAAGCATCAATAGGGATGATCCGGGAAGATGGAAATTGGTCAATAAGGCCTGCACGTGTTTAAAGCGATATCCCGGGTAGATAAAAATATTCGTGTCATATTCCCCTGCTGCAATCACCCCTTCCATTGTCGATGCTGTTTCTAAAGCGCGGCATGAAGTCGTTCCAACGCAGATTCGACGTTTTCCAAAAGGGCGTTGATTGATCTGTGTCGCCGCCTCGGAAGAGATGATCAAACGCTCTATATGCATTTGATGTTGGCGAATGTCTTCAGTTTGCACTGGTCGAAAGGTTCCTAATCCAACGTGAAGCGTTACGGTCGTCTGATAAACGCCTTTTTGCATCAGCATTTCCAACATTTCTCTTGTGAAATGCAAACCTGCAGTTGGAGCGGCGACGGCGCCGGAGTGCGCGGCATATACCGTCTGATAACGGTCAGCGTCAGTTGTACCCGCTTCTCGTTGAATATAGGGAGGAAGCGGCATTTGGCCATATTTTTTCAGCAGCAGGTCAAAATCCCCCTGGCAGTGAAAGCGAATGAATCGATTTCCATTCGGCAATACTTCCAGGACCTCGCAAAAAAAGTCAGCGTCAAAAGTTACACGACTCCCTGCATGTAATTTTCTGCCGGGGCGAACCAATGCCTCCCAGAGGGTTTCTTCAAGACGGCGGATTAAGAAAACTTCAGATTCCCCGCCCCCATCGCGTTTTCCTATTAACCGGGCAGGGATCACTTTGGTGTCATTGCATATCAGCATATCGCCATCATTTAGAAAGTCGATAAGATCACGAAACACCATTTCAGTGATGCGGCCGGTGGCGCGTTCAATCACCATTAAGCGAGACTGGTCGCGGGTTGCGCTTGGGGTTTGCGCGATCAGCTCTTTGGGCAGATCAAAGTGATAGGATGTCAGGCGAAACGGATCTTTGGACATGAGACACTACTGATAGATTGACGAATTTCAAGGCAATTCAACGCAAAGGCGCAAAGCGCAAAGATACAAAGACGCAAAGAGATTGAAGGGAGTTAAGTAAAAAAATAATATCAGGATAGGCAGGATAGATAGGATAGGAAGAATAAAAGAAAAAATGAATCTTGAAGGGAGTTAAATAAAAAATATTTTTATTTTTTCTATCCTATCTATCCTGCCTATCCTGACATTATTTTTTTGCTTACTCCTTTTCAATTCCTTGCATTAACTTTTTAACTTAATTCTCTTCAATCTCTTTGCGCCTTTGCACCTTTGCGTCTTTGCGTTGAATTGCCTTCGCAAGTTTTATTTCACGTTAGCGTTAATGCTCGGGTAGTGCATGAGCACGGTGTTGGTTCCCGGAAAAGCCTTGGCAAGGATCTGAGCGGCATGTTGACCCTTCTGCGCCATTGTTTCGGCATCCGATAAAGAAATCCGCGATAATATTTCCTCTCCAGTCGATGAATCGCCAAACGCTTCGGAATTCCACTGCGCTGGGAACGGCGTTGCATCCTCTTCACTGTCTCCGGAACGACTCAAAATAATGTATCGCGTTGCATCAATAGCGGGAGCGATGGGATTTTTGCGATCAATGACAGCGTATCCTTGGTAATTCACCTGACGGCCATCGACAGCCCAAAATTTATTTTTTGGATTCGCTGTCAGATAGTACGCATTGGTGCGTGCAGTGATTGCGCTGGCTGCAAGAACTTCTGGAGCTTTAGCGTTGGTTTTTTTTGTCGTTAATATGGAATGTAAATAGTCTTCAATATCGGGCTCATTGACAACGCTGATTGTTCCTCCGACATCATAAACATAGATATTGCCGCGGTATTCTATGCCATCGACAACAGTGGTGACTTCTGAATTGTCTGGAACGATGAGCAATTGATGTTGATCAGGAAATTCCTCGCCCCATTTTAGGCCGTCTTGTATGGCTTGAATATATTTGCGTTTCCCGGCAAAGCGGGTGCTGATATGTTCATTATTATGAGGATTGTACAATTTGTATTTGCCTTTTACTTCCAGAATAACCCCTGGCTTGTCATGCACAAGCAATATTTTTATCCCAGGAGGAGTCGCGGGCGCCGGCTTATTGATAAACTGTCTTTCGAGCACGCCTGCATTCAGGCCGCTTGCGAAAGGCAAAAGAGCTAAAATCATTAATATTAATCTTGTGATCATATTTTAATAGTTCCTCCGTTTTTTAGGTGTTGATAGGCAAGCGGGGTCGCTTCGCGTCCACGTGGAGTGCGCTTGAGAAGTCCTTGCATGATCAGATATGGCTCATACACCTCTTCAATCGTCGCGCCCTCTTCTCCAATTGCGACGGCGATTGTACTCAGTCCGACAGGACCGCCGTCATAATGGTTGATAATCACTTCTAGAATTTTTTTATCCATCTCATCAAGCCCCTTGTCATCGATTGCGAGCATCTGAAGGGCCTGTTGAACCACTTCTCGATTGATCTTGCCGCCGGCGCGTATTTGGGCGTAGTCGCGCACCCAGCGCAATAAGTTGTTGGCTATGCGAGGGGTGCCTCGGGAACGTTTAGCGATTTCAGCCAAACCTTGCGCATCGATATCTAAATTCAGGATGCGGCTAGTGCGTTGCAGGATCTTTTCAATAACATCGGGTTGATAATAATCTAAACGACATGAAAAAGCAAAGCGAGAACGCATTGGGGCTGTGATGAGTCCTGTGCGCGTCGTTGCGCCGGCAAGCGTGAAACGATTGAGCTTAACTTGCACGCTGCGGGCGCTGGGACCGCTGTCGATCATCAGATCCAGATTAAAATCTTCCATTGCGGGATACAAATATTCCTCGACAGTGCGGTTTAGGCGGTGCAATTCATCGATAAATAGGATGTCGCCTTCTTTGAGATTCGTCAATACTCCGGCTAAATCGCCCGCTCGTTCGATCACCGGACCGGATGTAACAACGAGATTTGTTCCCATCGCTTTAGCTAAAATATTCGCCAACGTTGTCTTGCCAAGGCCAGGGGGGCCGCTGAAGAGGCAATGCCCTAGGACATCGCCGCGCTGTTTTGCGGCGCTAATAAGAACTTCCAGCCGTTCGCGAATCTGATCTTGACCAACAAATTCGGTCAATGATTGCGGGCGCAGCGGCACATCAAACGAGACGTCTGGTTCGCAAAAAGAGGATTCAATAAAATTTTTTGTCGTCATAATTAAGAGAAGAGAGCATTAAGGAACACTAATAAGATTAAAATCGGAGCAGTGTATTTAAAGCAAAGCCAAAAATAGCGTGCAATCATGGGATGTCGATCAATTAATCCTTCCGAGCCCATCTTCAATTGCAAAAGCGCATTGGCGAATCCCCATCTCCATCCGACTAAAATGACGGCGAATAATCCCCCAATTGGAATCAAAACACTGCTGCACAGGAGATCAAGACCATCTAAGAAGGTCATATTGAAAAAGGTATAATTCCGCAACAAATTATATGATAAGGCGCTTGGAATTCCTAATAGGAATGCTCCAAGGCCGCAGGTCAACACTGCCGGCTTGCGCTTCCAGCCGCGCTCGTCGATCAAATAGGCGATGGTCGGCTCCATTGCGGAGATCTCAGATGTGAGCGCCGCCAAAATAACCAGGAGAAAAAATAGGATGGCTAAAAAGTATCCGCCCGATATTTGGCTAAAGGCGATTGGCAGCGTGTGGAAAATCAGTCCGGGTCCGGAATTGGGCTCCATGCCGACGGAAAATACAATTGTAAAGACCGCTATTGCAGATAAAATTGAAACTGCAGTGTCCATTAAAACAGCCGGAAAACTGCTTTTAAGCAAATTTTCATCGGTTCTCAAATAGCTGCCGTAAGTCACCAATGTACCTTGGCCCAAGCTAAGAGTGAAAAAGGCTTGACCCATGGCGATGATGATGGCTGTTGGGGTCAGCAGGCTCCAGTCTGGAGTAAACAGAAAGCTCATCGCTTTTGCGGCGTTTGGCATCCACAACCCTCTGACGACAAGCGCGATCAGCACAGCGAATAGAAGAGGCATCATGAATTTGTTGCCGCGTTCAATTCCTTCGCGCACTCCCAAATACAGCACTGCCGTGCATGCTAAAAGAAACAGGAAGTGGAACGCAACGCTCCAGATCGGGTTGCTGATCAAATTGGCATAGTGCAACACGGCTTGATTCGAATGATCAAATGATGTGATGTTTCCTAGCAAAGCTTCCACAAGATAGCCTAAAATCCAGCCCGCTACGGCGCTATAAAACGAGCTCACGATGAAGCCTGTCAGGACGGTGAGCGCGCCGGCGGCCGACCACAGCTTGTTGCGTCCCAGTTTGCGAAAAGCGCCTACGGGGCTTGTCTGCGTTGTGCGTCCAATCAGCAGTTCTGAAATAAATACAGGAAAGCCCATCAATACTAAACAGAGAAGATAAACGGCTATGAAGGCCGCGCCTCCATGCTTCCCGACGATATAGGGAAACCTCCAAATATTGGCTAAGCCGATAGCGGATCCGGCGACAGCCAAAATAAAACCTAAACGAGATCCCCACGATGCTCTTGTCATAATATTCCAAAAAAATTTAAGTCAAAGACGCGAAGAGATTGAAAGGCGTTAAGTAAAAAAAATAATTTCAGGATAGGCAGGATAGGAAGGATAATAGGATGATCAAAATTCATTTTGTATGAGGGTTTTGCAACTCCTTCGTATTTTTATTCTTCCTATCCTATCTATCCTGCCTATCCTGACATTATTTTTTTTACCTAACTCCCTTCAATCTCTTCGCTGTGCGTTTATATTAGGCTATAACATAACGCTTCATCTGATAATTTTCAAATGGTCTTTTTTATGGCCTTTTTTATTGTAAATGTGGACTGGACTACCTCGCCTGATGCATCTAAAATAGTATATTTAACGTCAGGCTCCAGGACCAGCGGGGACGGTCCTTTATTAAGTCGAAGAGGCTCCGATTCTGTAGGAGTGAATTTCCAAACGAGCTCGTGAAAGCTGATATCAGTAGTAGAGCCATAATTGCGCTCCATTTTTACATGATATCTGATGGTGTTTTCAACCTCGTCCACTGCTGTCAAATGATCTGCAAGTTCTTTCATAATAGTCGTATCTTCATGTGGATTACGTAGTGTAAGTAAAAATTGCTGCTTTTCAGAATCGAATGTAATTTCCAAATAACTCCACACCTGACACCACATTTTGTAATCTTTAGAAGTTTCTTGGATAAGAAAAGCGTTTAGCCACTCTTTTTGCAATTTGATGATCTTTTCGCTTATTCTTGAGTCAGAACTTTCTACAAAGTAGCCGCAGTTTAGCCTATCCGCTTCTGTAACCTTCGACGCGTTCTCTTCAAGTTTGCAAATTTCAATTTTAAAAGAAGGATGTGTTATTTTAAGGATGTCGTTTGACACGATGCTTCTTTCAAAAGTGATCTCGGCATAATTTTTCAATTTAATTGGCGCCGCGCAAAAAAGACAACGGACAAAGTTTATTATTTTTAATATAAACCTTGAGAAACAGTTGAGATGCCCCGTGCGATCGAGCTTTTCTCTTAATCGTTCGAGATTTTTGCGTAAGCATTTAAACTTGGCTTCCCCCCTGCCATGGACTTCATCAACAAGAGCGTTGTAGTTTCGTCCTGATTGTTTGTCGATCTGTCCCATTACCCTTTTTAACTGATTATGGACCGCTTCAATGTTAGGATCTTGCCGGAAAGTGAGGAAACGCTTAAAACGACTGCACCTTGACTCTTTTGGAAGAACTTCAAATCCACCTTCTTCAGTAAAATAAGCGCGTTCGCCATTCAAAAATAAAGAGTTGTTATAGAAAGCTTCTGAAAAATTCACCATATTTTTGCTCCTTTGAAGGTAACAAGGCAGTCCCGGCCTTGAATGTATCAACGATCAGGTCAGGACGACCCGGTTACTTTCTTTGCCAAGGTAACAAGGCCGTCTCGGCCTTGAATGTACCAACAATAAGACGTACAAAGTTTTTGTTGATTATAATTAAAGTCATGTTTTTTTTCCATTTAAATAGCGCTCGATTTTCGCTATTTACAATTAATGTTTTTTTAATAGGGTGAAATTAGAGCAAGGTATTTACAGAAATAACGCCAAGCGCTACACTTTGAAGCAACAACTAAACTTTCGGCGACCGCCAAGAGTTTATGCAACAAAGGAGGCCGACATGGCCGAACAACATATCCCTTCTGTTGAAGCTGAAGAGATTAGCGAAATCCTTGCCAACGCCTCAGGAAACGATCCAAAGAACCTTTCATTAGAAGCGCTTGTACTGCTCATCAATACAGAACGACTTCACCATCTCCACAACAAAACACACAAAGAATTTAAAGAGCTTAAAGATCGCCAGGACAAAGTCGCACAGCTTCACCAGCTGCTCAAAAAGATTAATACGCAAACAACAGATAATGGTGAATTCGACTGCACCTCGAATAAAGAGCTGCAGCAGCTGATCGCAAAAGCCAAAGAAATTGGCGTTGAGATCAAAGATGGCAAGTTTAAATACACCAAGGGTGAACGCGATCGCCTCGTAGAGAATATCCGCATGACCGTGGAAGATTTGAATGTCATGAATGATATGCAGCTCCAAACGATCAATCGACTGACAAATGAGCGCTATGAATCTTATCAGATGGCTCGCAGCATCTTGAAGCCGTTGCATGAAACAAAGATGCAGATGGCAAAAGGCATAAAATAAATTGAAAGGGCGTTTATGTTAAAACATGAACTCACTCAATCCTATCGGGATGCGCTCGCTGAGGGACTCGAAATGTCCGCCGCATCCAAAGAGGAAATTTACGCCCTGGCATACCGTCTATATGAGAATGGCAAATACGATGAAGCGGGACAGCTGTTCCGCTTGTTGACGTTCGCCGATCTAACGGCTTCTAAGCACTGGATGGGGCTGGGCGCGGCTTATCAGATGCTGAAGGAATATGAGGAGGCCGCCGCCGCCTATGCTGCAGCCGCATTGACTGATGCAAACAATCCTTACGCTCCCTTGCATGGCGCTGAATGTCTGCTCGAACTTGGCAAATGGGAGGGCGCGCTTGACGCCTTGCTGAATGCGGAGAAATTGACGACCCAAATACAAAAACATAAAGAACTTCTACCGCGTATTGTATTATTACGAGACGCCTGTATAAATAAAAAAAAGGAGCAATAATATGCCCGATTTTGCAGAAATCATGAAGCGGCAACCAACAAATATGTACTGGAATCCCGCCATTAACAACAGGTAGACTCAAGATGAAGATGACATCTCTATCGATCAAACCGAGCCTGTTGTAAAAACCGGAGATCTTCCGCACCAGAAAGATTCTCTGCAACCGTATGAGAGCGATGATTCCAGCATTAACGCCAACAACCGGTCATCGCTGCGGCCTAAATTAGATCTTCCCTCCGTCAACGGAGACAATGCCGATCAAGCGCTGTTTGAGAATCTCGACCGCCTAAAAAAAGTCGATTCCGATCAACTCATTTTGCGATTAATTTATGCAGGAATCCAAAGAGGGCGCGATCATGGGCATTCGCTTATGCAACATGCGTATGAAAATATCTTTCGCGAACAGAAAATTCAAAAAAAGGTCAGTCAGGAGCATTTAGCTTTGGCTGAACAACTTGAAAAAGCCACTGTTGGATCCAAAATCACTTCTTGGCTCGGCGAAGGCCTTCAGATGACTACGACCACCATGGGCATTCTTGCGATTGGCTTGGCCATTGCCGGCGGTGGAGGCCTTGTAGCCGGGATTGCAGCGTTTGCTTTTTCGGGCGCATCGATTGGCTCCGGCGTCACTACAGCCTTTGAAGCCAAGTATCAGCGCGAAATAGGCCAGTTCAACAGCAAGATGACAGGCCTTAAAGAGGAGCGTGAGGCCATTCGACGCAACATCCACTCCAGCCATGAAGTGGCGGGAAACACAAACAACTATCTGGCGGACAGTTATAAGATGCAGAAACAAGTTCAAGAAGCCGCTTCAAAAGCGGGTAGAATGTAACATTTTTATTATGAGGTGATATTATGAGCGATAATACTGTACAAGCCAATGCAGTTCCAACAGCGGCGGCCCTGTCTTTCATTGAACAAGAGCGGGCGAACTTTGACAGAATGTATGCTAATGAGTTGGCGAAAGGCCACAAAGCAAATCACAGTCAACTGTTCTCATTTGCACGTGGAGTCGTCGTTTTTGATTCCCGCGCCGCAGTGCGGGACGACCATGAAA
>JABDEO010000082.1 GCA_013287015.1 Chlamydiota bacterium
TTTGAACTGTCTTCATGTTGAAGCTTTAGTTTATTAAATTTCTTTTGAAACACAACCGATTTTTCTTTAACGCCCCTTGCGATTTTCAGACATTTTGTATTTTCTAATTCTTGGACTTGCGCTAAATTTTGAATTTGGAGCTGCAATTTTTCGCATTGCTGCTCATTATTTTGAATTTGTTGCTGTCTTTCATTGTCAATAGGCTGCTGTTCAAGTTCCTTCGTTTCTTGCTCAAGATCGTTTGTTTGTTGAATAAGTTCTTTTAATTGGGCGCTGTTTTTTTTCAAGATCAGTTCCGCCAACTCATTGAAGCCTGCCTGCTGGTTAGATGGAATCAGAGCGAGCCGAGTAAGGATGGGAAGATGTTTATTCGCTAAATGTTTCCTATTTATATTAAAAAACTGAAACAAAGGTTGTCCAATTTGTGCAATACGCTCATGGAGTTCATTGCCTCCACAACAGAATAGTCGTTTTATCCAACGCACGAATTTTCGCCAACATGAAGGGAGATCCGCTATGACGGTGGGTAATCCAGTAGCGGCATCCAGAACAAGTTGTTCGCAGCCGGGCGAGCCCAACCGGCTAATATTATCACAGACGGTCTGAAATTGATGATTGTTAAGACTTTGCATGGCATCCCTGAGTTAGATTAAAAAATAAATTTCAGGATGGGTAGGATAGTTGAATTAGTTGAATTATTAAAATCTAGAGGGCGTTGCAAAACTCACAAAAAAATCCTTCTCTGCGTCATCGCGCCTCTGCATCTCTGCGTTAAATGCCTCCACAAGTAATTTAACGCAGAGGCGCAGAGGCGCAGAGGCGCGATGACGCAGAGAAGGATTTTTTTGTGAGTTTTGCAACTCCCTCTCTATTCTGTATTTTTATCTTTCCTTATCTTTCCCATCCTACCTATCCTGAAATTTATTTTTTAACTTAACGTCCTTCAAATTAGTAACTATTTTTTAGCGCGAATTTCTGTTTTTTTATTATTTTGTTAATTTTATCTTTAGCTCAACAAACCCTTTTTTCTCGGAATCTAATGCATCTAAAACACTTTTTGGAAATGCGATGTTTAGAATGCCAGCTTCTCGTGTTGAGGTGTAGTGGGAGAACGAAGATTGAACCATGCCTAAGGTGATTTCGGCGCCTTGATACTTGTTTTTCACATCTCCTATTAATGAAATCTCTATCGATCTATATGTGATGCCATCCGACGGTCTTTTATATGGCTCAGCCAATATAAATTTCACTTTTGTTCCATTAACAGTAAAGATGTCAGATATAAAAAAAATTTCGCTCAACCATCTTTTAATGGTTATTGCTGAAAATTTGATATCTAGTTGCATAAAATTGTCTTTGCGTTCGATTGAAAAATCGATAATATCTTTATTGGCATGCTTTTTAAATTTTTTCCGACTTGTTCGTTCAGACCACTGCTTTATTTGTTCTTGGCTAATTTCATATTGCGTTGTGATGAACGCTCTCATGTCCGCAGAAAATTCATGAATGGGAATAAAATCAATGATTGATTCTTGCAATGTCTCAGATGGTTTTTCCAAAACATTAACAATATTAGAGCTGGATGGATTTTCGGAATTAATCTTCTGTTGGGCTGCCCAAGATAGGATGCATTTATACAATGCCTCTTCACTGTCTATATTGATTGCTTCTTGTTTTAAGATTTCAATCAAATATTCATAGTTAATGTCAAAAAAACGTTTTTTGCTTATGCAATCAAAATTCTTAGCCGCCCATTTGAAAACACGTTGAATTAATGAGTTTCCCACAGGCAGTTTAGGCAATCCCAGCACATATAAAAGTCGCAGATATAAATTATATTCTCCTTTGAATATCTTAAATAATTGCTTTAATATGCATTCTTTCTGTTTTCGATGACCTAACACATCAGCAATTAAATATAAATCAAAGATATCTGTTTCATTCTCCTGCTTTTCTATAAAAATAGATTCCTCTAAACATCTAAAATAAATTCGTAATGTTTTCACGGAATATTTTTTCATCAGATTGCTTTTACTTAGATCGATAACCCGCACTTGCGAACCGCTTGGCCCTTCGCTTATTGCAGTTATTCCCCAATGATGTAGTAGTGGGATGGATTGCACATATTCAGCCTCTGCAATCATCTCTCCATCTGAACAAATAATCCGTATGGGTGTCAGATCGCATTTTTCGGCATCTCTCTTCCATTTTTCTAATTCTTCCTCTATTTGATTTTTCTCTCTCTCCGCGGCTTCAAGATCGCTGCTAATAGCAATTGCTCTACTCTCAATTCCATCTCTGGTGATGTAACCTTGTTCAATCCGCGCTGTTTCACGCTTGGTCGCTATTGTTAAATCTGAAAACAAGCGCCGCTCTATACGTCTTTTTTCCTCTTGAAGTTTTTCAATTTTGTTTGCAATGTCTTTATGTTTTTTTTGTATTGCTTTTTGTTTTGCATCATATGCCTGTTCAAATGCGTCTATGCGTGTTTTTTCCGGCTTTAACATCTTTTGAATGAACTCTTTTTTCAATTCAATTTCCGAATTTTTTTTCTCGACTTCCTGCTTTTTTTCTGTTTCGCGCTTTTCAAGTTCTTCTTTGTTCTTAGTGACGGTTGAGAGTTCCGTGTTTAAACGTGTCATCTCTTCTTCCATCTCCTTAATTTGTTCTTGAAAATTCTCAATCTTTTTCTTGCATTCCTCGATGGCTTTTTCCTGCTCCGTCCAATGCACCTGATCCGCTTTTTCCTGCATTTGTTCTTGAGTGAGAAGTTGTTTTTCTTGGGCCTGTAGGATCTGGATTTCCTCCTGCAACGCCATTGACATCGCCTTACAATCGCCAATGCCTGTTTCAAGCTGTTTGACTCGTGTCAACTCCGAGTCTTCTTTATGCTGCTGCTGACTTTTAATATTTTCTTGTGTCGCCTGAAGATCTTTTTGCTTCTGCTCAAGAGCTTCGACTTTCGTTTGATTTTGTTGAAAAATGGAAACGATTAGCTCTTCAAAGCCTGGCTTAGTGTGACTGGACAAGTGCGATAGCTTCGTCAGACCGATAAGATGTTGATCGCCAAGAAATTTTCTATGTGTTTGAAAAAACTGAAGAACCGGTTGGGCGGAGCGTGCAACGCGTTCATAAGGATGATTGCCGCCGCAACAGAATAATCGTTTTATGTAGTAGAGAACATTTTGACAAATAGTGAAGCGAGTCGTGTATGGAAGATGATTATTAGAAGAAAAAGCGATTCGTTCATACCCTGGTAAACCAAATCGGGAGAGGTTATCATAAACCTGTTGAAAGCGTTCTGCGTTAATCATTGTTTGTATCTTTAACTTTATTGAGTAACGCGGATTAATGTCATTAAATTAAAAAACATAATATATATTCTTTCTCGACTTTAGGCTTTTTTAACCTTTCTTTCGCGCAGCGTGCCCCCGAGAAACTTCGCCTTCTCATATCAAAAAGAAAGCGTATTTTCTCAACCTGACACTGTGATGCTTTTAAAAACGCCAAGGTATTTTTGGGGTCAGGCCTGACCCCAAAATACGCGCCAAAGCGTCAATGTTAGGGCAATCATTTATCCAAAACTCGTGCTTTCTCAGGAGTGCGTGCGACTTGTCGCCGCTTTGGAAGACCTCGACTTGTCGAGGTCGAAGCATGAATCTAAAATACCTAGAAGCTAGCTTAACGTTAACCTGGAAAGCGTTTTGCTATCAACAACATGACCTGTTCAACATTCAAAATGCCAACTTTTAGATATTTTAGATTCACGCTTAGACCTCGACAAGTCGAGGTCTACCAAAGCGGCGACAAGTCGCACGCACTCCACACGCTGCGCGAAAGAAGGGTTAAAAAAAGCCTGAAGTCAAGCGACCTGCGGAATGTGGGTTATTAATTTTGCCACTTATATTACATACATAGCAATTTAATTGCAATGCTTTAATGTATTAAAAAGACTGAATGTCGATTGTTAAATCCACAAAATCTGTAGATCCGAATCTCACGAGTTCATTCATCTGATAACAAATGCCACGGCGCAAATGTTTGGATACATCAACAGTTTTTGACATCTCAGCGCCATAACCCCCGCTAAAAGAACATGTATGTTCCCCTGTAAAATGCATGCTGCCAGTGAAATTCGCCTTTGGATCATCCAAACATTCAAGACACATCGCAAAGCCTCCTCCAGTACTCTCATATTTTGGAATATATACAGGGCCATTCGGAGAAAACACAAGTTGATATCTTTTTTTATTAATTGTTATAACTTCACCCCTCAACTCTTTGGATGTCTTCATCCATTCTTCAATAATCTTTTTCGGAAATGTATATTTCAGAGTAAATTTTTTCTCATCTGAAGACCAGACCTTGCCAGCTATATCTATTTGTATTTTCATGGTTCGTTTGGGTCGGTTCTGATCTTTTTTTATCTCTTTAAATATATTCTCCGCTACGACAGATTTTCGCGTAATATGTTCGAAACGAATATGATTTAACATTGAAACAATCCGCTCAACTGATTCCCCCTTTTTACCGAGCCAAACCAGCGCTTTTTTCAATAAATCATACTCGTCTTCTATATGTATATAATCTTGCTTTAGGAGCTCGCTTAAATATTCATAGCTGAGTTTCATAAATAACCCATTCTCATCAATTTCCTTAAAATTTTTAGCGGCCCATGTGCAGGCAAGCTGAACTAATGAATGGCAACCTGGGAGCGATGAAGTGGTTAGAAAGCGCATAAAAAATTGTTTCTCACCTCCACCTAGTTCTATCAACTGTTTTAAGAGCAGTTTACTGAGATCGCTATCCGAATTCGGAGCGAAAAAGTCATCCAACATATAAAGGTCATAAATTGTTTGATAATTTTTTTGATCCTCCACAAGTTTTGTATTTGTAAAACATGCAAAATAAATAGATATCGTTTCCTCAGAAAACATCGCTCTCATTTGTTGCTGCAATTGCTTAGACTTAACATGCTTGTCTTTTTCATCAGCTTCCGCAACCTCTTCCCAAGCCTGATTGATCTCTTTTTGATGCTGTTCATGTGTTAAGACCATTGTTTTTTGCATTTGTTCACTTTTTTGTTGTACTTCCACATAGTATTCTGGCTCTCCATTTAGCATCTCCAACCATGTTTTTTCATGCCGTTCAAGTGTTGTTGAAAAATATTCAATTAATTCCTGTAGCGTTTTTTCATCTAATGTTCGTATCGCTTTTTCATCCACATCATTTTTTTTGAGTATTGCACTTGCGATTGTGGAAAAATTTTTTATCTCTTCTCTAAAATCAGCATACCAAAGCACATCCCATCCCCTGTTCTTCTGCGCTGTCGTTTTTTCAGTTACTCGTTGCTCTAATCCTCTTATTTCCTTTACTAACTTCTTAAGTGGAGTAAATGGATCACGCTCAAGAATAGTTTGAAATTCTTTTTCAAGCTGACTACCATCTTTCAAGAGAGTACTAATTAACTCCTTCATCTCTTTTTCATCCAAGTTGGTTCCTTCTATCCCTTTCAATTGCGACTCTACAGATGTGAGATATTTTTTTATTTTTTCCTGCAGTTGCTTGAGTTCTTTAACGATGGATTCGTTAACGAATGAAGTATTTATGCCTGTCTTCTTCTCTTTAGGTAATATCTTCTCTATGTCCAGCATCTCCTCTATGTCCTGAGCGGTCGCTTTTATTTTGCTGACCTTCAGTCTAACATCAAGCAGCGGCTCGTCGCGTTGTGAATTAACCCACCTACTTGCTGCACGGATATAAGGGATTTCCTCAACAAGACCCGACGGAAGAGCAAGGGTCGACCCGTTATTGCAAGTAATCTCTACTGAAGGAATGTTTTCGCGTTGTCCTGACGCCCATAATTCTTGTTGGCGTGTGCGTAATGTATTTCTTACTCCTTCATTTCTGTTTTTTATTACTTCAAGATAAGACGTCGCCTCCGCATTCGATAGACTTCTCATTAGAAATTCAATGCGTCTATGATCATCCTCAATAACAGCAAAAAGTTCTTTGACACGAGCATCCCTCTCTTCCTTCGATATGCTTTTCGATAGGCTTTTCTTTAGAGATTCAATGCGTTTAAGATCACCCTCAATAACAGCAAAAAGTTTTTCGACAGAATCTGTTTCTTCCTTGACAATGTATTTCCAGTCGTCAAGTTTTATGTTTATCTTTTCAACGTCATCTTGTGATATTTTATTTGTTTTAGGTTTTTTAGACTTTTCTTTACCTAATTCAGGGTTTTCTCCATCCAATTTAAGATTTATTTTATTTATTTCACCGTTCGCTCGAATTAGTTCCATCTTCTGCATTCTCTTTTTTCTCACCTCCAATTTTTGTTCCAGTATCCGCTTCTTCCATAGATCAAGGTCAACTTGTACCGGATCGCTCTTCATCGCCTTTATCAATTCCGGCCCTTCTTTTTCAATGTTTTTTAAATCTACTTCAAACAAGGATAGCTTATTCTCTTTTCTTTTTTGTATTATTCGATCAAGGCGTTGCTCGGCTTTATTTATTATTTCTAATTGAGTCTGTTTTTGTTGATTTTTCTTTATTGCATCTAGTTTTGTCTTGTCCATTTCTATTTGTTTTATTTGTTCCTGCGCCTGTGCGATCGCTTCGATATCGGGATGCGGATATTCCTCCAACTCTATTTGCTGTCGCATAAGTTCTTCTTCCATTTTCGATTCTATTTCAACATAAGATTTTTCTAGTTCTTTTTTTATAAAGTTAATTTTTTCTTTTTCTGTTAATTTATTAAATTCAGCTGTCTCTGCATGCTTAAACGCCCAGCTTTTCTGTATATATTCCATACGCGCTTTAATGTTCCTGATTGCCGCTTCATGTCGTTTAACTTCTTTTTTTAGTCTCTTCTCTTCCTTTTGCGTTTTGGACAATTGAGTCTCCAACTGAGCTTGCTGAGAGGCAGTCCCAGTTAATTTCTGCTTGATCATTTGCAAACTATTTTCTTGTTCATGACAGTTTTTTTGCTGTTCATTTTTCTGATCAACCTGCTGTTTTTTCAACTCATTCAATTTTTCTTCAATGTTTTTTATTGATTCTTCAAGAGTTTGAATTTCTGTATGATCAAATGCTTTTTCTTTATAATTGTGTTCAAGGTCACCAATCTGTTTTTCAAGCTCACTTAATTCGGTCTGACGCTGAAGCAATGTATCCGCAGCATTTTTTAGAATGACTTCTGATAGCCCTTTGAATTCTTCTTGCATGTGAGGGATTAGAGAAATTTTGGCAATAATTTTAGCGACGCCCCGAAGATGTTTTACAGTCATATGCTGCGTATTGGCTCGAAAAAACGCCATGACCGTATCGGCTTGGGCGATTCTTTCATGAGGCGCATTGCCGCCGCAACAAAAAAGACGCCTAAATGCTCGTTTAATCCATTTAGCAAAGGCATGAATGCAACTGGTTCGCGCCGTGTGGGGCAAATGATCATGAGCGGCGATAATAATTCGTTCGTGGCCTGCATGACCGAACTGAATTAGATCATTATAGACTCCCTGAAATTGAGCATATGTATTGCACAACATTTAATCACCAGTTGTTAAAAAATTATTTTATTTATTAGTTCAATCTACATCATTTATCGCGATTTTTAATATTTATAATTTTATTTTTTCGTAATTATAATTTCTATTTTAACGTTTTTTTTAGCCTTTTCTACTACTTCGTCCAATCGACTGATGGGGAACATGCCACAACAATAATAATAAAATTCATCATCCGATATTTGCTCTACCATCATGGTCTTAAGGTCCCCCTCCGATCCATCTGCAGAAATTGTAACCAAAACATTAACCTGAAGCGGAAGAGCGTCATCTTGACATTCAAGGCCGATTCTTTTATACAACTGCCCAGCATATATATATGGAGCGCCAATAACAAGTTTATAATTATTTCCATTAAAATTAATTAATTCTTCGTAAACTATTCGATTTTTATTTATAATGATGTTATTAAACTCTTTTATAGGAAATTTTGCTCCCATAATAATCCGATTTTTTCCTTCAGGTGTCTGTGAATGAACAATTTGAACCGACCTAGCGTCGTTGCGAGGAGAAAAATTCTTGGTTATTGCAGCCGTTGCCCAGACGGTGAGTTCTTCTTTGGAAACGATTTTTGCATCGATGAGATTTTTTTGCATAAATTCAATTGACAATTCTTTGAAATGAATATGATCCACGATGGATTCACCCTGATCTTTAGTCTTCATTTGTAAAAGTTGTAGGCCGCTTACGGAAGGATCCTTTGCAACCTTTGCTGCAACCCATTTTAATACACTCGTAACTAGCGCCTCTTCATTGCAAGTCATCTTTTCTTGCTTCAAAAGTTCTATCAAATAGGAGTGTGGAAGTTCAAGAAAAACACCTTCATTCACTTCTTTAAAGTGCATAGCCGTCCATTGGCAGGCGCGTTGAATTAAATAATGTCCCGATCCGAAATGCTTTGATCTAAAAATCTCGGGAAAAATTCGATTTTGATTTATGGGATTTAGAATAGTTTTTGTAAATTCTGTCTCCGCGCCGAACGAAAAGTGATCATCAATCGCTAAAAGCGCTGCAGACTCTTTGCCAAATTCCTCAGGCTTTATGTTAAAAATAAAAGTATTAATATCACCAAGCGCTGCAAAATATTTTTTTATTATATAAGGAAACGCTTTAACTACAATCGGATCATTTTTCAGATCTAGTATCAACTCTTTTTCGATCATGGTTTGCTTTTTGAATCGCAACCGAGGTAATTTTTTTATTAAATCACATTTTACAATTATCGATTGACCTTCAGCTAATATAATTTTTACAGTATCCACTTTTGGCAATGACTTTGCCGGCTTAGCGAGTTCTTTGAGGGCTGCAGAGGCTATTTGAGTATCTTCATTAACAGCTCGGATCTCAGCCTCAACTTCTAAAGCCTCCATTTCAATTCTTGAACAATATTCAGATTTTTCAATGTTGGAAAGCCCTTCCCATTTAAACTTTTTATTCCAATTTTCAATCCGTGATATATGGCCTTCTATTACATCGCATGCCTCTTGAATAATCAGCTTCTTTTTATTTATTATTTTTTGATTTTTGTTATTTTCTCCTTCTTTTTCTTTTGCATGCTCGGACACCGCTTCTAAAAATATGCTGTTTGGCTTTTCTTTTTCTAATAAGGATTTTATATCTTTATTTAACTCATCCCTTGTTTTTTCTGCGTTATTTATAATTTGCTCAGTATCTTTAATTAATTTTTGAATTTTGTTTATATTTTTATCTCGTTCGTCCGCTTCTTTTTGAACAAGATTTTGATCTTCTTTCAACTTTCCAATTGCATTGTTTGCTTCTTCTCGATCCGCTTCGTTTTGCTTCTTGAACGCCTCGCTCATTGATTTTAGTTCGTTAAGTTTTTTCTTTAATTCTTCAAGATTTTGAATCAATTGATCTTCTGAATGATTTTTTTCCTGCTGTTCATCGAGTTTAGTCTTCATCGTCGACAAACTCGAGTTGTAATCCTCATGAGGTTTCTCGATGTCGCTTAAAAGAGCAGTTATTAAAGCTTTAAATTTATTTTCTATGTTGTCCACGCCTAAAGATAGTTGGACCATTTTCTGTATAATAGGGAGATGGTTTATGCTGAGATGTTTTTGATTTGTTTCAAAAAATGAAAGAATGGGTCGCGCCACATGCGTTATACGTTCATGAGAGGCATTTCCACCGCAGCAGCATAATTTTTTTATCCACCTGCATAAGACCTGACACCAAGTAAGCTTAATGACATTTGGCGTATGATTTTGATCAAAAACGATTCTTCTGCATTTTGTGAAATTTATTTTTCCTAGATTTTCACAAGCGACGTTAAATTGATCTTGCCCAATTGCACTCATTATAACCTCTAAATTAAAATAAATATAAATTATAAAGCATGATTGTAGCAGAAACCATGTTTTCCGTAAACAAAATAAAGATTTATATATATTATTGATTATTGATTTTATTCAATTTAATAACTTTTGATTATTTGTTCGTATAGTTCGAATGGCAAGCAACTGAATAAGATGAGCGCTTAGGATGAGCGAAATAATAACTCGTGCATTTGGGCGATGCGAATTTTGGATAAACGATTGCCTCCTCACGCCCCTGCCGAGACAATTGCAAAAGTCTTGGACAACATGCAAAGGT
>JABDEO010000083.1 GCA_013287015.1 Chlamydiota bacterium
TAATGGCTATTGAGGGGGGGGTATTGGTATCTCTGGCGTTCATCGGATCGACTTTATTCTTTTTTTTAATCGGAATATGTTTTTTTAATTTTGGCTTAAAATACTATAAGTTTAAAAGTTATATAAATATTAACGAATGAATTTTATTTAAAAATTTCTGAATGGGTTTTAGTTCTACTGTGAACAAAAAGAAACAATAATGTCAGGGCCTGACCCAACTGCGGTTTATCTTTTTAACCAGAAGAGCAAGATGACGCCGAGGCTGAGGATGATGGCGCCTGGGTAGGTCAGCCAATATTTGGCGGGATCGTGGTTGACCAGAATTTGGACTTGCTTGACAGCCCCCTCATTAGGCGGAGCGATGTTGGCGAGGTAAAATCGATATCCATCCCATGTTTCATGCACGTTGTTCATGCTGATCGTCTTTTCAATCGTCGTTTGCCGTTGCAAATCAGTGATGAGCAGATCGCTTTCATAACTGTAAGGTTGCGCGGAAAGGGCGTAATTGATTTGACGCGCATTGCGCAAACGCACGTGATAAGGGATCTCTCGAAATTCCGATTGGAATCGAATGAGGTATTTTCCGTTGAAAATCGGCCATTTTAATCCACGTCCAAAACGTTCATAGCTCAATGTCACCCGTTCTACATGTGAGCCTAGACGCACTTGCAATGTCGCCTTAGGCGTATTGTCTTCAAGCTTGATGCGCGGCGGTTCATCACGCTGGCGCGGCGTCAAAGGCGCTTCGAGCGTCACGACGTCAGGTTGAACTCCAATCGCGGTCGGAGGCTCTATGATGTTGCGCAAATGGAGGCCATAGGCTTGAAAATAAGCCGACAGCAAACGGGCTTGCATTGAATCGGACAGAGATTCAGGGGATTTCGCATCGGGCAACTGATCCCCAACAGAAAAAATCTGCTGCACAAGAGTCGTGAACTGAGCCTGATCATCTTTTGCAGGCGCGGGTTCGAGCGGCCAGCCTCGCTGTTTAAGAAGCGCGTTAAAATCACCTCCGGGCGGATATTCAGCTTCAAGATCACTGCACAAAGAATGCGCCCATAGGCAGCTGTTTTTTTCATATGGAGGCGCGGCGCTCCAATCAAGCTGACGCATCGCTTGGGATAGGTTGTCCGGCATCTTCGCAGACAGCGGATAGAGCCACGCCCCGCTGCGGCTCCAAATGTCCATAAAATCAAGACAGTTTGAAACAAAATCCGTTTTGGCCTTTGCACAAGCTGTCTGCAGCAATTTCAACGGAGGAGACAATTCCGGATTGTTTTGCAGACCTTGACGCAGCTCAACATCGAGATGATGCAGAGCGGCCGCTTCGCGTTCTTGACGACCCGCGGGATAAGAGGGAAAAGGGAGTTGCGCTTGCACCGCATAACCGCCAAATCCTTGATCATAGGAGATTACGGACTGCAAGCGGTCTTGACCAAAAGAGTCCGCATAAACTTGCCCATGTGGATCGAAAGCAAAGAAAAAAACATCTTCGTTGGGATCTTGCAATAGCAAAACGAGAGGCGTTCGATGTATGTCGACATCCAAAGAGCCTGCCTTCAAAGAAGTGTTTAATAATGATTCATCCCCCTGCAAAGCCACGCTGAAATTGACAGGAAGCGGGCGACCATGATGGCGGCGAGACAGTGCGAGCTGCGGCTCTTCAAATCCGGAAAGAGGAGAATAGTTGAAATGCAAGCTCAGCGCAATAGACCCATCCGGCAACGCGATTGGACCGGAGAGGGCCTCTTTCAGAGATCCTTTAAAAAGCGGCGATCGCGTCAATGGATCGGACAGAGTGATCGCCGCGCCTTCAATATAAATCTTAGCGGCCGCTGCAGCGACATCGTTGACTCTTCCGGCGAGAATATCCCATGGGGGGGATTGCGGATGGTGCAATATTGCTCTTGCGCTGATCGGCGCGGGGTCCAAGCTTTCGTCCAGATCATATACAGGAAATGGCGCCAGACCATTGATGAACGCCATATCGCCTTTGATCCAACTATCCAGCCGTTCCCGTGAGTGGGGCCGATATTCCAAAAGGGTTAATTGCAGTTCAGAAAAGGCGGGATCGGCAGGCGATTCTATATAAAAAGCGCCGAGCCAGTTGCGTTTTAAAGGATAATTCGCGCTGATTTTTTTGAAGGGATCGCTAGGATCTCGTTTTTCCAAGTAAACGACATAAGTGTCGGGCATCATCAGGGTATGGCCGCCGCCGCCCTCAATCAGACTCAAGGCTCCTTGCGTCCCATAGAAATTCTTAATAAGGCATCCCCCTAAAATCATTAGAAGGCCGAAGTGGGTGATCAGAAAAGGAATATGTTGCGTTTGAAAAGGCCAGCGCCGCAGCGCGGAGACCAAGATATTGATGAAAAATCCCCAGAGCAGCAAGCCGAAAACAGGGTTGCCATAAGTAAAAAGCGCTGCATAGCGATGCGATTCAGTCCTTGATTCGATCAACGTGCCAGCAATCACAAACAGAGCTGTCATTGCGATCAATGCAATCGCCAAGTGGATTCCGCCAAGAAAACGGAAAAAAGAATGCGCGTATTTCATGTCAGCAATTCCCGCTAAATAATTTAAGCTGACCCTTACAAACAAATAAAATTTGACGCAACGACGCGTGGCATTGGGGTCAGGCCTGACACTATGACGCTTTAAGAGCGCCGACGGCGCTCTTAAAGCGTCATAGTGTCAGGCCTGACCCCAATGCCCGCTCAAAGCGTCAAATCTTACGAAGACCTCATGTAGATGCTGGCATTTCCTCAATTAATTCAAAGCTGCGTGCAAAGGCCATAATGGAGCGTCGATGCTTATCCACTAAATATTTCGGACCAACAGCCTTGATGGTGAAATCAGCGCGCATCTGCCGCAAACTGCATCTTTCTTCAGGAGTGCGGCTCATGCCCAACTTCAGCGTCAATGTGGAATAATGCTCCGGAGCGACCTGCATGCTCCAACCCATGACCGCGGTTTGAGATTCATTCATGACGCCTGAGCCCTCAAAAAGCAAGCCGGAGAAACCGCTGTACGCTTGGGGAATGACAAGCATTGTAGAGGCGTCGAGTTCCGTAAATTGCCGCTTCCACCTGGCGATCTGCGCGCGTGGAGGGATGCGTTCTTCAATGCTTTCTGAAGGAAAGGAGTGTATAGTGATGCGGACTTGACCTCCTTCGTCATTTGGGATTGTAAATTCGCACAAAGCCTTGGTCGTGTCGACAATCGACTCTTCTTGCAATGGGTCTTTCCGCACCCAACCCACCGGCGTTTTTATGCGGTATGTGGAGGGTCGCGCATACGGAGGAGACGTCCCGCCTTCGTCGCGTCCCTGGATCTCTTGTTGAGTAAGCAATGCGAGTTTCTTGCTGTCGCCATCGCTTGCGCAGCTTGTTAGGACGCAAGGCAGCAGACATAACCAAATAAACCATCTCATATCGTATTTTCACTCCCATTAGCTTTTATACACTTCACCGCATTTTCAAGAATAGATTCAAATGTTGCAACATAACTTTGAGTGTCCACGTGTTTGGCGTATTGATGGACGGCGTGCTCCGACCAATCTTTATAAAAAGCTTTATCTTTAATCAAACGACAGGCCAATGACACGTAATCTTCTATGGATCCAGTCCTGATGGCCTTATCGACGCCAAAATAAGAACCTCCATAGCGCGCCTGCTGCGGGCCATTGACATCGTACATCGTCACAACCGGACAGCCTGCGGCCATAGCCTCCAGCATCCCTAAGCAACTTCCAAAAGGGAACTCATTTAAATACAGCTGCATCGCGCGCGCGCATTGGCTTGCATTAGCGCGATGGCCTAAGAAAATCACTCTATCGGCGACGCCGTTTCGAGAAAAAAAAGCTTGAAAGCTCTCCTTTTCTTCCGGACTGACCGGCCCTATTGGGACGTAATAAGCTTCCGGGCAGCGCTGAAGCGTTTCCGCAATGGCTAAGCGCATTTCATTTCCCAGGCGCGCCTGAAGATGGTTTGAAATCGTCGTCATTAAGAAGGCGTTCAGAGGCAAACCCAACTCTTCTCTGGAGGGAGGACGGCGTTCCCAACGCATTCGCACATCTTCAGCGAATGGAAGGGCGAACGCTTCGGCGCCTAGATTTTTCAACTGCTTTTGATAGATTTCAAGAGCTTCCTCCGTGCTTACAAAAATCATATCAAAACCCGGATAAGCGGGCATTGTCCCATGTTCAATGAGAACGCGCAGAGGAACATCAGTCATCTGAGCGCAAAAAGCATTGATGACGTCAGGGCCATGAAACACCGCGATATCGATCTCATGGTGATGCAAAATGCTGGCGATTCCCTTAGCTGTAAGTTCGTAGGATAGATCGCTGTCAGCTACATACACCTTGACGCCGCTGTCCTGCACGCGATGGAGCAGCTTATGCGCTCGTTTTGTCGAATGCGGAGAACATGTTGCATTGAATGGATATTCCATCAAGCGCAGCGTCAGCCTTTCGCTGCTGATCAGCGTCACTTCAAAACGTTCGCGATTATAGTGCGTCAACAAATTATCGAGAATGCGCGAAGGGGCGTGTCCGCCTCCCTCAACCACCTGCGGCGTAATATGCGCTAATTTGATCTTAGAATGAGTTCCCAATGGCCGAGGTTTGCGCTGCGCCGCGATGCTGCGCAGGCGGCGCTCCAGATAATCTTGCGGAGGAGGCCCTAGGGGGAGATCCGGCGGCGGATGTTTTTTATGCGAATCAATCCAAGCTTCCCCTTCTGTCCATGTAACGAGCGCGGCGGCGCGGCTTACGCCTAAGCGGTCTTCCTGCGCTCTAAATAAGAAGCGTTTGCAGATTGCATAAAGCCAATTTGCGCTATCCGAATCACGCATCAACTCATGAGGAGATTGCATGAGGCATTGTTTCAATGCGGTTGCAAATAGCGCCGATGTGTCGTGCAGGATTGGTTTTTCGGCAAAGAATATGGATTGAAAAATTTCATTTGTCGCGCCTTTCCATTGCTGAGCTCTCAGCTGCGTATTAGGGTATTCATCAAACAGATAAATTAAATGATCGGGACGGCATAGCGCATCTAGAACAGTGGGAAATTGCAGCGTCTGAAAGAAAATTCCGCAGTCTTCAAAGGCAAAAACAGCGCGTTTTTCGTTGCATCCATGCAAAAACGAGGTGTAGTCGCCTTGGCAAGGCTCCAGAAAAATTAGAGGGATCTCTCCCGCTGTCGGAATAGGCTGCGCCGTTATGGGAAGCGGGTAATGAAAAACATGCCAAGGACGCTTTGCAAATGGATCGAAAGATTTGATATAAGAAGCGACCGCTGGTTTTTGCATGCAAAAACGCGTTATATTCCAACCTAAAAGCATTCGTTTGTTTAAGCAGTCCCGATAGGCTGCGGGGGCCGCGGCGACGGCGGCTTGGATCTCGTCCGGCTTCAAAGGCAGGCCTTTTCTTTCCTTGCTGATGTAATGCGCCATTTCCGGATGCAGCAGCGTTTGGGACGCTTCAAAAGTCTGATCGTCCACATTAAAAAAATGCAACAGCGTTTGTTCATACTCCAGCAAAGAGAGAGCTGGCTGGGCGCGGAGCCATAACGCGCGGTCATGGGTAATGACCTGTCTTAAGTATTTGTTCGCATTAGACAGCGCATATAAAGAAGCGAATGCAGCTGCATCGGCGTAGTTCACCACGGCGTGAAGAACTTCTCCATGGGAGGAGTTCAAGGCGTCATATTGCCGATTCGGAGCATAAACAATGCTTTGCAGCGCCTCTAAAATCCGGCCGTTTCCAAACAACTCAAGAAAATTTTCAACGCAATCGATCATGATGACTACTGCAAATACAAAATTAATGTCAGGATGGGCAGGATAGGAAGGATATATTGAATGTATTTAACTTAAGGGACAAGGGACCTAAAAGACATAAAGAACCTAAAGGACATAGATAATCTAAAGAATATATAAATTTTTTTAGATTCGTTGTGTCCCTTAGGTCCTTTATGTCTTTTAGGTCCCTTGTCCCTTAAGTTAAATACATTCAATCTATCCTGCTCATCCTGATATTTTAAATTTTCACGTTTAAGTTTTTCCAATTTTATTTTGATCTTTCCAAATAATTTTATACTAGGTAAATCTAGGTGTATCTAAGGAATGAGGCGCCTGTATGAATTCCGATAAGTGGATCGACTCGGCCGCAGCCAATCTTTCACTGCTTGAAGAGGTATATTCTAAATACAAGGAGAACCCGGCGAGCGTCGACGCCGCCTGGCGTCCCGCTCTGGCTGCGTTGGAAAGCGAGACAACCTACCCTTCAACTCGTCCTTCAGCAATGCCCAATGACTTGCGCGTCTACAATTTGATTGAAGCCTATCGCAAGTATGGCCATTTAATGGCCAAGATTAATCCTATCGCCACGCATTCCACCGAAGAACCTTGGCAGCTAAATCTTGAAAAATTGGGATTCACTTCTCAGGAATTAGAGATCCCATTTCCCACTTACGGCATCATGTCGGCAGAGACCGCTCCGTTGAAAGAAATTATTCAAATTCTTAAAGGGATCTACTGCGATAAGATCGGCGTCGAATACATGGGATTGCAAAATCCTCAACTTGAAGAGTGGGTCCAGCGACAGATTGAGTCTAACCGTTTCAAGATAGATCTATCCATCGAACAAAAAAAAATGATTTTGCAGCAGCTCAACCGTTCCGAGCTCTTTGAATCCTTTATTCATACGCGTTATCCAGGGCAAAAACGTTTCTCTTTAGAGGGCGGCGAAACCTTAATTCCGATGCTGGAGGCCGTTATTGAGACGGGCGGCAAGCTAGGCGTCGAGGAGTGCATCATCGGCATGGCCCATCGCGGCCGCTTAAATGTATTAAGCAATATCCTAAATAAATCACACACCGATATTTTTTCCGAATTTGAGGACAACTGGATTCCAAATTCGATCGAAGGCAGCGGTGATGTTAAATATCACAAAGGATTTACGGCTGAAGTCAAAACGCCAAATAATCAAAAAATGCGCATTTCACTCTCCCCAAACCCCAGCCACTTGGAATCCGTCGACCCGGTGGTGGAAGGGCAAGCGCGGGCTCGGCAAATTTATCTGAAAGATGACATAAAACAGGAGAAAGTCGTCCCTATTCTTGTCCATGGCGACGCCGCCTTGGCTGGTCAAGGGGTCATTTATGAAACTCTTCAGCTGTATCGACTGCCGGGTTATTCAACGGGCGGCGCCATCCACCTCGTCATCAACAACCAAATTGGATTCACCGCCACGCCGGAAGAATCACGTTCCACTCAATACTGCACCGATATCGCACGCGCCTTTGACGCTCCTGTTTTTCATGTCAACGCCGAGGACCCGGAGGCGTGCGTGTATGCAACGATTTTGGCGGTTGAGCTGCGTCAAAAATTCCATTGCGATGTCTTTGTGGATCTAAACTGCTACCGCAAATACGGCCATAATGAAACGGATGAACCCGCTTTCACCCAGCCGCTCGAGTATCAACTGATTCGTAAAAAACGTCCGATTCGCGAGATCTATCGCGACCAGCTGATTCATCAGGGCGTAGTTGAAAAACATATAGCGGAGGGGTTGGAGACTGAATTCACCAAAGCGTTGCATCAGGCGATGGAGGAGAGCAAAGCCGCTCCTCGCCAGGCGCCAGCGCCGAATAAAAACGGCAATGGCTCCAAAGGCGAGGTCTTATTCGCTTCCATTGCGACGGCCGTCCCAAAAGCCACTCTGCAAGCCGTCGCGCAACGCTTTTGTTCTGTGCCTGAAGGATTCAACATCCATCCAAAATTGCAACATCTTCTGAAAGAACGCCTTTCAATGGTGGCTGACGGAGAAAAAGTCAAGCCGATCGACTGGGGAATGGGCGAGCTGCTGGCTTATGGAACGCTGTTATGGGAGGGCATTCCCGTTCGATTGTCTGGACAGGATTCGCCTCGGGGCACATTCAGCCATCGCCATGCGGTCTGGATGGACCAGGTTGTGGAGAAAGCGTATTCTCCCCTTAATAATTTGAAGACCGGGCAGGGACGCTTTGACGCGCTTAATTCGCCTTTATCAGAGTTCGCCATACTTGGATTTGAATTCGGCTACAGTTTCGCTTATCCGGAAGCATTGGTGATTTGGGAAGCTCAATTCGGCGACTTTTGCAATGGCGCTCAAGTGATTATTGATCAATATATTTCACCGTCCGAGCAAAAATGGGGACAGAAACTGGGATTAGCGCTGCTGCTCCCGCATGGCTATGAAGGCCAAGGCCCCGAACATTCGTCGGCGCGCGTGGAGCGTTTTTTATCGCTTTGCGGCGAAGACAATATGCGCATTGTCAACCCTACAACGCCTGCGCAATTGTTCCATTTGTTGCGTAAACAGACGCTGAATCCTATCCGCAAACCGCTTATCATCTTCACTCCGAAAGGTTTGCTGCGGCATCCGGCTTGCACGAGCGTTCTTAGCGATTTGACTGATGGAATGTTTCAAGAGATTTTGGATGACCCAACGCCCGGCGCTGATGTAAAAAGATTAATATTTTGCATGGGCCGGGTTTATTACGATCTGATCGCTGAACGCGCCGCCGCCGGCGTCAAAGATTTGGCGATTGTACGCCTTGAGCAGCTCTATCCGTTGAATACTGAAAAATTAACGGCGATCATTAAGAAATATTCGGGCGTTAAGGAAGCGATCTGGGTGCAGGAAGAACCGTACAATATGGGCGCATGGGATTTCATTCACCCGCTATTGCAAGCTTTGCTTCCTAAGACGATCGAACTTAAATACATAGGACGTAAACGCAGCGCTTCGCCAGCTGTCGGTTCCCATGTCCTGCATAAAAAACAATATGCCGAAATCATGGCTGCAGTGTTCGGCGCATTATATCAGCCAAAGGGATAATTCATGAAAACAGTGATAAAAACACCCGCGATGGGCGAATCGATCAGCGAGGCGACAATAGGCGTTATCCTAAAACCATCGGGATCAACGGTGGCGATGAATGAAGAGATCATAGAACTGGAAACCGATAAGGTGAATCAGGCGCTGTATGCTCAGCAGGCGGGCGTCATTTCCTGGCAGGTCGCCACCGGAGATGTTGTCAAGATCGGTCAGGAGCTCGGAACGATCGACAGCGCTGGGGTCGCCGCCGAGGCTCCCGCCGCCCCGTCCGCCGTTACTAAGGCTCCTCCTTCGGAACAGCCGTCCGTCAAAGCGCAACCGCAGTCCCAGCCGCAACCGCCGCCAAAGCCCGTCGCCGCCCCATCATCGCCTACTGAACCCGGAGCGCGCATGGCGAAAGAGGCTTTTGTCAAGGAATTGGCCGCCCCTGAGCCCACAACCAAATCTGAACCGGTTCAATTGCCCCCGCGATTGCAGGCAACCCCTGGCGCGACGCCATCCGTGCGTTCTGAGACGCGCCGCAAGATGTCGAAAATTCGACAAGTGATCGCCGCGCGCATGGTGGAAGCGCAGCGCAACGCGGCGTCGCTGACGAGTTTCAACGAGATCGACATGTCGGAAGTGATCGGTCTGCGCGAGAAATATAAGGAAACCTTCAGCAAGGAGCATGGGGTCAAGTTGGGTTTTATGTCTTTCTTTGTAAAGGCCAGCGTGGCTGCATTGACCGAATTTCCCGATCTCAATTCTTATATTGATGGGGATGAGATCGTCCATCGCGAGTACTATGACATGAGCATTGCGATTTCGACCGATCGCGGATTGGTGGCGCCGGTTGTGCGCGACTGCGACGTGTTGTCATTTGCACAGGTCGAACAGGCTATTGAAACGTACGCCAAGAAGGCTCGTTCCGGCGGACTTGTTCTTCAGGATCTGCAAGGCGGCGGCTTCACGATCACCAATGGCGGCGTCTACGGTTCGCTTCTGTCAACGCCAATCCTCAATCCCCCGCAAAGCGGCATCTTAGGCATGCATAAAATCATGAAACGCGCCGTCGTCGTCAACGACCAGATCGTCATCCGCCCCATGATGTATGTCGCTCTAAGTTATGACCATCGCATCGTCGACGGCAAGCAGGCTGTTTCCTTTTTGGTTACGCTCAAAAACTGCCTCGAAGATCCCGCTCGGCTGCTGCTGGATGTATGAAAATTTTAAAGCGCAATTGG
>JABDEO010000084.1 GCA_013287015.1 Chlamydiota bacterium
GCTTTGGAGGCCGCATAGACAGCCAAGTAAGGAAAGGGATGAAAAGCCGCCGCTGAAGCGACATTTAAAATGACCCCTTTTTTGCTCTCCGCCAGCATTGCGCGCGCGGCTTCCAAAGACATTTCAAGCAGGGCGTTGCCGTTCACATTTAAAATCTCCATTTGAGCCGCAGTGGAATGCATCAACGCCTCTCCGTATAATCCAAAACCAGCGTTATTGATCGCCAAATCAGGTTTTCTTAATTGAATGATTTCAATTAAACGCTGACGTTCACTCGCTATTCCAAGGTCTGCGATAATGGAAGTCACTGCCACTTGATTTTGTAAAGCTTCCTGCAACTGAGCAAGGCGTGCGCCATTGCGGCCTGAAATAATCAGGTCGATTTTATGATGGGCTAATAAGCGGCATAGGGCTTCTCCGATGCCGGAGCTTGCCCCCGTGACAAGAGCTAAAGAAAACTTGGCCATGCGCACATCCCTGTCATTAAGGTAAGCGCTTACCCCTCTCTGTGTTCTCTGTGGGCTCTGTGGTGGATATAAAACCTTAAATTGAATCATTTTAAGGCTCTTTAGCCACCACAGAGCCCACAGAGAGCACAGAGAGGGGTAAGCGCTTACCTTAATATATGTTATATTTTTAAACTTAATACATTGATTCTTCTTATCCTGCCCATCCTGACATTAACTTTTTTTATCCAAACCGGCAGAGATTTCATGCATCTAAACTAGGGTTTTGGTGAATACCTGTGCGAGAGCTATGACGAGGTTCTCGGGTTGGATATTTGACGCGGGTATGGCCAAATGCGACAAGTGTTTTCACGAGAGTTGAGGTTACGATAGCCAATTCTTCTAAAGTTAAAAGGCAGTGATCGAATTGACCATCCTCCGCTTTTTCGCGCACTAAGCGAAGGGCCATTTCCATAAGAGCGGGCTCGTCCATTTTATCAAGGGAACGCGAGGCGGCTTCCAGCGTATCCGCTATCATGATGATGGCGGATTCTTTGCTGCGGGGCGTGGGCCCGGCGTAGCGGAATTCGGCTTCGTTTACCTTGCTTTTATCTCCATCCATTTTTTTCAGTTGTTTTCGATAAAAATAATAAACCAAGGTGGAACCATGGTGTTCTTTAATAATATCGATAAATTGTTCGGGAAGATCCGCTCTGCGTGCGATTGCAACGCCTTCACTGACATGCGCGATGATGACGGCCGCTGATTCCTGGGGGGTCAGCAGTTGATGGACATCTATGCCGTCTTGCTGATTTTCGGTAAAGTATTGCGGGGTGACCATTTTGCCGATGTCATGATACAGCGTTGCAACACGACAGAATAATCCGTTGCCGCCGATCGCTACGGCTGCGGCTTCGGCAATATTGCCAACAACGACGGAGTGCTGGTAGGTGCCAGGGGCTTCTATCGTTAATCGACGCAATAGATCGTTGTTGGGGTCCATATATTCTGTGAGGGAGACATCGGTCATGATGCGGAATGTGGATTCCAGCAAAGGCAAAAGGCCCACGACAGCGATCGCTGTCAGGAGCATGCAAATGGCTGTGCTGACAATATCCGCCAAGATGCTTCGGCTCCAGGCGACATCTTGAGAGAAACTAAGAGCGAAGATCACGGCGACGCAACAGAGCCACGCCTTAGCGCAAACAACAAAAATTTCTTTGCGTCTGCGCAAAGATCGCGTGCTAAGAATAGCGACCAAAGCGGCGGCTAGGTTGATGATGACAAATCCTTGTCTTTCAAACGAAAGGGTGAACATGAGCGTTACGGCCAAAAAACCGCTCGCAAAAGTGGCGATTCCGGGGTTAATCAAACTACACAATAAAATAGCGGGGAAAGCGACGAAAACCGGATAGCGCATCTGTTCGATGGCGTTGCTGGTTGAATTGAGAAGGAATAATTCGGTGGCTTTTGAGATGACGAGCGTGAGAATGACGATGGTGATGATCAAAGATAATTTGCGGTTGGAAGAGAGAATTCGAGGGTGATTGCTATGCAAATAAACCATACAGATCCCGGTCAGCAATATAGCTAGGATTAAGCTTCCAACTAGCGTTAATGGATGCCACAGATTCCGATTGGCCTTTAGCGCATCTTTCATCGCTTGCATCATCGCGATATGGCGCGCAGTGACCTTTTCGCCTTGGTCAATGATGCGGCTGCCGGCGTTTACATGCGTGTATTTATGGGGTATCGCCCCTTGGATGCGTTTGCGCAGAAGGCGTTCAGCGCCGATATCTTCTTCTACGATCCAGCCGTCACCCTTGAAAAAATCAATAACCAATGCTGCGGTTTCCTTGTGAAACAATGTCTTTGGAAAAGCGGCTAGGCTCAAAAACTTCCAAATCTGCGATGGAAGAGGCGCGCTTTCAGAAAGATCGGCGGGGATGTATATTAAATAATAAGGCGTCGGAAGATTCAAATCTTTCATTTTTTGCAAAGTTCTTGCATCCGTAAATCGCAACTGCAACAAGATTTTTTCCAGGGCGTCGGCTCCCGTATACATTTCGTCAAATGTCGCATCCTGAACGTTTTTACGCCATCCCTGATTATAAATCAGAAAATTTTCAAACTCCATTCGACGCTGCCGAACTTGCTTATCTGACAATTGATAGATCTTTCCAATATCATGAACCGCTTCTTCTTTGAGAATAGCGGTGGCTTCTTCATCGAAGAAGTTAAAATTGACTTGAGCCACCACATAGCTGGTGGCGGTGCTGTTTAATTCTAGGATGTCGATGCGGACTTCGCGGAAGTGCAAAAAAATAAATAAAGCAAATGTGAAAATCAAACCGAGTAGGACCCGGATGACTATGCTTTTTTCAAAAAAACCGCGTTCTCGCGAGAATTTAACTTCTTCGCTATTCTCGAGGTCGCTGAAATGATCATTCATCAGGCCTTGTCTCCTATTTTTACTAATGTAACACAAAATCAAAAATTAATCCGCAATTTTTCGGCCATGATCACTATTTCTTGCTAGAAAATAAAATGATTCTCACAGAAAATGGAAGCAATATAAAAAAAAGGAACATATGCATAAAAAAAATATATTAGTTGTGGGCGGCGCGGGTTTCATTGGATCGCATGTCAACAAAATGCTGCATCAAGCTGGTTATCATACTGTTGTTCTCGACGACTTAAGTCAAGGCAACCGGAAAACAGTGGTCCATGGCGTTTTTATCGAGGGAGATATGGGCGACACCCCGCTCCTACAAAATATTTTTGCAGAACATGCGATTGATGCGGTCATGCATTTCGCCGCATTCACCGATATTGGAGAATCGGTAGCCTTGCCCCTGAAATACTACAACAATAATGTAGTCAAGACCTTGAATTTGTTGGAGGTCATGCAACACTTCTCCATAAAGGTTTTTATCTTTTCATCGACAGCGGCTATTTTTGGTCTTCCACAGGAGTCTAGAATTACTGAAACTCATCCCTGCCGTCCGATAAATCCCTACGGTCATTCAAAATTGATGATTGAAACGATTTTATGCGACTTAGATCACGCACATGCGATGCGATCGTGTTGTCTGCGCTATTTCAATGCCGCCGGCGGGGATCCCGAAGGAGAGATCAAACGTTTTAAACGCAAAGAATCTAATTTGATTCCCGTTATTTTAAATAATTTAAAACATTCCGAAGGAAAAGTGACGATCTTTGGTTCCGATTATTCCACTCCTGATGGCACGTGCATTCGCGATTATATCCATATTGAGGACTTGGGAAAGGCTCATATCATCGTCATGGAGAAATTGTTAAACGGAGCTCCTTCCAGCTGCTATAATCTTGGCAATGGCCATGGGTTTAGCGTACGCCAGGTGATCGCCGCGATTTCGCGTGTCACCGGTCGTGAAATTCATATAATAGAGGGCGCCAGACGCATAGGAGATCCTCCCATTTTAGTCGCCAACGCACAAAAAGCGCATCGCGAATTGCACTGGCAACCTCAATACGCTTCCCTGGAAGTCATGATTCAACACGCTTGGCATGCGATGAGATAAGGGTGGGTCAGGAAGGTAGCCAGGGCGTCCCGCCCTGATCGCGTGTATTATCTTCAATGTTTTTTGCCTACAAAGCAGGGCGGGACGCCCTGGCTACCTTCCTTAGCCCTCACTTTTAATTGCACCCATGAGATAACGATCTGTAGATTTTTATCGGCCTATTTTGTAGAATTTGGTGAAAGTTTATGAACGTGATTGCTAAATTAATCGGAGTTGGAATTATGACATCTACATTATATGGAAATGCGTCTACAAATGTCCTGTATCAAAACGAAAAATTCGTTCCTGTGCATTTTATTAGCCTTCATGGCGGACCTGCAACGCATTTTTGCGCTTTTTCAGAAGCCTTGGGTAAAAAAGGATATACAGTCACTATATGGGCGACAGAACCTGCTATGAAGGTTTGTCAGGCCCGCAAAATTCGAGCTTCGGAATTAAATCCTAACCAAGTGAATCTTAGCTCTTCCGATGCTGTAGGGGTAGCTCAGGCCGTTGCGGAAAAATTAGGCGACAACCTTCAAATCGTCATCACAGATGTCGGGCATATTTTTGCGAAATCCCTGCACATGGCCTTTGCTGCATATACGCCAAAAGTGATTCACCTCGCTTACTATGATAATCCCGAACAGGATGTCCCGGGCGGTTATAACGAGACTGCAGTCGCTGTCATGACGCAAGCTAATGGAATATTGTTTGCGAATGCAAATTTGTCCACAATATTTAATAGACAACTCAACAGAACGTGTTGGAGAGTGGGCTACTATCCTTTGGAGCAAGCGTCGGAGTTGGAAAATCGCCGAAACAATGAACGAATAGGTCTTCGTGAAAAACTGCTTAAGGAAATGTCTTATCTCACAACACAGGAAATGCAGGGACGAAAAGTCGCTGTATATCTTGGTGGAAATAACCCGGAGTATTTCGACGAAGCGTTTCCTGCATTTATGAAAATGGTCCAAGAATCAGCTGAGGATTACAACAACTATATTTTTATTGTGCAACAGCATCCAGGCGCAAAAAAAGAGAATAAAGACGGAAAATTATTGAAAGAATTTCTTAAAACCGGGAAGGCGTTGCCGATTTTTATTTCTGGGTGGGATGTTTCCGCGGATATGATAGTGGCCGCTGATGTTGTTCTGTATTACCAGACTAGTATGGGGCCTCAATTGGCTTTGTCTAACATTCCGACAATTCAAATTGGACATAAGATTTATAATGATATTTTGGTGAGAAAAGGCATATCTCCTAGCGTCACGACGAGCATAGGACTCAAAGAAGCCTTAATAACCATGGAAAGACCAACGGACCTAAACAGATTTGATCGTTGTTTAAAACTATTTGAAGAGTTAGGTGTTTCATCTCAATGGCCTGATAAACTTCATACAACTCTCCAATTTTATATTGATAATCCGGTAATCATACCGAGGAAAGAAGAAAAGACAGGCAAGGTTAAACAAATGAGCAAGAGCGTGGATTTTTGATAAACGGTCCTTATGCAAAGGTGAGCGCTTACCTCCCTCTGTGCTCTCTGTGGGCTCTGTGGTAGCCAAAGAGCCTTAGAATGATTCAATTTAAAGGCTTTAGGGGGTAAGCGCTCAATATCGCTAGAGCCTTAAAATAAGGGGTGATTTTCATGGCTGATTATCAAGTTTTGGCGCGGAAATATCGTCCGCAATCTTTCCGCGAAGTGCTGGGTCAGGACGCTATTGTAACGACGCTGAAAAATGCGATTAAGCGCCGAAGCTTGGCGCATGCTTACCTTTGGTGTGGAGCTCGCGGCACCGGCAAAACAACTCTGGCGCGTGTTCTGGCAAAGGCTCTTAACTGCCAACAGCCGACTCCTGATTGCGAGCCATGCAATCAGTGTTCTTCGTGCCGTGAAATCACCGCGGGAAATTCTCTGGACGTCCTAGAGATCGATGGAGCTTCACATCGCGGCATTGACGATATTCGTCAAATTAATGAAACAGTCGGTTATGCCACATCGACAGGAATGTATAAGATTTACATCATCGATGAAGTGCATATGCTCACTAAAGAGGCTTTTAACGCCCTTCTAAAAACTTTAGAAGAGCCTCCGCCAAAAGTTATATTCCTTTTTGCGACAACCGAACCCAATAAAGTTCCCGCCACTATCCTCAGTCGCTGTCAACGCTTCAATCTTAGCCGCATCCCCCTCGCTGATATTATGAACAAGTTGCGTCAGATTGCAGGAGACTTAAATGTCTCCGTGCAGGAAGAAGCTCTGCGCATGTTGGCCATCCGCGCGGATGGAGGATTGCGTGATGCAGAATCTTTGTTTGATCAGATTTTAGCCTTTCATGAAGGCTCTGTGACGGTTGAAACAGTGGCGGTTGTACTGGGCATGATGCCTCGCGATTGTTTCTTTGAATTAGATCGCGCAGGTAAAGAAGCCAACCTCGCTATCGCCTTTGAAATCGCCAATCAGGTGTTTTCGCAGGGCAAGGATATTGGACAATTTTTGGAAAGCCTAATCGACCACTTCCGAAATATTTTATTAATAAAATTATCAGGGAAAACAGCCGCATTCTTATCATTGTCCGATAGCGAACGCGATAGGTACGAAGCCTCTGCAAAACTATATGGCCAGGAGCAGTGCCTTTCCATTTTGGATTTTTTGATCGAAGCGCAGCAGCAGCGATTTACAACATTAGGTAAAGTAGGTCTAGAAGCTATTTTATTGCGAATCTTGCGAAGTCATCAGCGTATTCCAATCGATTTCTTAATGCGTCGGCTTGCTGAATTGGAACAGAAAGTAGGAGGAAGTCCCACTCCGACCCCTCCCGAGGAAAAACCAATGCCTGTGCAGTCAGCGGAACCGTTAACCAAACTCGCTTCGCCGATCTCCATTGCGCAGCCGTCTCCGACTTCCATCAATGAGGATCCAACGCCTACTAAGATGTCGGCGCCGATCGAATTAGGAGCAAGGCCGACAGAGGAAACAAAGATTGACGCGATTAGACGACAGAGTCGGTACGATACGTTGTTGCAATTTGCAACAATTGAACTCGAAGGAACAATAAAAAAACAATATAGATAGGAGATATAACATGGGAACTGGTTTCTCTAAAAAGAAAAAACA
Source organism: Chlamydiota bacterium (assembly GCA_013287015.1). Classification (GTDB taxonomy): domain Bacteria; phylum Chlamydiota; class Chlamydiia; order Chlamydiales; family Parachlamydiaceae; genus JABDEO01. The sequence continues at coordinate 7,110 of JABDEO010000084.1, forward strand.
AGCGAAACTCATGCAAGAACAACTGGGGAAAATGCAAAGCCAACTCCAAAATGTCGAGGTGATTGGTTCTGCAGGCAATGGATTAGTCTCGATTACTTTAACTGGCGATAATGAGATGAAACAGATCAAAATCAAGCCTGAATGCGTCGACAAAGAGGACATCGAAGGCTTAGAGGATCTCATTAAAGCGGCCTATCAGGATGCTCTAAAAAAGGTGCAGTCAAGTTCGATGCAGGGAATGGAAACCAAGCTCCCTACAGGCATGCCGAATTTTTTTAAGTAAGGAACTGTGGGTTTATACCTCGTTAGCTTTCCCCATCCCAATTAAAATCATAAGTGAAATAGGATGGCAAATTTAAACGCCATTTGAAAACTTGATAAATATAAACGCTAAACACAAATGGTTGGAAGAAAAATGGTTTAAGATCTTTTAAATTTAGTACAACATCTTTAGTGCTGAACAAAGTTCTAAAAAAAGTGGATAATTGCTTTTCCTTATAGGCTGTTTTCATGCCATAAAGAAGCATGCCAAAAGCGATCTGTTTGCAATTTCCTTGCACAGGATGAATAACCGTGTTGGAATCATTAAGAAAGGCGCGATCGAGCCGATCTGAAGATTGAAATAAAAGTAATCCATTTGTTGCACGGGGATTGCATTCAATCGCATAGATTTGTCCATCCGGCAACTCAAAAAAATCAAATCCCACCTGGCCGGTGTATTTTTCCAAAGCAACAAATTTAGTCACCCAGTCTAAAATTCCCGGATGCTCAATCGATTTAAAATTTAAACATGAATTCCCTTCGATCGAAAATTGTACAGGATAGGTCGTGTGAGCTTTTAAAACTCCCTCCTGACAAACACTATAGGTGCAAAACTTCTTGCCTTCCAGCCATTCCTGAGCAATCCATGGATTGCGCGGCTCAATTTTTAGACTCGGCAATGTTTTCAATTCCGGGTTCACTTTCAGGATGCTTTGGGAAGAGCGTGAATAGCTGGCTTTTAAAATATAGGACTTAGAAAAAGAGAGGTCCTTAAGCTCTTCTTCACATTTTATTAAAACTGTTTTCGGAGCCTTAATGCCATGCGCTTGTTGTCTGCAATAGAAGAGCCATTTATTGTGCAAATTATGCAATTTTTCAAATGCATCACTGAATACGCTGCAGCTTTTTGGAAATTTTTCTAAATGCCTTGATATGTAAATCACCTCTTCATAAGTAGGGATCACCATATCAATCTCTTCACGCGTCACAATATTAAGCAAAACTTCAATAAAGGCTTCCGGTTCAAAACGGGGGCTGGGAATAACGAAATTTTTAGAAATGGCATTGGACAAATAACAAATATGGCATCGAGTGGTGTCAGCTGTAAACACCTGATGACCAACGGTATGCAACTGTCTAGCCAAATCAAGCGTAGAGGTCGAACGTCCTCCCGTCAACAAAAATCGCTTTGCTTGAGCTGTCATTCTCTCTCTCTCTTTTCTTTCGTGATATTTTGAGACCGCTGTCATCAACCAGCTCGAGTAATTTGATACGATATCTTAAAAAAAATGTCAAAGCCTTGCTGAAATTTGGGTGCAATTAAAAGTTACGCATTGACGAAAACCGATGAAAAAGCTACCTTGTTAGTTCATCCCTTGCCCAGGTGGTGAAATTGGTAGACACGCCAGATTTAGGTTCTGGTGCCGTAAGGTGTGTAGGTTCGAGTCCTATCCTGGGCATTCTATATTCAAAGTACAACGCAAAATCCTCACAGCCTGGTGAATATGCTAACCAAAACTTTTTCCCATATTGATGGAATCTCCGCTAAATTCGAAAAACATCTATGGGATAATGGCGTTCGACAATGGGATGATTTTCTTCAACAAGTCGATCAATTCGACGACTTGCCAAAAGCCAAAATGGAAAAAATCAAAAACGCTATATTTACATCCAAACAAGCCCTCGAAAAAAATGACTTGCATTATTTTAAAAATGTTTTAAAGCCAAAAGAGCATTGGCGCTTGTGCAAGATGGGGAAGATCGCCTATGTCGATATTGAAACAACAGGACTGTCTCCCCGGTCGCATGAGATTACAATTATTGGAATTTATGATGGAGCCGTTTCGCACTTGTATGTAAACGGAAAAAAATCTCGATAAAGCGCGAGAAAAACTCCAAGAATTTGATATTGTTGTGACTTTCAATGGAAAACAATTCGACATGCCTTTCATCGAGCATCATTTTTCATGTAAATATGATTTTATCCACTTGGATTTGCGCTACATGCTTAAAGAGCTTGGACTGCAAGGCGGCCTGAAAAGCATCGAAAATCAACTTGGCATCAATCGCGACGCTGACCTAAAAGGCATAGATGGCTTCGAGGCTGTCTTTCTCTGGCACCAATACAAACGCGGTCATCACGAATCTCTTCGAAAACTACTGCGATATAATGAGCAAGACATCGTCAATTTAAAATCCTTGTTGGACTACTATCTCGACAAAAAACAAGCATCATTTTAATGGTGCGTCCTCAAAAAGTTATGGCAAAGAAAGTAGCCAGGTCGTCCCGACCTGGTTGCTGATACATTCAACCCACATTCCGCAAGTTGAATGTCACTCTGGCTTTTTTATGCCGTCCTTACAGGACTCAACTTTTTTTTGTTTTACCCAGGCCTCCGCTCCGCTGCGACCTGGGCTGTAACATCCCGGTCCTTCGGACCTTTAGGAATGTTTTAGACAGGTCCGAAGGACCGGAATGTTACAGCCCAGGTCGCAGCGGAGCGGAGGCCTGGGTCATGCGGACAAAGGGTTGAGTCCTGTAAGGACGGCATAAAAAAGCCAGAGTG
>JABDEO010000085.1 GCA_013287015.1 Chlamydiota bacterium
TCTTTACCTTGAACTTTCTTCATATCAAAATTTTCATTGATTAAAACTAGGCCAACGCATAAAAAAAGCTTATGACGCTTCATGTTTCTAAACTTGCTTTGAAGATCAAAATTTGATGATTTTTTCCTCAAGGCGCAACTCTGGAAAAACTATGAAAACAATCAATTATCTTAAAGTCTGTTTCTTTTGTTTAAGTCTATTGCTTTTATCAAATCGTGCATTTGCAAGTCAGACGCCGCATGCTCAGCTGAGCAGCTCCATGACGCAATTAGCAAGCCTGAATCAGCTGCCGCGCTTAGTCATTCTGGAAAATGTCGATAGCTTTTTCAGCTTAGTTCCATTTGATAACGGCGTGATCGTTAATGACCCGGGAACATATTTTATTTCAGTTCACGGACAAGCAGGAATTGGCAGGAACTCCAGTCAGCCGGGAACCGTTTATCTCACTCTGCTTCAAAATGACGCGGCAATCACACATGCTTCTTCCGCAAGCCGACAAATTAACAGAAATGACAGCATCGATGATGTGTGTTCGCAGTTTGTGTTGCATCTTCAGGCAGGCGATACCATTACCGTTCAATTCTCAGCCACCAATTCGGCGTTTGGCTTACTCGCCGCGAACGCTTCTTTTCAAACGCCTGATGTGCCAAGCGTTGTTTTCACGATGTTTAGAATTGGGAATTAGTAGTCATACTACGCTGTAATGAATCATTTTTTTGGTTGGATGCTTCCTCTCTTTTTTTTTCCGGCGGCGGCATTGTCCGCCGTCGCATGTCCAGAAAGCGATCTGGGGGTTCCAAGCTGCAATCAATATTTCTTATCAATAAGGCGGAATCAAGGACGGTCGATAGGCAATAATGCCAGCTATACGACTTTGGAAGCCCTTTCTTTTCCTGTACATAGTCAAACTTTGTGGCCGTTTTTGGACTTGCGCGCCCATCATTTTGATAAGAGTGATAAATACGCCGCCAATGCTGGAATAGGGTTTAGAATAGCGCCAAAATGCACCGATCAGATTTTTGGAATTAACGCCTACTATGACTTTAGACATGTTCGCCATGCCCATTTCAATCAAGTCGGTTTGGGATTGGAAATGTTAGGATGCATATGGAACTTTAGACTCAATGGATATTTGCCGGTGGGTCAAAAGAGATTTCTTGCTTCATCTTGCTTTTTCGATGGATATACCGGAGGTTTTTTCCTCCTTCACGAAAAATTTATCGACAGCCTTAAGGGATGCAATTTTGAGATGGAAGCGTTGGTGAGCGACTTCTGCTGGGCGGAACTTTATTTATCGATGGGAGGTTATTATTACAAAGGAAATAAGTGCCAAGGAAATATCTATGGGACGGAATACCGATTAACCGCCAAGCGTTGCGACCGCTACGCTCTCAGCGTCGTCGCGACGCATGACTGCGTATTCAAAACGAGGGTTGAGGTGCAATTGACCTGGACAATCCCCTTAAATTGTCGGTGGCTGGAAAAAGCGGCCCTATTCCAACCCGTTCGCAGGCATGAGCTCATTATTGTTGACAAACGCCACCGATGGACAAGAAATTTCTGACAAGAGCAACATTACCTTTTTTAACTCTCCTTTCGCGCAGCGTGTGGAGTGCGTGCGACTTGTCGCCGCTTTGGAAGACCTCGACTCGTCGAGGTCAAAGCGTGAATCTAAAACACCTAAAAGCTGGCATTTTGAACGTTGAACAGGTCATATTGTCGATAGCAAAACGCTTTCCAGGTTAACGTTAAGCTGGCTTTTAGATATTTTAGATTCACGCTTCGACCTCGACGAGTCGAGGTCTTCCAAAGCGGCGACAAGTCGCACGCACTCCATACGCTGCGCGAAGGCGCTGTCAAAAGAAACTAAAAATGACACTTCGCATTTTCGCTAATTCCCTTCTGGATTGTCGTTGTTGTAATACGGATTGTTGTCGTCGTAGTACTGAGTGTTGTTGTTCGGAATGCTGTACCCGCCAGGCGCTTGGTAACCTCCGCCGCCAGGGGCGATTATCACATTGTTATTGTTCCAATTGCGATCATCATGATCGCGATGATCATAATCCCCGCGACCTCTGTCATCACGATGTTCTTCATTGCGATGTTCTCCTCCCCCGCCGCGACGTCCGCCGCCACCGCCGCGCTCAGCCACATTATCACTTCCATTTTCAACTGCAATTGCATATCCACTGCCTAGGGAAATAATTGCAATAATAGACGCCTTAAGAAGTATATTTTTTCTAAATTGACGCATAACCCTCCTGATAAAGATTTTCACTGTAATTTCATCATAGCTTAAGTGGGGTCTGCTGTGATATAAAAAAATATCTGTACAACACTTTAGAAAAATAGAGGGTTATGAAACGCTACATCATTATCCTTTTGGTCATTGCGGCGGCGTTTGCAGGAATTTTCATCTATCGAGCAGTCGAAGAACCGCGCCAGGAAAACGTTCTTACTCTTTATGGAAACGTCGACGTTCGGCAAGTCGACCTAGGATTCCGCGTCAGCGGGCGGGTCATCGCCATGCACTATGAAGAAGGAGATTTTGTCCCTTCAGGTCAAGTAATGGCGGCATTGGATGATCAACCTTACGCCGACCAAGTTAGAGAAGCGGATGCGGCTCTGGAGTCAGTCAGGGTTAATTTAAAGAACGCCGATGAGCTTTTTAATCGCCGTCAGGCGCTTGTTGGAGACGGAAGCGTTTCAAAAGAAGATTTAAACAATGCGCTTGCTTCGCGCGACGCTTTAGCCGCTAACTTTCAACAAGCGCAAGCCGCTTTAGGAGTCAGTCAAACTAATTTACAGGACACAAAAGTTTATGCGCCTACAGCCGGAATTGTTTTGACGCGCGTTCGAGAACCCGGAACGGTCGTTAGAGCCGCCGATCCGGTGTACACACTATCCATCACTTCCCCAATTTGGATCAGAGCTTTCATACCCGAGCAAGACCTTGGAGTTGTTTATCCAGGAATGCCGGCCGAAATTCATACAGACACGCAAGGGGGTAAAATTTATAAAGGACACGTCGGCTTTATTTCTCCGGTCGCGGAATTCACTCCAAAAACAGTGGAAACGACTCAATTGCGCAGCGATCTAGTTTACCGTTTGCGGATCTATGCCGACGATCCTGACCGCGGACTGCGTCAAGGCATGCCTGTGACCGTAAAACTTGATCTTAGCAATAAGGATCAAAAGACAAGTGGATGAAGCTCTCATTGAGATCAAAAATCTTTCGAAGATTTTCAAGAAGCAGCCAACGCCGGCTCTGGACAATATCAACGCCGTCATTCCCAAGGGAAAGTTGATTGGGCTAGCGGGGCCGGATGGAGCGGGAAAGACGACCTTGATTCGACTGATCGCCGGGCTTTTATTGCCAACGCAAGGTCAAATCACCGTCGCTGGACATGACACTGTGAAGGATCCGGAAGCCATCCACGCAATAACCGGTTATATGCCCCAAAAATTCGGCCTTTATGAAGATCTTACCGTCCAACAGAATCTGAATCTTTACGCCGACTTAAGAGCGGTTCCAACGGAAAGACGGGAAAAAGTTTTCGCGGATCTCTTGTCGTTTACAGGTCTTCAGCCATTTACAAGCCGTTTAGCGAAGGATCTCTCCGGAGGAATGAAGCAGAAATTAGGCCTAGCGTGTTCATTGATCGGCAGGCCGGCTTTGCTCCTGCTGGACGAACCCAGCGTTGGAGTGGATCCCATATCGCGTCGGGAATTATGGAAAATGGTCGGCGATTTGCTGAAAGGCGGCATGTCGGCGCTCTGGAGCTCCGCCTATCTTGATGAGGCGGAACGTTGTGATTCCGTGCTTTTGTTGAATGAAGGCAAACTCCTCTACAATGGACCTCCAGGCGAATTAACGCGTCGAGTGGAAGGTCGAACCTTCCTTATTTCCAACATTACGACCAACAGACGCGTTGTTTTAGAAAAAGCGTTGAATCAGAAAAACGTGATCGACGGCGTTATTCAAGGCGACAACGTGCGAATCGTCAGCAAGGAACGAACCGCCTCCCCGATTGATTTAAAAGCCCTTGACGGCGGCGCGCTGACCATCAACCCAACGCCGCCCCGCTTTGAAGACGCCTTTGTTGATATGCTGGGAGGGAGCGCAGGAGGGACATCGCTATTGGCGCAAAATACGCCTATGACCCCTGCAAAAGGCGAAGTCGTCATAGAAGCGCAAGGATTGACAAAACGTTACGGCTCTTTTACAGCGGCGGATAATCTTACCTTTAAGATCACGCAAGGACAAATTTTCGGTTTTTTGGGCCCAAATGGAGCGGGCAAATCGACGACCTTTAAAATGCTTTGCGGTTTACTGAAGCCCACTTCAGGAAAGACTTTTGTGATAGGATACGACCTTCAAAAAGCTCCCAGCGAAGCCCGATCCCACATAGGCTATATGGCGCAGAAATTTTCTTTATATGGAGACCTGTCTGTTTTGCAGAACCTTAATTTTTTTTCCGGAATATACAATCTTACAGGGAGTCGTCAGCGTAAGACAGTGGAGGAAATGATTGAAGTTTTCGATTTCAAAAACTATTTGGACGAAAACGCCAACACTCTGCCGTTGGGTTTCAAGCAAAGACTTGCGCTCTCATGCGCCGTCATGCACCAACCGCAAGTCTTGTTTCTTGATGAGCCGACCTCAGGCGTGGATCCGCTTGTCCGCCGTGAATTTTGGAACCATATCAACGGCTTAGTGGAAAAAGGCGTCACTGTCATGGTCTCCACCCATTTTATGGACGAAGCCGAATACTGCGACAACATCGCCCTGATTTATCGCGGCCGGATTATCCACACAGGCGCACCTGACGCCTTAAAAGAGTTGGCGAAATCTGAAAAAAATCCCTCTCCGACGTTGGAAGACGCCTTTATTCAACTTATAGAAACATACGATGAAAGCCATAATCACAGATGACATGCCGATGATTTACAACAAGTTCAGACGATTGAAGGCTCTGATTATTAAAGAGTTTTTCCAAATCATACGTGATCCCAGCAGCCTTTTGCTCAGCATCGCCATGCCGCTTTTTTTACTTTTTTTGTATGGATATGGCGTTTCCTTAGATTTGAATCACGTTCGCCTTGGACTTGTGCTCGAAGACACCGCTCCTGATGCGCAAAGTTTCGCCGACTCCTTGACAAAGTCGAAATTTTTCGATGTAAGCATATCCAGAAATCGCAAAAATTTCATCGACAACATCATCAATGGTCAGCTGGCGGGAATTGTCGTCGTCCCTTCTTATTTTTCTGAATTCCGTTTGAGGCAGGACTATGCGGCGCCGATCCAGGTGATCGCCGACGGCAGCCAACCCAACACTGCGGCTTTTGTGCAAAACTATGTGAACGGAGCCTGGCAAAACTGGCTGCTGCAGGAACAAATCAACGGCAAGATTATACGCTCTTCCTACATCAGCCCCCAAACGCTCTACTGGTTCAATCCGGAATTAAAAAGCCGAAATTTCCTGCTGCCTGGGGCGATCGCAGTTATTTTGACGCTTATCGGAACGCTTTTGACCGCCCTAGTTGTCGCCAGAGAATGGGAAAGAGGCACAATGGAGGCTTTAATGTCGACGCCGGTCAGCAACGCCGAATTGCTGGTTGGCAAACTGATCCCTTATTTTGTTCTTGGGTTAATCTCTTTGCTTTTATGTTTTGTCGTTGTCGTTTTCTTCTTTGAAGTCCCCTTTCGAGGCTCTTTTTTGATGCTGATTTTCGTGTCTTCGCTTTTTTTATTTTCAGCGCTGCTTTTAGGGCTTCTCATCTCGACGGCGGCTAAAAACCAATTTGTGGCGGCGCAGGCGGCGATCATTATGGCTTTTTTGCCTGTCATCATGTTGTCGGGGTTCATTTTTGAGATTTCGAGCATGCCTCCTCTCATTAGGCTGATCACCTATCTTTTTCCCGCCCGCTATTTCGTGCCTTGCCTGCAAACGCTTTTTTTAGCTGGAAACATATGGAAGCTTCTCCTCATAAATTCACTCTGGATGTCGCTGATCATCGCCATTATTTTTTTCATCACCTCCCAAAAAACCGTCAAGAGGCTTGACTGAGATGTTTCGACGCATTCTAGCTCTCATCCATAAGGAAATGCTCACAATCCTGCGCGACAAAAAAAGCCGCAGAGTCCTGATCGTTCCGGTTTTCGCTCAGCTCTTTATATTCGCCTTTGCAGCCACTTTGGATGTCCAAAATGTGACGATCGGCATTCTAAATCGCGACTATGGCGAACAAGCGTTCGAATTTGTACAGAGGTTCCATGGAGCTCCTACATTTAAAAAAATCATCCATCTGCAATCGATCTCCGAAATCACTCCATTCATTAATAATCAGGAAGGAATAATGGTTGTATCGATCGATGAACAATTTTCTCGAAATTTGGATTCAGGAAAGACCGCAGAGGTGCAATTTATTCTCGACGGCCGCAAATCCAACGCCTCTCAAATCGTCGCAGGATACGCTCAGGATATTACTAGTCAGTTTAACCGCGATTTTGCAGCGCGGGCGGGATTGGTTTTGCAAAACACTGTCTTAGTCCCGCAGAATTGGTTCAATCCGAATCTGATTTTTTTGTGGAAAAACGTCCCCTGTTTAACAGGCATATTGACCATGTTGATCACCACGATTTTGACGGGTTTATCGATCGCCCGGGAGAAAGAATTAGGAACTTTCGAGCAGCTTTTGGTGTCGCCGTTGCTGCCCACGGAAATCATCATAGGAAAAACCGTTCCTTCAGTCATTATCGGCATGATCGAAGGGGCCTTCATTGTCGCTGTCGCCATTTTTATTTTTCGGATTCCTTTTACGGGATCTGTATTTCTATTGTTCTTGAGCATGTTTGTTTTTATCATGTCGATTGTCAGCATCGGCCTATTTATTTCCGCTTTGTGCAGCACTCAGCAGCAAACTTTGTTGGGCACATTCCTCTTTATGGCTCCTTCGGTCTTGTTGTCCGGTTATATCACGCCAATTGAAAATATGCCTGGCTGGTTTCAGCCTTTAACTTATCTGATCCCGTTGAAATACTATATCGTCATCGTGCAGGGTTTGTTTTCGAAAGCCATGCCATTCAATATCGTCTTATTGAATTTATGGCCTATGATCTTGATCGGAAGCGTCACGCTTACATGCGCAGTCTTATTCACAAGACGAAAATTGGGGTAATAGGCACGGACGCACATCACAAAAATGCAGAAAGATTGAATTCTAGTTAAATTTAAAAAAATAATATCAGGATAGGCAGGATAAGAAGGATGATCGGATTTGATTTAAGGATAAGCAACTATCAATTAATCCTTCTTATCCTGCCTATCCTGATATTATTTTTTTAATTTAAAAGGATAAGCAATGCAGCCCCCAATGCACATCACCAGCCTCCGCCGAGAGCTTTGATGAACTGAATCGTCGATTGATGACGCAACCCTAAAATCTCATAATAATTAACGCCGGCGTTCAGCTCCGTTCGCTCGTCAACGATGACTTCAATGTAATTCGTTACGCCTTCGTTATAACGGCGGCGCGCCAGCCGCGTCGCTTCCGCAGACGCTTCAAAAGACTTTTGAAGGCTGTCCGATTGTTTCTCCTGAAACTCCAAATTGTTTAAAGCGTCTTCCACTTCCTTAAATGCAATTAAAACTTGCTGCTTGTAGGCGCTGTCCGCTTCCTTAAAGCGCGCCCAGGCCGCTTCATAATTCTCATATTTGCGCAGGCCGTCAAAAACCGTTTGATTGACAGACGCCCCCAAACCCCCGTATCGGGCCATAACCTTAACAAAATCTTGGAGATCAAGACTGATAAAGCCAACAGTTCCGGTAAGATCTAAAGAAGGAAAAAATGAAGCGTAAGCGACTCCTATCAGCGCATGGTCTGACGCCCTCTCCCGTTCGGCTTGAGCGACATCTGGACGCCTTAACAACATCGTCGATGGAATCCCTGTAGGGATGATTGGAGGCGAATCCTTTAAAGGCATATGCGCCAAACAAAAATCGGAGGCCGGAATGCCTATTAAAGCGGCAATCATGTTTTCCTGCAGGCCTCGCGATCTGAGAGCGTCATAATATTCTGATTCCGCATTTGTTAAGGCGACTTGATCATTAATGACATTGAGATAGGTGATCAACCCTTTTTCAAAACGCGACTGATCCAACTCCAGATTTTTTCGATAAGTCTCCAACATCGCAGCAAGATAATCGATGACGGCGTCCAACGAACGCGCATTATAATAACTGCTTGCCAGATCGCTTGTGAGGGTTAAAAGAGCCGTTTGATAAGCCTGCTGCTGAGCTTCAACATTTCTAAGGGCGGAATCATAAGCGCTGCGATATTTTCCCCATAAATCCAACTCATAATTTACAAACAAGGGCAGATTATAAAAAGACGGGTCGAAATGATTGCGCCTTGGCAGATTGTTAAGTAAGGGATTTCCTTGCGATGGATTGATCCTGGCTCTTACATCGAGAGACTGAGCGCTAGGATTGAAATTTAATTGAGGAAACAAATCGGCGCGGCTGATTCCTGCATTAGCCCAGGCTTCCTCGATTCTAGCTATGGCCAAAAAAAGATCGGGATTATTTGCAACCGCTAGCTCTTCAAGTTCGTTTAAAGTTTCATCTTGGAAGACCTCCCACCAATTGCAAACAATAGGAAGAGAGGTCGTTTCTTCCTGGAAATTGTTTTTCCATTCTTCGGGCGCGGCTGTACAAGGAGGGTGGTATTTAGGCCCAAGTTGACATCCCGCTGCAAGGATTGTGATAAAAATTAGGAGGGCTATATTTTTGTTTTTCATTTATCGCTCATGATGGGTTGAGCGCACGTGGATATGCTGTAGAATTTTATAGAACTTCCTTCTGTATAATTTGATTTTTTATTTCACGCAAGAGAATTGCTTCTCTGGAATTCTATTGAGGAACCACTACATTGCTGGATGAAACCAAAAGCTCGATGTCTTAATCATTTTTGCATCATTCTTTTTCTCATAATGAGAAAAAGAATGATGCAAAAATGATTAAGACATCAAGC
>JABDEO010000086.1 GCA_013287015.1 Chlamydiota bacterium
AGCGGTGATGGCGGAAGATTTCGAGTTGGCTGAAAGGCTCGGATTAGTCTCTGTCGACAGCGAAGATTTCGCTTTGCCTACTTTCGTTTGTCCATCAAAAATGGAGATGACGGACATTATGAAAAAAGGCCTTCAGCAATTCGCTAAGGAAGTTCTAGCATAAAACTAAAAACTCAAGCTTGATGTCCCAGGCCTCCGCTTCGCTGTGATCTGGTTTATTAGACTTCTTTCAAAACTGGATTAAGGTTAGGCTTGACCGCATCAAAAATTGTAGGGACGATAGGGGCTCCAGCGACCCTAGGGACATTGGAGACAGGGACAAACAATCTGATTGTCTCTGTCCCCAATGTCTCTAAGGTCGCTTGAGTCCCTATCGTCCCTACAATTTTTGATGCGGTCAAGCCTGACCTCAATGCAGTTTCGAAAGAGGTTTATTTATGGTCCAGCGGGAGCCGATGATTTTGCGCTTACTTTTTTTGCATTAAGGCGTCGTATAGAGGACTGCCCTCCATTGGCTTAGAGAGGATGATTTCACGTTGTTGAACGCTAAGTGAGTTGATAATATTGGATATCTCACCAGCATCATTCTGTTCAGAATAAAAAATTGCAGAAGCCTCTTGAAAAAGAGCCAGCAAATCATCTTTGTTTTCTTTGATTTCTAAAAAACGCGCCTGAATTAATTTAGACATTTCAACGATCAATGGTTTGTGTGGTACGGATTGAGCGATTTGCTTTAACGCTACGCCCATTTGATCAACACGTATATCCTGATCCAATTTGGAAGCAAATGCAGCCAACATATTTTTTATTCGATCGTCGAATAAGTCAGGTTTTTTTTGAGCTAAGGTTTTTAAATGCTTTTTGATACAGTCATCATACGGATATTCGTTAAAAAAAATATCAAATTGAGAGGGTGTCATATTATCCAAGACAACATCTTCATAGTCATTGGGGCGATTTTCCTCGTTTCTAACATCATTAAAATAATGAAGGGAATCTTTTCCTGGAACTTTATTATATATACTTTTTAAAAATTTAATAAGTTGTGGATGTTCTTTAAGTGTAATTTTCTTAGCTAATAAAATTTGATTAAAAAACATCAAAAAGTTATTAATTGTTGCTGGGTTCTCTTCCTTAAAAAGTGACTCGCAAACGGATTCAAGTCGTCCATTTTTATCTAAAAATGTTAACCAGGCAGTAGTGGCTGCAATATTAAATAAATTTATTTCAGGATAGCTAATATTATAGTTGTAATATTTATAACAAAAATCCCGAGATTTGTTGCTAAAAGCCAGTTGGGTGATCTGCTGATCAGTCAATTTCAATTTTGTTATTACATTTTGAACGATTTGCATTTTCTCTTTATCTAATTCAAATGCATGCTCGGGGATAATGAAATTATTCAGGCTAGCCCACCACCATTCAGGGAGTTGATCCGCCATCGTTAAACTTTCTAAATACGTGGATATGGAGAAGGTTGCGTCGAAAATATTATACTTATAAGCTGCTTCATTATCTTTAAATACACGTTTCTGCGCAGGATTAAATTCAGAGTGATTTATTTTTACTAAACTATTTTTTTCTGTAATACCTACAATAATATCCAACAACTGTGAATATCGTTTAATGCAGTAATTAAACGACCACTCATAAAAAGGAGCTGGAAAAGTTATTACAATATGTTTCTCAAGTGAAACTGCATCAGTTATGCTGCTTTTAATAAACTGTTCAAATAATTTGAAAACTTCATTTGGAAATGTTTTTAAAAATTTATTTGTTTCAATAAAACCCGACATCTGTATGTTTATTACACCATCTTGTTCGACAATTTTTAGGAGCTTTTCGATTAGGTTGCATATAGCAGTGTTGCGAGAGTCTTCAGTTTCCGCCTGCAGAATTCGGTTGTAGAGTGCGTTTAGATACTGGGCTTCAGAAAGGGGGGGGTGGAGGAAACAGCGCTGCAGAACTGCTCACTGACCACGGAACTGTATTCAAAATTGTTGGGACCGTTTGGATTATAGGAATTGGAGGCGGCGGCGGTGGGATTGGAGGTGGAGGAGGTGGAACGAGAACGCCGTTTGCCGTTAATTGCACTTTATTCGGAACAGTTAAGTGAGTTTTAACTGTGACGACTGTTGGTGGAGCAGATGGTTGTTCAGACGTTGGAAGAGGTGGCTGTTCTGGAGATGAATGAGTTTCAGGATCATTGTTGTTATTTTGTTTGTTTTTCGGGGATGCATTAAGAGGAGAAGCAGGAGGAGACGGCTGAGGTGAGTGGTTATTATCGGGAGCGTTAAGATGCCCTACATATCGTTCATACCGGTTTTTATGAGATGTTGATAAAAGGTGGGCGACAAGTCCGATCAGTGTGACAACACTGAGGACGGTGAATGCGATGAGTGCGAATGCCAAGCGTGCAGCCCAATGAGTTTTCTGGGTAGTGGAATGCGAAGCCGCATCTACGACAGTGACTGTAAATATTTTATGAAATCCTTTTAAACAAATTTTCCGTGTTTTTTCAAAACAGTCCAAACTAATATCAGGAGCAAATGAATCAAAATTTGTTAATAATGAGAAAGGAGGATTATTTATCGTCATAATAATATTTCCTATAAAATTTAATTAAAGATGTATTGTACTCATTTGATATTTTTCTAACAAGGAAGAAGTTATAAGAATAAAAAATATTAGTAACCTCGACTTTTGGATAAACGATTGCCTTCTCGCGCCCCTCCCGGGGCGCGGGAAAGCCGCCGTTTATCCAAAACTCGCGTTTTTAAGAGTCATGTCGAATTCCTCTTTTACGAACTTTAGAAGAGATTCCAGTTCTTCGTAAGGAAATCCTTGAGAGGCAAGCATTGAACAAATAGATTCTAGATTTTTCTTTTGATATCCTTCTTTATCTAAGCAACCCACATAAAAAAGATCTTTATCAATATAGTAGAGTTGACCACCATGAACGACGATATTTCCCAGATTGTTGTCAAAGACGTTTTCATTTTTCGCAAATGCAGCTCCCAACCGCGCCAGCAAGGCTAGCTGTTCGCGATTTCGAAAATCAATAGTTTCCGGCCCTATAAATTCAGCAAGGAAAAGGAATTCGCTTTCTGGATTGTTTTCCGAATTTTCCATCTCGGAAGGAATCACTATAAAATTAGGTCGATGTTCCGATTGCTGTAATTTTTTATAAGCTTCGATATAAGAAAGTTTGGATCGACGGACGACATATTTTTTACCTTCAATTTCAACCAATAAAACATTTTTATAGTTTCCCACCCGATTTGTATATTCATAAAACACAGCGTTGGGGAATTTTTGTTTTAGCGTCGTCGCCTCCGATCCCTTCAGCAATGTTGAAGATGGCGCCAGTAAAATCATAGAGACTGTGTTCTGAGCAATTGGAACGCCGCTAATGGCCTTTGAACTTTCTGCTGTTAATGAGATATATCTTTGCACATTCTCTCTAACAGAGGACCCCCATCGCTGCAAAATAGCGGCCATCGCTTCTTTTGCGCTGTCTTGATCGTAGCGTAAGTTAGGCTCCCAGAGGCATATATAGTTGAGCATTTTCGAAAATTCCATTTTATGCGTCAAATCGATCCATTTAATCCTCTTTTCCAGCTTTAAACATTCTTTTTGGAAAATTTTTGTGGCCTGTTTTAAGAGAATTTCTCGTTCTTTTTCAGATAAAACATTTGTTTTAATAAGATAGTGAAGATTTTTGAGATTATCTTCTTTTGCGTTTTCGAGTGAGCAACCATCTATTTTTGGGCGTGTATAGAAGATTTTTCCCCGAGAAACGATTAAATTTCCTCGATCGACATTGACTGTCTGTCTGTGGCATCCACAGGTGGCAAATAATTTTGCAAGCTGGCTGAGATGTTCTGGGTTGCAAACATCCGGTGATGTGGACCCCATAAATTCCTGAAGAAAAATGTAACTGTTTTCTGATAAATGCATAGTCCTAAAAGGAGGACGATTTAACAGGGGTTGAGAAATCTGATAGTCTTCAATATATGAGCTGCTTTGTTTGGTTAATTGATATTTTACGCCATTTATTTCGACAAGAATACATGTTTTCTCCTGTCCAACATAGTGGGTGTATTCATAAAATTTCGCTTCAGGAAATAACAATTTGATGTTTTTTGCCTCTTCAGTTTCAAGTAACGGCGATGTTAAATCAAGAGCGTTCATTGTGAAAAAATTGCTATAGCTATTGCGGGATGCCATTGCATTTTTTGACATCTCCTTTTGCACAGTAAATAATTTGACCATCTGGGAGTTGCGATCTGTAATTACTTTAGCAGTTGAAGAGTTCGGTTTCAGTATTGCTATTAAATCCTTAGATAGGGCATGTCCCCATTTTGATATCGCCCTTATAGCTAAATCAATTTTTTCTTGTTCGCTGATTGTTTGAGTTCGACTTATCTCGCGAAAAAACTCGTCCGCTTGACTGGAATATCGACATCCTTCGAGGGTTAATAGATGTGACTGCATAATACCTATAAATTTAATAATTGATTTAATTATTATACTATTATAATATTTATCTATTTAATAAATCAATTCAATTATTATCCAAAACAGAATATGAGTGCAATTAAAAGTGAGAGGCTAAAGGGGGTAGCCAGGGCGTCCCGCCCTGGTGTATTATCTTCAATATTTTTTTGCCTGCAAAGCAGAGCGGAACGCCCTGGCCTTAATCCCTCACTTTTAATTGCACCCACAGAACATTCAAGGCCGGGACGGCCTTGTTACCTTCATGTCAGCTGCCATGACTTTTTAAGGGAGTGCACAGGGAAGATAGGTTGGATTCAATCTATCCTTTCCATCCTTCCTATCCTGCCCATCCTGACATTAATCTTCATTTTTATTTTTATTTTTATTTTCATTTTTTCACTAAATCAGTTCGCTGGCGACGGCGTCATAAAACAAAATGCCTTGTGAAGTCAGTCGGACACGTCCCGCCGCCGCGTCCTCTAAAAGGCCTTCGCCTTTAAGGCGGGACAGAGCAATGAGCGTTTCATTGTCAAGCGCGCCTTTTTCCGCTTGAAAAACATTTAAATCGACTCCGGAAAGAAGCCTTAAATTGATAACCAATAATTCGCGCAAGCGAGCCTCAGGATCCAGAAGTTCTTCAAAATCAATTGGCGATTCCTCCGCTTCCAAAGCCTTGCAGTAACGGTTCAAGTTTGCAATATTGCGAAAACGCTTTTTTTCCCAATAACTGAAAGCCGAGGGTCCCAATCCTAAAAATGGACGGCCTATCCAATACCCAACATTATGCCGTGAATAAAGATCCGCTTTTGCAAAAGCTGAAATTTCATATTGCCGCAGCCCATATTCCCCTAAGAGCTCAACGGCGGTTTGATACATCCTCAAGCTGGTCTCGGGATCAGGCAGCTGACCGCTCAACTTTTCTCGATATTTGAAAAACACTGTGTGAGGTTCAATCGTAAGATTATATAACGACAGGTGGGTGATGGGCAGTTTGCGCGCTTGATTCAGGGTCTCGCGCCAGCTTTCTAAAGTTTGCCCAGGCAAATCATACATCAAATCGATGGAAATATTGCAGATGCCTGCCTCAGCTGTTGCATGCACTGCATCCAGCGCTTTTTGCGGGCCATGCAGCCGCTGCAATAAACTTAACAACTGGCTGTCAAGGGTTTGAATCCCGATGCTGACGCGGTTGACGCCGGCCTGGGCATACTCCAGCATCAATTTGCGGGTGATGTTTTCAGGATTCGCCTCTAATGTAATTTCCGGAAATACGGCGTCGAATGGCTGTAAAACACGCGCCCAGCTTAAGATTTCAGCGATCGCGGGCGCCCCAAGCAGAGCTGGAGTGCCCCCTCCGAAGTAGACGCTGACGATTTTTTTTCCTTGAAGAGCCGCCTGCAGTCGATCCCACTCCAGTTTAAACCCTTGCATGAGTTGTTTTTTATAAGGGTCTTTATCCGGAATGACATAGAAATGGCAATATGCGCATTTACGTGTGCAGAATGGAACATGAAAATATAAGCTGATCTCGCAAGGGACTACCACTCGTCGGCGTCGGGATCGATGATTCCGCCGCGGCGCCAGCGGTTGCGATCGCTAAATGGAGATTCTTCTTCATCTTCTGTGGGGCGTTCTTCATCGGCTTCTTCACCCTCTTCGACCTCTTCACGCTCTTCGATTACGGAGGCCTCGCCCTCGATCGCCTCTGTTTCCATATCGAAGCCGGTATCGCCTAAACCTCCGGCTGTTTCTCCCGCATCGATATCGGGTATTGTAGGCATTTCGGTATAGCCTGGACGCGCTGAAGGTCTTTTTGGCGCGATGTATTCTTCCGCTTCACCGCTTTCTTTCAAAAATTGCAAGCGTTCTTTTTCTTCTTCAATTTTAGCTTGCGCGGCTATAATTTCTTCTTTATGTTTTTCAATATCTTTTTTGGGAACGAGCCCAAGTTTTAGCCATTGCTGTAGGTCGTTGAGCTCTGTTTCTAATTTTTTTAACCTTTCACTCTTGATATGCTTCATTGGACACCCATTTATGATATGCTATTGTATTGCGGTATAATTACTAAATCGGCGCTTTATTTCAAGAGTTTTTACACGCTTCCTAAGAAATCGCACGGCAATATTTGGTCTTTTTCCACACAATTAATAGAAATA
Organism: Chlamydiota bacterium; assembly: GCA_013287015.1. Taxonomy (GTDB): domain Bacteria; phylum Chlamydiota; class Chlamydiia; order Chlamydiales; family Parachlamydiaceae; genus JABDEO01. The sequence continues at coordinate 6,657 of JABDEO010000086.1, forward strand.
ACATTTCAGACAATAAAAATCCATAGTAGTATAATTCTCCGCCAGAACCAAAACCATAACTGTGTAATCCGGCGCCTAATACATAATTAACACCGTACCACGTAAAACTAATAGCGATGAGTCCACAGATGGATCCAACCGCCAAGCCAAAATTTTTAATCTGCTTGAATGTGTAAGCATGAATCCAAATTAAATAGATGCAGATCGAAATAAACGCCCACGATTCCTTAGGATCCCAATCCCAAAAGCGTCCCCAGCTTTCAGCCGCCCAGACTCCGCCTAAAATGGTTCCGGGAATGAGCATTCCGACTCCGATATACATCACGTGCAGAATGCATTTAGCAAGAAATTTAAGCAGGGGAGTTTCTTGTTGTTTAACAGCAAGAGCGGTTAAATAAAAGTGGCCGATCACTCCCGCCAACACAAAGGCCCCGTAACTTCCTACAACCAATAACACATGGATCACCAGCCAATATTGCGAATCCAATACGGCTTGTACGTTCTCCAGGCCGCTATTTAGGTTGGTTATCTGCAACACCGCCAATAGGGTGAACGAGACCAGCGCCGAGGCGATAAGGATAATGCGGTTTTTTAAAAAAATATATAGCGTTGTCCCAACCAGCATAGCGATCCAGGGCACATAAACCACCGTTTCATACATATTGGACACAGGAGGACGTTCGAGGATATAGCTGCGAAGCCCAAGTAGGGTCGTATGAGAACAGAAGGCGGCGAACAGGCAGATGATCCCCGCGATGTTCCAGATTCGCGCGGCATATATCCCCGCCAACCACAAGAAAGCGATCGCGAAGCCATAAGCGCACATGGTGATGGCGGCGAAGGGAATGCGGTAATACCACACCTCTGCAAGCAGCTGCTTTGAAGAGGCATAGTTCATTGACTTTTCAGCGGCCTCTAGATAGGGAGTTCCCTCTATTAATGCATACCCTTGGTTGAGCCGTTGAGCCAATTGCCGACTTAATGCAAGCGATTCTTCGTTGGAAGCGCTGTTTTGAAAAGCGCTTTCAAGGGCGATGAAGATGGATCGAATCTCTTCAAAAAGTCCATCGGGGTATAAAGTAAAATTGCCGATCGGCTTAGTTGTTAAAGCCTTTAAAGGCAGCCATTCGCCCCTTCCCTGTTTACTAGGCAATGTTTTTAAAAGGGTTTGTTCGTCATGATCGCCGCTGTTTCCAATTTGCGCGTATTGATTCAAGTTGGCAAGTAGGGTAAGACTAGTTTGGTCGGCGTTCTTTTGAATTCGATTCTCCGACAAAGTTTGACGTTCTATGCGCTGCAGCAATACCATTCCAGGTTCTAAATAATGCCAGGGGGGGTGGCGAGGCGTTGACGCCACTACAAGATCATCTCCCCGCAGTGTGACCCAGAGGCCTGGAGAGAGCGCAGTCAGTTCCAGCTTTTCGCTCAGTGAGCGATTTGCAGGATCTTGATATTTCATTATAAAGTGATTTATCAATAATGGTTTTAAAAATGACAAATTGGAATCGCGATTTGCGTAAATGGCATGCTGGAGCTGATGATAGGAGAAGTGATTTATTTCAGCGTCTAAGCCTAATCGATGTTTGAGCGCATCGTCTTGAATCCAAAATAAGGGAGCCTCATCCCAGGGGGCGTGACCTAGAAAATGCATCTTCCAAAGTAGATCCAAGGCGGAGCCGTCTGTGGAATGAAAGAGATCACGGTGAGCAGGTTTAATCGTCTCATGATGATAAAAGTCGTAAAGCCAAAGGCGCGCATAGGATTCCAAGGGGCGAAAACGTCCTTTATAGGCTGCTGGAACCCGAGATAAATCAGCGCTTTCGAATGAGGTGATTTCCGCGGACAACCAACCGCATGCGAAAATTGCGATGCAAAGAGCCCTCCAGCAGTTTGTTGCGATCATTTTCAATTGCCGTTTTCAGGTTGAAGCGCTGTTTGCAAATCTTTATAAATGCGAATAAAGGCTAGGGCTCCGGTCATCTCTAATATTTCTTCGACATGTTTGGAGGGGTTTACAATACAGACGAAAGCTGAACAATCCTTAGCGCTTTTCGAAATCAGAATGAGGGCGCGTATGCCTGGGCTTGAAATGTATTCCACGCCGTTAAAGTCAATAAACAAAGCTTTTGTTCCGGATCGGATTAAGTTGATTATTTTTTTTTGAATTTCCACTGCCGTGATGGTATCTAAATGTCCGATCAACGTGACAATGCGTCCCTGGGCGATCTCTTTTTCCGATATTTCCATGACACATCCACTGTTTTATCGGTACTGTA
>JABDEO010000087.1 GCA_013287015.1 Chlamydiota bacterium
GTCCCTTTGCTAATATATATCCTATCGGTTATTTTGTTATATTCGTTCTATTTCATCGATAAGGATAAGCCACATGCTAGAATTTTTTCGTAAATACCAGACCTATTTCTTTGCCATGATCACTGTGATGATTATCATTTCGTTTTCATTCTTTGGCTCATACAATACGCTGCCCGCCAATTCGATTCATGAACAAGTGGCTTTTACCGCGGTGGACGGCGCGTCGATCAGCCGGGGCGAAGTGGATGAGATGGCGCTGTTCATAGGCACCGATAATGATGACAAACGACTCTTTGGTGGAGTTTGGGGTCCAAATTTCTTAAATGACGGCGTTGTGCGCAAAGACTTTTTGGAGACCGGACTAGCCCAAATCTTAGCGTCCGCTTATCCTGATCTAATCGAAAAAGATTTAGCCGCGCGTTTAGAGAAAGAGCGCCGCTATGTCTTGTACAGCCATCCGCAGGCTCCATTTTTGAACGTTGAAGGGGTCTGGATGTATTTTGCGCCCGACATGAAAACGCATTTCGACGCTTTGCGCCGCGCGGAACTTGGAACAGATCAAGACGCTTTTGCGGCGCGCGTAGCGCTGTTCTTAGATGAGAAACAGTTGTCCTCTCCATTGCTGAAGCAAGTGTTGCGGTATCAGGAAAAACAGTACAGCTGGATTACTCCAGACCCTAATCTGGAACGCCTTGACCTATCGCTGTTCGGATATCACACTGCCGATGATTGGTTTGGACCCCGTTTCATGCGCCTTATTGCGGAATTCATCATTAATAGCGGCAAGATCGCTGAACAAAAAGGCTATGAAGTGACCAAAGCGGACGCCTTAGCTGAACTGACGAGAAATTCAGAAGTCAGCTTTCGGGAGAACGCCCGCACTCCTCATCTGGGCGTGGCGAACAGCTCCGAATATTTTAATGAGCAGTTGCGCCGTTTAGGCATGGATCAAAATAAGGCAGTGAACCTTTGGAGGCAAGTGATGTTGGGCCGTCGCATGTTCCAAGATGTCGGCAACGCTGTTTTAGTGGATCCGCTTATGCATCAGCGCTTTTTTGGATATGCTCAGGAGACAGTGGAGGGCGATTTTTATAGGCTGCCTTCAGAACTGCGTTTTGGCGATTACCGCACGCTTCAAAAATTTGAAGCTTATCTTGACGCCGCAGCCAAACGTGAAAAGGATCCCCTAGCGCTGCCGATGCAGTTTTATTCTTTGGAACAGATCAAAAAAAATTATCCGGAATTGATCCAAAAGCGCTATCTGGTCACGATTTCACAAGTTCAAAAAAATTCACTTCAATCCAAGGTCAGCCTTAAAGAGATGTGGAATTGGCAGCTTGAAGAGGGCAATTGGCCTGCGCTGAAGAAGGAATTTCCGGAATTAGGCGTAAAAACAGGGAACACCCGTGAGGAGCGCCTTGCGGCGTTGGATGGTTTGGATGATGCGGCGCATATGCGCGTCGACGCTTTCGCACGCCGGAATATCGTAGAGACCCACCCTGAATGGCTCCAGCAAGCTTTGCAGGAGAATGAAGCCAAACGAATGGTCTTGGGCGTACGCTTAAAAGGGGGACGTCCAACGTTGGGTCTAGAGAATCGCGATGAACTAATCGCTTTGCTCGATCAAGCCCCATTGGGAGAACAGCCTTCAGAACAATTGAAACAATTTTCAGGCGATGGAAAAATCTATTATCGCATTGCCGTTTTAGAAAAGGGCGCCAATGAAGAGATTTTGACGTTCGCCGAGGCGAACCGTGAAGGAGTTTTAGATCAACTGTTGGACAGGCGATTGGAAGCCTTCTATTCCAAAATACGTGAAGAGCATCCGGAAGAGTTCCGCAAGGACGGAAGCTGGAAGGCCTTTGCGGATGTCAAAACGGAAGTGGCGGATCATTACTTCGAGCCCCTTCTCAAAGAAATTCGCAGCGATTATGAAGCGTCGGCTAAAAATGAAAATCAAAAGCTTACAACGGGAAATTTGAGCGCTCCCGCGCGGCTTTATGCGCACCTGCGGCGGCTGCAGGCCAAGCTGGAACAAAAAACTGCAGATGCGAGTGAATGGGTTCAAGAGATGCAAGACAAGCCTAATGAAGAAATTTTGCTCGCTCGCCCCGCTTTGCAGGATCAATGGAAAGTGGAAAAGAGCTCCCGTCATATTGCCCGCAGCGACAATACGGAAGACCTTAATAAAGATGCAATGTTTGCCTTGGCGATTGGAGAATGGATGCCTGTTCAACCAACGCCGAATGGAGATCTGGCTTTCTTTCAATTGAAGAGTAAAAACCCCAATGCCGACGCCGGTATGGTTTACGATAAGATGCAAGAATCGCATCAGCTGATTTCGGATGACGCGCAGCGCATTTTCATGCGCAGCGTCGTACACGAAATAAAAGAGAAAAACGCCATTTCTCTGCAATACTTGGACGCCGCTGTTGAAAGCATAGAGCCAGAAGAACGCAAGCAAGACATCCAGGAATTCTAGGCCTTTTTTTAACTATTCTTCGCGCAGCGTTTGGAGTGCGTGCGACTTGTCGCCGCTTTGGTAGACCTCGACTCGTCGAGGTCGAAGCGTGAATCTAAAATACCTAGAAGCTAGCTTAACGTTAATCTGGAAAGCGTTTTGTTATCGACAATATGACCTGTTCAACATTCAAAATGCTAGCTTTTAGGTATTTTAGATTTACGCTTCGACCTCGACAAGTCGAGGTCTACCAAAGCGGCGACAAGTCGCACGCACTCCACACGCTGCGCGAAAGAAGGGTAAAAAAAGCCTAACTCGCATTATTTAGGAGCGGAATATGACTGAAGAAAATGGATTTTCGCTGGCGCCGGTGAATTTTTTTCAGCTCAGCGCAAACTGTTTATATGCATCGCCTATGCCCTGGCCGGCGTTGACATCAAAATATCTGCTGCCGGATACATCCGCGCTCTGCGCTCAGACCCATTTTGCAGATGTGGCTTTAGCGTGGAATCAAGAAGGCGTCGCCGCTCAAGCATCGGTGAATGCGCCATTCCATCGCAGTTCACATCCGGATCCGACGCGCGGCGACAGCGTCGAGTTGTTTCTAGACACTCGAGATGTTAAAAGCTCCGGATTCAATACGCGTTTCTGTCATCATTTTTTCTTTCTGCCCGAACCTTGCGAAGGACACATGGCGGGCGAACTCACCCGTTTTCGCACTGAAGACGCGCATGAACTTTGTGATCCCAATGAATTGAAAGTCAAAGCGCAATTCAAACGTGCAAGTTATGTCATTCAAATTTTTATACCCGCGCAATGTTTGTATGGGTATGATCCGGATCAGTTTGATCGTCTTGGCTTCACGTATCGCATCAATCGCGCCGGAGGAGAAGCCCAACATTTTTCCGTCAGCGCAGACGATTACCAAATAGAACAGCAGCCTTCCTTATGGAGCAGTTTAAGATTAATAAAATGAGGACCGCGTTGTATGAGCGGCACCGCGCTCTAGGCGCGAAAATCGTTGATTTCTGCGGCTGGGAAATGCCGGTGCAATATCAGGGAATCATCCCGGAGCATTTTGCCGTCCGTCAACGCGTAGGGTTATTCGACGTCTCGCACATGGGCCGCATTTTGGTGGAAGGTCCCGATGCGGAACGCTTTTTGGACTACATCTCCACTAATGTGATCGCAGGCAAATCGGATAATTCCGCCACCTATACAGTTTGGAGCCATCCCGATGGAGGCTGTGTTGATGATGCGATTATTTACAGACAGAGCAAAACTCATTTTTTTGTCATCGTGAATGCAGGCAATCGACAAAAAGATTTAGAACACTTGCAAAAGCAAAGTCTAGGATTCGATGTTAAAGTGCGTGACCGATATGCGGAAGATGGGATATTGGCGCTTCAGGGGCCTCAAGCCATCGCCCTCATCAGTCGGATATTTCCAGAAGCGGAACTCTTGAAAAATATGCATTTCTTTACAGCGCCATATAATGGACATGAGATCATTATCTCGCGGACAGGATATACAGGGGCTGGCGGCGTGGAAATTTACGCCCCGCATGATGCAATTGTCGAATTATGGGATCGCTTGCTGCATTTAGGACAGCCGTACGAAATACAGCCTGTAGGATTAGGCGCGCGCGACACTCTGCGCTTGGAAATGGGGTATGCCCTGTATGGACATGAAATCAATGAAAGCATTTCGGCTAATGAAAGCGTTTCCGCTTGGACGGTGAAGTGGGATAAGCCTGATTTTATTGGCAAAACAGCAATGCAGCCGCTCGAAAAGAGTGTTGATAAACGTTCAGAATACGGTATTGTCTTAATAGAACCGGGCATAGCGCGCGCCGGCTATGAAGTTTTGAAAAACGGCTCCCAAATAGGCGTGGTAACTTCCGGCACGCAGTCGCCGACGCTTCAGCAGGCAATCGCCATTGTTCTGGTTCGGGGGACCCTGCAATTCGGCGAGCTGGTCGACGTGCAAATCCGTCAGCGCCGATGCAAAGCGAAAGTTGTCAAATTGCCATTTGTATAAGAGGATAAATATGAAATTTACGGAATCACATGAGTGGATCGAATTAGAGGGAAATGACAATGTCGCCGCTGTGGGAGTGACGGACTATGCCCAAAAAGAACTCGGCGAGATCGTCTATGTCGAACTGCCCGAAGTCGGCAAAACAGTGAAAGGCGGTGAAGAGGCCGCCGTATTGGAATCCACAAAAGCGGCCGCCGACGTTTATTCGCCAGCGTCAGGCATGATCGTGGCTGTCAACGAGCGTTTGAAGAGTAATTCCGAATTGATCAACCATTCTCCGGAAAAAGAGGGATGGATTTTTAAACTTAAGTTGACCAATCCAGGAGAACTTAAAAACCTCCTCGAAGGGACCGCCTATCATGCAAAATTTAAAAACAATTAAACCAAGATCCAAGGGCAATTCAACACAAAGACACGAAGACACAAAGAAGTTCAGCAACCACCCTGTCTTCCTTCGTGCCTCAGTGCCTTTGTGTCTTTGTGTTGAATTGCTACTATGACTTGTGTGTAAGGATCAGCCGAAAAGGTGAATAAGGCCAAAAAATAGTTATTGTTAATATCTTTTAGGTCCTTTATGTCCTTTAGGTTTTTTGTCCTTAAAAGGTTAAATGATGGATTTTATTTCAAATCAAGAACCGCAAAATAGGGAGATGCTTGCCGCTATTGGCGTCAGCAGCGTGGAAGACCTCTTTGAAACCGTTTCCGCCAAACTGCGGTTGCCTCGCCCCATTCACGATGATGGATTGTCTGAATTTGAAGGAATGAAGTTGATGGAGGGCATAGCCGCCAAAAACACGTTCCCTCAGTTTGATAATTATCTTGGGGCGGGCGCGTATGAACATCATGTTCCCGCCATTGTAGGGATGATCTGCGGCAAGTCGGAATTCTTGACTTCTTATACGCCTTATCAGCCTGAAGCCTCGCAAGGGATGCTTCAGGCGATCTTTGAATTTCAATCAGTTCTATGCGCCTTGACAGGGCTGGATGTTTCCAACGCGTCTCTTTATGACGGAGCGTCGGCTTGCGCCGAAGCCTTATTAATGGCTGTACGTTGTCAAAAAAAACGCAACAAAGCATTGATCGCACAATCCCTGCATCCCCACTACCGCGCCGTTGCTGAACAATATATCAGCAGCCACGATATTCAAATTGAAAGCATAGCCTTCCAATCAGATGGACAACTGGATATGCAGGCGCTTGAGCGCCAGTTGGATGAAAATACAGCGACGATTCTTGTGCAATATCCGTCTTTTCTTGGCGGAATCGATGATCTCAAACGGGTCTCTGATTATGCAAAATCCAAGGGAGCTCTAACAATAATTTGCGCTAACCCGTTGGTTTATGGACTTTATGCTTCCGCTCAGGAACTGGGCGCCGATATTGCAGTGGGGGACTGTCAGCCCTTTGGCTTGCCGCTTCAATTTGGCGGACCTTACGTCGGGTATATCGCCTGTCGGCAAGATCTGATGAGGCAGCTTCCAGGACGAATTGTGGGTGAGACGGTCGACACGCAGGGACGTCGAGGCTTTACACTGACTTTGCAAGCGCGCGAGCAGCACATCCGCAGAGAAAAGGCGACGTCGAATATTTGCACCAATCAAGCGCTGGCCGCGCTGGCTAGCCTCATATCGATATTATGGTATGGAAAAGAGGGGGTGCGTCGTTTGGCCTTGACGAATTTTCAACGCGCGGCTTATTTAAGAGATAAATTAAAACCTTTAACGTTGGTCACTCCTTTTTCCCAAACGCCCGTCTTTAATGAGTTTATCGTAAAATTTAAGCGGCCCATGGCTGAAACATTAAAACATTTTCACCGGCATGGCATTCACCCCGGAGTCGATCTAGGCTGTTTTTATCCACAGCTTGCCGATCATCTTCTCGTTGCCGTGACGGAAGTAAAAAATCAGAGCCAATTAGATAGCTACTGCGCTGCGGCTAAGGAATTGATATGAGTAAAACGGTTTTTGAAAAATCACAGCCGGAACAACATGCTTATAGTTTGCCAGTTGACGCTCCCGATTTTCAACGTTATCAGCCCGTCGATTCACTTTTACGGCAAACGCCTCTTAATTTACCCGAGGTCTCCGAAATCGACCTGACTCGCCACTTTTGCGAGCTTTCCCGTAAAAATATGAGCATCGACACTAACTTTTACCCGTTGGGAAGCTGCACCATGAAGCTGAATCCGCGCGTCAACGAATGGTGCGCCGCCTTGCCGGGTTTCACGCGAACCCATCCGCTTGCAGCTGAAGAATTTGTACAGGGCAATTTAGAGGTGATTTTTGATCTTTTACAGATTCTATGCCGCATAGGGGGAATGAGCGCCGGTTCTCTCCTTCCTAACGCCGGGGCTCAAGGCGAATACACGGGAGTCCAGATGATCGCCGCATATCACCATCAGCGCGGGGACCATCAGCGCAATGAATTTTTAATTCCTGATAATGCGCATGGAACCAATCCCGCTACGGCGGCGACTGCAGGGTTTAAAATCGTACCTATCCGCACCAATGCGCAAGGGGATATGGATTTAAATCACCTGCGGCAGATGGCTTCGGATCACACTGCAGGATTGATGCTGACCAATCCTAACACGTTGGGTTTGTTCAGTCCGGTTATTGCGGAAATTACGGAAATCGTTCATCAGGCTGGCGGATTGCTCTATTATGATGGGGCGAACCTCAATGCGATTCTAAATATCGTCCGTCCTGGAGATATGGGATTCGACGTGATGCATTTGAATCTGCATAAAACCTTTTCGACGCCGCATGGGGGAGGCGGTCCTGGATCGGGACCTGTGCTTTGCAACGATAAATTGAAGACCTTCTTGCCGGTTCCGCGCGTTGAATTGCATAAAGACGTCTATCGCATCATTTGGGAAGATTCCGCCAGCATAGGTAAAATCGCTTCATTTCATGGAAACTTCGCCATCTACTTGCGCGCCTATCTCTACGCCAAGCTGCACGGTGATTTTGGCTTAAGGCGCATCGGAGAGCAGTCGGTGTTAAACGCCAACTACTTGAAAACACGTTTAAGTTCGCTGTTTACAATCCCATTTCCCCAGTTTTGCATGCACGAATTTGTGGTTCAAGCGGACAACTATCTGGACAAAGGGGTTAGAGCGCTGGATATCGCCAAGCGTCTTTTGGATTACGGCATCCATGCTCCCACGATCTATTTTCCGCTTATCATCAAGGAATGCATGCTGATCGAACCGACTGAAAGCGAATCGAAAGCCACCCTCGATCATTTCATCGACGTTATGAAGAAAATCGTGGAAGAGATCAACGTTGATCCGGACCTTGTCAAAACGGCCCCTCATACGCTCTCCGTCACCCGATTGGACGAGGCGCGCGCCGCCAAAAATCCGATCCTGTCGGGCTTGACGCTTTGACAGAAAAAAAATAATATCAGGATAGGCAGGATAGGAAGGATAAGTTAGGTTCAACTATCCTGCCTATCCTGACATTAATCTTCTATCCTTCCTATCCTGATATTATTTTTTTTCTGTCAAAGCGTCAAGCTTAACCCAATTGCTTTAGTTATTTTTCATTTGAATTTTTATGCAGATCGATCCATGCTGCAATTAGGGAAGCTAACTCTGTGTGGAGGGGTCATGTGGCGCCAGCGCTGTAATATTATCACCATTATCATTGCATTGGCGTTGGTTCCGGCTCCAATAACGGCGGCGGCTTCCGAGCCGACGCATGCGGCGCCGGGAGCGAGCTCCACAACGGACTGGTTGACGCCGATCGATTTGCAGCTGCGCGCTTTACGCAATAAAGACATCGAACGCGCTTATAATGATGCAAGTTCAAAAGACTTTAAAAAAGCGACCTCTATAGAAAATTTTAAACAGTTTGTAGAAAAATACCCTATTTTGTTTAGCCACCAGAACATTGTGGTTAAGTCGCAATCTTTCTCGGATAATGAGGCTGACATCACCGTTATTCTTGATCCGGATAAAGAGGCGGTTCCCGTACGTTATTTGCTTGACCAGGAGGATGGACGCTGGAAAATCTGGAATATGAATGTAGTTCCGACATATTCTGAAGCGACGCTGGCGCTGCTCAAGGATCCGATGAGCACCCATCGTCCGGTAGAGCTGCAGCTTGCAGCTTTGAGCGACAATGATCTTTCAAAAGCCTATAATGAATATACGTCTAAAGAGTTTCGCAAAGTGACCACTCTTGAAGCTTTCCGTCAATTCACTTCTAATTTTCCTCTTCTCACTGGACACACCGCGGTGGCTTTCAAAGAACCTATCATCGAAGAAGGAACAGGTAGAATCGCCGTCGATCTTTACAATAACAGCACAACGCTTGCGATTGAATATACTTTGGGAATTGAGGATGATCAATGGAAAATTTGGGGAATACAAATATTACAGCAATCCGCTCAGGGGGCGTTCACTC
>JABDEO010000088.1 GCA_013287015.1 Chlamydiota bacterium
AATTTCTTGAAATAAAAATACGGGAGGAAAACCAATTAAATAATAATGAGGAAGCGAAGAGAAAATGTCGTAATGCTCGAATGACAAAACTGATATCAATATTAGAGCTTAACAAAATAATTAAGAAAATCGAGGGCTTGAAAGAAACTGAGAAAAATTCAGATAAAGAGTTGCAATTGAACAAGCGCAAAGAGGAGTTGGAGCAGTTAATTAAATCTAGTGAAGCGGTGATTGAGAAATTAAGTAAATTGGAAACGTCAGGCGAAGCGATCGATAAAATTATTATACAGCTCCAGGAGAAACAGGAGAACCTTGATAAAACAGCAATTAAGACGATTTTAGAAGAAGGTGGGAAAGCGTTGCTTCTTAAAGCTAAAGAAGAAACTCTAGATCTCTCAGGAAAATTAGAAATTTGCACTGTTTACGTTGAACTATGCTGGTATGTGAAAAATCTAGGAATAATTAATGAAGCAGAGATGATTTATGTAGAATCGGTAGAGAAAATTATAACGAAGCTGAACATAAAAAAACCTATAATTGAGCTTGAACAATTAGCTGCAAAAATTAAAACTGAAGGTCGAGCAAGAACAGAGGCGGATTTAAGAGAGTTAGAAGAATATGAAAAGAAACTAAAGGCAACGAGTGATGGCCCGCTTCCGCAAGAAATTCAAGAAAAAATTGCCAAAATACGGCACGATTTAGTTGATCTGCATGGCTTGGCAAATATGAATAGTGTGAGTAAATCTCAGTCGGAATCAGCAAATACTTGCTGGTTAAATTGTGCATTGCAGGCAATGCGTTTAAATCCAGTAATCGCAGCGGCGATCAGAGGTGATTTGAATACAGCGGAATTTAGGAAGGCCGTTAAAGCTCAGATGTGTAGAGGGGAGTTAAAAACCATTATTGAAAAAAATAAAGAGACGCTGAATGGGATTAAAGATGAGATGCAAAGAGCATTATTTAAAGAAAAAATAAAAAAAGAAACAGCAAGGATGATTACGCGGGAATGTGAAAGGCGTGACTCATTGCGCATTGCAATATTAAATGTTTGGAATGCCATGGCTGAGGGTCCAGAGCAGACTCTGACTCAACTGCTTATATTGGACAACATGCTTCATCCTAAAATAGGAGATCCCACCTACAATTGGATAAATTCAGACATTAGGGATAATCGGCAGACAAGCAAGGACCCGCGTACATTTATTGATTGGGCGCTTGAGAGCCTCTGTTTAATAAATGAAAGAGAGGTATACACTGATAGAGCTGATCGTGCAGAGACTTCAAGCAAGCCTGTGATAGACTTTTTTCCCAGTATACAGGTTTATTTCCCCAAGCTGGAAAATGAATCAGCAAAAAGAGATGATTCATTGACATTTTCGGAGCTTTTTTTGGCTTTGTCTGAAACTGAAAAGCTGTTATGTAAGCCCGATGGCGCCTCTGAAAATGTGTTGTGCAACAGAACAGCGTTGATTCCTAACCCTCCCCCACTCCTTGCAACACAACTTGTGCGCTCTGAATTTAGGCAAAAAAAGGGAAAGAAGCCAGCGATTAGCGAGAAGATCGCTCTTGCTGTGAATAAACATTTATCCAGCCGAGTCGGTTTAAAAAAAGCTTTTGAAGCGAAAGGCAAGGAAATGTTTGAGAGAACGCAAAAATTTGTATGTGAATTACTGGATAAAGAGATGAATGCAAGCGCTATTAATAGTGAAGTTACAGCGTTAGAGCAAGTTATAAAAAAAGCAACGCCTGAGAGAATAAATAATTCTGCAAAAGAAATTGCACATGCCTTGCTGGGCACGCCTGGGGAACCTGTATCAGAAAAAATTACAGATCCAGTCTACTTTCCTTCAGACGGGATTATTGATTTGAAGAAATCATCTTATTTTCAAAAAACAAAAATGGAATTCATTAAATATAAATTAACAGGATTCTGCCTGCATAAAGGGGAAAGTCTTGAGGAGGGGCATTATATAACTTTTGCACTCGGGGGAGATGGATATTGGCGTTGTTATGACGATTCAAAAGTCACTCTACTTGGCCATGAAATACCTGCGGAAGTCAGATATTCGTGTATTCAATTTGCTGTTCTGCTTTCACAAGAGGAAGCCGCTAAACATACAGAGGCGCCGCTTCAAGCGAAAGAAATGGCAATCACATCAATGAAGAAAAAAGATTATCATGATATGACTTTGGAAGAGCTAATAATCAGCGCGCGGACGCTTTAAGCTGATTATAGAGTTTGTATGTAAGAATCAGCGCTTTAAGTCGCACGCACTCCTGAGAAACTAAAAATGACGCTCACAAAAAGATACCAACATAATCCGCTTTTGCATATCCTCATTTTTTTTTCAGTTTGGAGAAGAAGTGATGATGGCTTATCGTTCAATGTTGTTGTTTTTTGCGTTGATTATCCCTCTAACGCCGATACAAAGCCTCTCTACACCATTTGGAGAGGAACATCAAATTCCAGAGGTGGTCTTCTCGCTTCTTCAAAGCCCTGCAATGGAGCGGCTGAAGGGGATTGATCAATCGGGAATCATGCGTTACACTGCGGATTTGCCTGCCTATAGCCGTTATGAGCATTCACTGGGCGTTTATATGCTATTGCGCAATTATGGGGCTTCCTTGCAAGAATGCGTTGCAGGCTTGCTCCATGACGCCTCACACACCGTTTTTTCACACGTTGGAGATTTTTTATTCGACACAGGCGATGGCGCTGAGTCCTATCAGGACCACATTCATGCTTGGCATTTAAAATCGCAAGGAGTGGACATCATTTTGGCCAATTTTGGACTATCTGTGGAGGATATTCTTCCAGATAATGGTTCTTTCCAAGCTTTAGAACAAGAACTGCCGGATATGTGCGCCGATAGAATCGAATACAATCTTCACACAGCGTTGCTGTTTGGCGTGATGTCGGAGATGGAGATTCAAGAAATTTTAAGAGACTTGCATTTTGAAAATGGCCTTTGGTTTTTTGAAGATCCCCAAATAGCTCGACGATTTGCCAGCTTGTCGTTGTATTTTACGAATACTCTTTGGGCGGAAGCGGAAAACTTATTGGTTTATCATTGGACAGCACAGGCGCTGCGTCGTGCAATTGAGCTTAATGAAATCACAATGGAGGAGATCCATTTTTCTGTTGATGAAGTGGCGTTAAATAAATTACTTAATAGTCAAGACGCTCTGATTCGGCAGCTGATGGGACAATGTTATTCCCGTCAACAATGTTATGCAGTGCAGACTGTTTCGACTGAAGAATGGGACTTGCATTTAACAGGTAAGTTTCGTGGAATAGATCCGTTGGTTAGAATTAATGGGTCATTTCAACGTCTTACAGCCCTTGATGAGGGCTTTGCCGGAATATGGAATGAAACCAAACAGCATGTCGCACAAGGATTTTATATCAAGGAAACTGTAGCCGACGGCGCTCTTAATTTGTAGCGTAGACTTCAGTCTGCGCTCGTTTGCGCAGGTTAAAACCTGCGCAAACAAGCGCAGACTGAAGTCTACGCTACAAGCGCCGAATGCTTAGAAAATCCAGGTAGCTTTGTAAAATAATGACTGCGGAAACGGTGTCAACGGCTTTAGAACGCCTTCTGCGCGACATATTATCTTCGCGCATGGAACGCTCCGCCTGCACCGTCGTCAACCTTTCATCCCATGTTTTAATAGGGATCGATGTAAGTTTTTTGAGCAGTTCGATGAAATGTTTGACTTCGTCGGCAAGGAGTCCTGCTTTTCCGCTTAGAAGAAGAGGCAGTCCAATAATGATTTCCTCTAAAACGTATTTGTTGCATTCTTGATGGAGCGTAAGCTCGCGAATCACCTTGGCCGCTGTTTGTTCTGAACGTTTTTCCGCCGTGATGGTCATTAGAGGCGAGGCGATGATTTTGCTGGGATCGGACAGGGCGACGCCGAGACGCGCCAATCCAAAATCAATTGATGCAATGCGACTGGCTTGCGGTTTATCCACGGGGCTCCGTCTTTTTTTGCTTAATCATTGCATGAGCAAAGGAACTGAACAAAGGATGGGGCTCAGTCGGTTTGGACTTGAATTCAGGATGAAATTGCACGCCAATCATCCAAGGATGATCTTTTATTTCGGCTATTTCGCATAGCGTTGCCCCTTCCAGGGTGCCTGAAATGGTAAATCCTTTACTCTCCATCAGCTCTTGATATTTATTGTTAAACTCATAGCGATGGCGGTGGCGTTCACTGATGGCGTCGTGGCCGT
This sequence comes from Chlamydiota bacterium, assembly GCA_013287015.1. Taxonomy (GTDB): domain Bacteria; phylum Chlamydiota; class Chlamydiia; order Chlamydiales; family Parachlamydiaceae; genus JABDEO01. The sequence goes on from JABDEO010000088.1 coordinate 4,238, forward strand.
AGGCTTTATGAGCTTGAGAATTTTGTTTTAAGCGGCATGCATAAGCGCCTAAGCGCATTGTTCCGCCCATATCTTGCACTTCGCGTTGTTCGCTGAGAAGAGAGATGACAGGATGTTTGGCATAGGGGTCGATTTCAGTGGAATTGGCTTCAGACAAGCCTGCCACATGGCGTGCAAATTCAATCGCCATCACTTGCATTCCTAGGCAGATGCCGAAGAATGGGAGCTTATTTTCGCGGCAATATTTCGCCGCCATAATTTTTCCGTTCCATCCGCGTTCGCCAAAACCCCCAGGCACCACATAGCCGTCACAGCCGGCAATGAGCTCCTCCAACTTCCCGGTGTCAAGCAACTTATCCGCTTCAAACCATTTGATATTCAACTTATAGCCGGTGGAGATCGCAGCGTGATGGAGCGATTCGCAAAGTGATTTGTAGGCGTCTTGATGTTGGACATACTTTCCAATGATGCCGACAGTGAGGGAGCCTTTTGGGTTGCGAATGGTTTCTAGAATTTTTTCCCATTGACGCAAGTCAACTTTTTTTGGAGGCAGCCCTAAACGTTCGCAGACCATGTCATCCAGGCCCTGTTCATGCAACTTTAGAGGGACCTCGTAAATGCTGAATTCGACATCCACTTCCTCCATGACGGCTTTGCGTGTAACATTGCAAAAGAGGCTCAGTTTGTCTTTGACATCCTCGGGAAGGGATTGTTCGCAGCGGCAGAGGATGATATCAGGGGAGATGCCGATGCTGCGCATGTCCTGCACGGAGCGTTGAGAGGGTTTTGTTTTGACCTCGCCGGCTGCTTTGAGATATGGAACGTAGGTGAGGTGGATGTTTAGGCAGTCTCCTAGATGGTCGTTGCGAAATTGACGAATCGCCTCCAAAAATGGAAGGGATTCGATGTCTCCGACAGTTCCGCCTATTTCGACCAGAACGACATTAATGCCGTCCACTTGTTTGGTGCATTGAATGATGCGCTGTTTAATTTCGTCTGTGATATGAGGAATGACCTGTACGGTTTTGCCTAGGTAGTCTCCTTGCCGTTCACGACGGATGACGGCATTGTATATTTGGCCGGAAGTGGCGTTGGAGGCGCGCGATAGCGGGGAGTCGGTATAACGATAATAGTGGCCAAGATCGAGATCGGTTTCCGCTCCGTCATCGGTGACATAGACTTCGCCATGCTGATAGGGGCTCATTGTGCCGGGATCGACATTGAGGTAGGGATCGAACTTAAGGATCGCAATTTTCAGACCCTTCTTTTCCAGCAGCATCCCAACGGATGCAGTTGTTAGCCCCTTGCCTAAGGATGAGCAGACGCCGCCTGTGACGAAGATATATTTTGTTTGCATAACCACTTTTCCACTTTTTGTATATCATCCGGTCTGTCCACTCCAATGCTAAAACTATTTGCAATGGCGACTTTGATTCGGAATCCATGTTCTAAAATTTTTAATTGTTCAAGATCTTCAGCAAGCTGCAATGGCGTAGGCGTTAATTCAGCATAGTGTAATAAGAACTCGCGTCGAAAACAGTAGACGCCCATGTGTCGGTAATAGGCGACGTTCGGCTGCATCGTTAAAGCATGTCCTGCGGGGATGAGCGCGCGGCTGAAGTATAGAGCGTTATGCTTGCTGTCGATCACGCATTTTACGACAGCGGGATTTCGCGCGTCTTCTAGGGAGTCAAGTGGAACAACGGCTGTTGACATGGCGGCTGCGGGATCGCTTATTAAAGCGTCGACAATTTGTTTAATGACCTGCAGATCTAGGCATGGCTCATCGCCCTGGACATTCACAACAATGGAGGCGTCGTTGAGATGCGGGTGATTATTTATCGCATCAACAATCCGGTCGGTTCCGGTTGCACACAGAGGCGAAGTCATCACTGCTTTTCCGCCAAAGTCTTGAACATGATTGTAGATGCGCTGATCATCTGTTGCGACCACAAGAGAGTCAAAGAGGGGGGAGCGCCTGGCGTTTTCGTAGGTGAGTTGAATTAATGTTTTTCCTGTAATCTTCGCTAACATCTTGCCTGGGAAGCGGGAGCTTCCATAACGCGCGGGTATTATTCCTAAAATTTTCTGTTTAACTGCAGTCATGTTCATCCTTTCTCCCGAATTACGGGTCTATGATAACTCATCGTCGGCATTTATTCAAGTTATACTTTACTGGCCCCTTCCATACCCGTGCCCGCATCCTATTACCCATAAGTTAAAAAATGAGCGCTTACCCCTCTCTGTGCGCTCTGTGGGCTCTGTGGCAGCCAAAGAGCGTTAAAATGATTCAATTTAAGGCTTTACATCCACCACAGAGCCCACAGAGCGCACAGAGAGGGGTAAGCGCTCATTTTTTAACTTATGGGTAATAGGATGCGGGCACGGATATGGGATGGGCATGGGCGTTCCATACGTTGTGCAAAGAAGGGATTAAAGAAATCTAATTTGCTTGTTGATAATAAATGTTCCATTTGTTTAAACTAATGGAATTAATAATTAAAAGGGTAAAATATGTTATTATCATCATCAGTAACAAATGATTCAGAAAAGCAAACCTTTTTTCCAAAAACTGAAAAAAAAGGTTGTAGTCCTTGCGTCAAACTTGTGATGGAAGTTGTCGCCGCAATTTTTTTTGGTCTTGCAATCGGGACAGGCTGTTTTTTTGCTGTAGGAGCTCCTGGGATTGCAATAGGCATAGGCGCCGCAGTTGTTATTGGCTTGCTGATGTGCTGTCAAAAAGTGTCGTGTCAGGCAAAAAAAGTGGCGGCAAGCCCCACTATTTCTTTACTCAAGCCTCATACTGAACGTGATGAGAGGCGTCTTTCATATGATAGTCAAAATGCAGTAATGGAGCTTCCTCCAACAAAAATGCCGCTGTTGAATTTGTCTGAAGTGAATCCGCCTTCTCCGCAAAAACACAATTCTCCTATAACTCAAGTGCAAAGCCTACCTTCAATTGATTTGTTGGAAAAAAAACCTGATGCAAGCATCGTTCCTGAACCTGAAGCGTCGCCATCTGTAAGCATCGTTCCTGAACCTCAAGCCTCGCCATCGAACATGTCGTTGCAATCTGATCACCTTTCGGGAGACGGAGAGGAATCTCCTCCTATTGAAACTGAATTTGCAAGAAAGATTAGAGAAAAAGCGGAAGAGATGTCAAAGCACGCAAAACAAAAAAAGACAGAGCCGCCGGTACTACTAAAAATCAATTCCTCGCTTGAAACTAAAGAGGAGCGTCTTCAGAGAAAATTAAAAGAACGAGAAACGAAAGTTGCTGAAGCTGACATGGACGATGATGTTGTTAGTGATAGCGAAGTGTGTTCTGATGAGGATTAAAACTTGCGTTATAAAATCATTCAAACCGTTATAGGCTGAGGAGCCTGATGTTGATTTGCTTGAACATCGATGCTTTGACGAGGCGACATTGACGACAGCAAAGGGACTGCAAATGGGGCGTTGTTCCTGATCCAGTCAGGATTAATCCCTTTAAATGGACAGAGCTCATCTATTTTTGTTTCCAAGGCATGGACTGAACGATAATCGCGCCAATATTTGTAGCACGCCAGCGCTGCGGAGACGGCGGCGACGCTTAAACCAAGAACGCTTAAGCTTGCAAACGCCATAATGCCTAAGTATGGAGAAAATAAAATAAAGCCCGCTATTAATCCGATAATAAGACTGGTGATGGCGAGTTTATGGCTGGAAATTTTGTCGCTAATTCGTTTCTGCAAAGCGTCTATCAAGGCGCGATGTTCGTTCCGTTGATTATCAATGATGTGCAAGATTTGAGCCGAGTATTTTTCACGATTAATCACTTCAAAATGACGTCTTAGATAAAAAGCGCCGTCTCGTTGTTCCGAATTTGTCAGTTCATTTCTCAGCCAATTCAATGGCTTGTGACCAAAAAGCACTCTGGCGCTCCCGTTCAGTTTAGCCCGAATCTCAAGGCTTTGCTCCAAGCCCCTATATTCAAGGACTAATGATGCGATCGAAAATACTGTGGAAATTCCAGCTAAAGGAGTCGCCCACAGAGCTTGACTGGCTTGCACAATTCCGCTCATTGAAAGACCAAGGGTGAAGGAACCAATGGAATCTCCCAATACTGAGGCGGCCTCCACTATACGCAATGAAGCGTCAATGCCTTCGCGCGCGCGCCCTTTGGCGGCCTCATCCTTAACTTCGATTATTTGCTCAATTATGGTGTAAACGGACACTATCATGGCTGCAACGGCGAAGAGACGCGCTCGACCCGCCATACGATTGACTTCAGGGTGGTTTGCCCAGTCTGAGGAACCGGACATCTGTCCGGGAGCTCCCATCGCTTGGAGAAGATTTGCAAACGCTTGGGATTTTATGGCGTTAAAGGTTGCTTTAAAAAGTTGGATGGCGACAGGAATTCGGCGGGCGTTTTTTGAATAGAGCGCATCGCGCCGAATCTTGGCAAAAAATTCTTGAATACGTTGACATTTGGAGAGCGGCGGCATAGGCGGAGCCGGAGGAGTAAAATCCGCTGGCATTTCAGGCATTGTAGTATAGTTAGTTAGACTATTTGTAGTCATTTAGCCAATCCATTA
>JABDEO010000089.1 GCA_013287015.1 Chlamydiota bacterium
TAGGATTAAAATGTACTGATTTGCTGGCTGAAGCTTTGTATTACTAGGGGATCATTCAACGCCTGATTTGCCCTGACGCTTTTTTCAAGCAATTCGGCATCTTCAAGAACTATTTGTTCCCTACTTGCCGCGCTGCATCCACAACAGGTGAAACATTCCATGATGTAGTCGCGTGCGCTCTTTTGTTGAATAGGACCTTTGTCTGAAATGCATTTGAGTTGTTTAACCGTAGAAAAATAACAAGAGTGGCTCAATAAATCCGGATCCCTCCAGAAAAGACAGCAGGGCCTTAGCGCATAAATCCTGTCGACAACGCTTTGAAAAGTAAATGATTTACTATTGTCTGTTATCATCCTTTGATTCTCGCTGAGGACAATCTTAGAGTTTACGAGACATTTTTCGATCTCCTCTAAACCTTTAAATTCAATCGAATCAACGGGCCTGTATTGAACACTTGTCATAAAACTCCTTTTATTTCCCTTTCTCTTTATCTTAACGCTACATAAATTAAGTTTAAACAAACGATTCTTAAAAAAGAGAGTAATAGATGGTGGATATAACAGCAATGGGCGATATCGTAAAAGAAGCCAACGCCAAATTTTTGTCGGCAAAAGCGGAAATAGGAAAGGTGATCGTTGGCCAAACGGAGATGGTGGATCGGCTGCTGCTTGCCCTATTGGCTGATGGCCATGTTCTCTTGGAAGGCCTGCCAGGACTGGCCAAGACATTGGCGGTGACGACATTGGCGAATGTCATTCAATGCGACTATAAACGCATCCAATTCACACCCGACTTATTGCCGGCGGATCTCATTGGAACGTCGATTTTCAATCCTAAAGAAGGCTCTTTTAGCATCAGCAAAGGACCTATTTTCACCAATATTTTACTTGCCGATGAGATCAATCGAGCTCCTGCAAAAGTGCAGTCAGCATTGCTGGAAGTAATGCAAGAACGTCAAGTGACAATCAGCGGACAGACTTTCGCAGCAGGCAAACCCTACCTGGTCCTAGCGACGCAAAATCCGATCGAACAAGAAGGCACTTATCCGCTTCCAGAAGCGCAGACGGATCGCTTCATGTTGAAAGTCAAAATCAATTATCCGACACGCGTAGAGGAACAAGAGATCTTAAGCCGTATGGCGACGCTGGGCCCCCGCCCTGTGGCAAACCCCATTTTGACCGGAGAAGATATTCTGCAGGCGCGCCAAGTCGTTAATGACATTTATGTGGATGACAAAGTCATCGATTACATCCTTAATATCGTCTTTGCAACACGGCGTCCAAGCGATTTCGGTCTTAAATTAGATGATTTGCTGACGTATGGGGCTTCCCCTCGAGCAAGCATCGCCCTTAAGATCGGCGGTAAAGCGCACGCCTTCCTTGCCGGAAGAGCGTTTGTCACGCCGCATGACATCAAAGAGATCGCCCACGACATTTTAAGACATCGGATCCGCCGCTCCTACGAAGCTGAAGCGGAAGAGATCTCGTCGGACGATATCATCGACCGTATTTTAACAGCCATTCCGGTGCCATGATGACAGCCCCGACCATTCCTGACCTTTTCAAAACTATCCGACGCATTCAAATTTCCAGCGTGCAGTTGGCGAATGACGCGCTGGCGGGCGCTTATCGTTCCGCTTTTAGAGGCAAAGGCATGGAATTTGAGGACGTGCGTGAGTACCAGCCAGGAGATGAAATACGCAGCATTGATTGGAATGTCACTGCGCGCATGAACCATCCATACATCAAAAATTTCCGTGAAGAACGCGAATTGACAGTCCTGCTTGTTGTCGATGTATCCGCCTCTTCACGTTTTGGCAGCCGCGACCATGCGAAGGCGACTTTAATCGCTGAAATCGGAGCTATTTTCGCCTTTTCCGCCATCAAAAATAATGATAAGGTCGGCTTGATTCTTTTTTCTGATATCGTAGAGAAATATGTACCTCCAGGCAAGGGCGTGCAGCATGTGCTGCGAATTATCCGTGAATTATTGGCTTTTCAACCCAAAAGCAAAGGCACCGATTTAAAAGGGGCGCTTTCTTTTTTAGGCAAAGTTCAAAACCGTAAAGGCGTCTGTTTCCTTATTTCCGATTTCTTATGCCCCGACTTCTCTCATGAAGCGGCCCTCATTGCGCAACGGCATGATCTAGTGGCGATCTGTTTGACGGATCCTTATGAAAGTAAATTCCCGGCAGTGAATTTGGTCGCTCTAACCGATCTTGAAACAGGAAAAACAGCTCTAATAGACGCTTCCATCGCTGTTCAAGAAACTTTTTCACAAACCGCCAAACAGCGCATGCAGCAAAATCGTCATCTGTTCAAAAAAATTGGAGCTGACTTCATTAATATTCGCACTGATCAGCCCTATTTAGTAGAGTTGCATAAATTTTTTAAAATTAGAGAAAAACGGCGCATATGAACCCCCAAAGCTCATCAGAAGCCGACCTCGAGCATGTCGTCCCGCCTCTCTTTGAAAGCAACCCGTTGCTTCCTCTTTCTCAGGAACTTCCCATCACGATGAATGCCAAAAACCGTCAAATCCTGGTGCAAAATATTCCAGCGGAAGCATTGCGAAATATGGAAATTTTGCAGCAATCCACTCCGCCCTGGTTATCGCTGGGATTGCTGATTTTTGGAACGCTTCTCTTAGCGCTTGCAAGACGACTGTTTCTTAAAGCGCGATCCCGTCCGCCTACGCCTGAAGAGGAAGCTGCGACCGCGCGTCAAAAGGCTCTGCAGTCGCTTAACGCCTTGCTGAAGCGCAAATCAACTCCTGAGCGATTCTATATAGAACTTACCGATACAGTGCGTCAGTACGTTGAAGAGCGCTATCATCTGCATGCGCCCATGCAGACGACGCAAGAATTTTTGCAAATGGCGACGATTCATCCGATTTTTGATCCGATCACGCGCATGAAACTAAAAAATTTTTTAATTAATGCTGACAATGTCAAATTCGCCCGCCACCATCCCTCGAATGAAGAATGCCTTGACGCCCAACGGGCGGCCGAGAGCGTCATTGAGGAAGAGAACGCTCTCCCTCAGCAAAAAGCCACCGGCCATTCACCTTAAAAAAACGACTTTTTTCGGTAAAAGAGGCGTCTTTCGCCCCTTGCTTAAGATATGCCGTGAACGTGACATAAGCCTCGACATCGCCATCGACAAATGAAAGAATTTTTAAATTTTCAAATATTGTCTTTTGCGAAAACTGAAGTATTTCTTGGGTCCTTTGCGTATGTTCCGTTGGCCATGAAGGATTTGTTGGATGCGTCGTCGCAATAATATATTCAGCCAATCCCCTGGCATAGGCGGCATAGCGCGACCGCATAAGAAGCAATGCGTTCTCCGGCGGCGCTCCCTCATGATAAGGCTGACAGCATTCTCTATAATTTTTGCCGCTTTTGCAAGGGCAGGACTCGCCTTGTAAATTCATTTTTAACTCAATTCAATAAAATGTTATTCTTGATTCTAATGATTCATAGAGTCATTATTGGGGTCAGGGTTGGGTTGAAACGAAAAAAATCAGCTTGGCTTTATCCCCCTAATTTTGGCGTCGTTTTTTCAAACGCATCGTATAACCACCCCCGGATGGGGGTGAGGGCATGTAGCCCAGGGCAAGCGAAAGCGCAGCCCTGGGTAGCTGCATTAAAGGATGCACCCCTGAAAGGGGTGCGGGCCCACGCTTAACTGTGTTCAATGCACCCAAATTGAACGTAGAATGGATTTGCGTGTCGCTGGCAAAAAGTAGGCCCGCACCCCTTCCAGGGGTGCATCATCCAATGCAGCTACCCAGGGCTGCGCTTTCGCTTGCCCTGGGCTACATGCCCTCACCCCCATCCGGGGGTGGAAAAAACGGCGTCAAAATTAGGAAGATAAACCGCCCCAATAATGCAATATGGATGATGCTAACATGAGCGCAACTTTACCGCAAGAAAAGCTGCAAGATGCATTTCTTGATAAACAAACTATTATTGACGCTGTTGATGACTCCATTCAAGCTGTCTCACAGCTTAAGCGACCGCATGCCCTGCTGTTCATTGAAACCGCGGCTAATCTCATTGCAAAATGTTTTCAATCGGGACACAAAGTCATTATCGCCGGCAACGGAGGCAGCTTATGCGACGCCAACCATTTTGCCGAGGAACTGACGGGCTTTTTTCGTAAATTTCGTCCCGCTCTTCCAGTGATTTCCATCTCTGAATCCGCACATATCACCTGCACCGCTAATGATTTGGGATTTGAATGGATTTTCGCCCGTGGAGTCGAAGCGCATGGCAAACCAAACGATGTTTTTATCGGGCTGACGACAAGTGGAAATTCACCAAATATTGTCAAAGCAATAGAGGTCGCACAATCTCGCGGTTTGCATACGATTGCATTTTTAGGGAAAGATGGAGGCAAATTAAAAGGCGTAGCTGACTTGGAATTGATTATTGAAAATTTTGAAACATCGGACAGAATTCAGGAAGCGCATATGGCGGCCATGCATATCATCATTCAAATGATCGAACAACAACTTTTTCCTTCGATCCGCTAAATGGAATTTTTACATGACTATTATCTGGCGCTCATTCGAAAGAAACGCATAGGTCCCCTGCCAAGCCTTTTAAGAGGAACGCTTTTAATTCTCAGCTGGCTGTTCGGAAGCGTCGTCATGTGCCGCAATTGCGCCTATGACCATGGATTGTTTTCCCGCCATCGCCCACGTATACCTGTGATTAGCATTGGAAACATCACTGCAGGCGGTTCCGGAAAAACGCCGCTCACCCTTTTATTAGCGCAAGCTTTCTATCCGAATGTTCCTCTTGCCATTCTTTCTCGGGGCTATCGCTCACCAGCTGAAAAACTCGATCATCCTCTCATGTTAAGCAAGGGATTCGGGCCATTATATCCCGCCGCTTATTGCGGCGACGAACCCTATCTTCTAGCAAAAAACCTCCCAAAGGCTTGGATCATTGTGGGCAGAGACCGTAAAACCGCTTCAGAGATGGCGGCGGAAGCGGGCGCTGAAATCATTTTCCTAGATGACGGCATGCAGCGCCGCAGTTTGGCTCGCGATTTAGAAGTGGTTGTCATGAATGCCGGCGATCCCTTTGGGTTGGGGCATTTTCTCCCCCGAGGCCTATTGCGAGAGGGACTGCATTCCTTAAATCGAGCGGACATTATTGTCATTAATCAAACGCAGGATCACGCGGATTTTATCTCCTTGGAACAAAAAATCAAAGCCTATACATCGGCGCCTGTTGTGGGAACTCGAATTGAGATTATAAGCGTTTGGAACGGCGATCGTAACATCAAGGATATGATCAAAAATAAAAAAGCGGGAATTTTTTGCGGAATCGCACACCCTGAGCAATTTGAAAAGACAGTGAAAGAATTGGGGATTATTCCCATAATGCGCCGTTTCCTACCCGATCATAAAGGCTTTGATCACGAGGGATTGCAACGTTTTGCAACAGAATGCCAAGACGCCGGCGCCGAATGGTTGATCTGCACAGAAAAAGATTTTGTTAAGCTTTCTCAAATCGAAAATATGCCGTTGCCAATCGTATGGCTCCAAATGAAACTGCGCATCACCGAAGGCGAACAGCTTTGGAAAGATTTTTTAGCTTCCGCCAAAAATCTCGTATCGCGCTAAGCTGATCCTTACACACAAGTACAAGAAAAGACTCTATAAACTATCCAAGGGCAATTCAACACAAAGACACAAAGAGACGAAGACACAAAGAAGTTCAGCAACCGCTCTGTCTTCCTTCGCGCCTCAGCGCCTTTGTGTCTTTGTGTTGAATTGCTACTATGACTTGTGTTTAAGGATCAGCCCGCTAAGTCTTGAATTCATTCCCACCCTTTTTGCCATTCAAAAAATTCCGAAGGACGTATTCGAAATCGGGCAAAATTACCCTCATGAAGGCTGCTTACTTCGATTTCTGCGATCTCTACAAAACGGTTTTGATCAACTGAAGGAACACTCTCTTTAGCAAGTGTTTGAATGGCTTGAGAAGCTCTCATCTTATTCATTTTGTGTTGAACAACATCACAAACTGCGCGCCGAATAAGGTCGCGATAACGAACTCGAAAAGGGTCTGGCTCCCCAAGCGCTTCAAGAGTAGCCAAATAAAGAGAGGCCGAACGCTCATAAGCCCAAACAAAAACATCGCGGAAAAGCTCTATTCGATTAAGTTCATAGATTGCAAGCAAGCCTTGAATATAGTCTGATTCTGGCACATCTACAAATGAAAGAGGACTCAAATTTTCTCGGATAAAAGGAATGTTTCCAGCTAGGCGAGAAACTCTTTTGTTAACGTCTAGAAATGGTTGCAAATATGGAAGATGAACCATTAAAAAAAATGATTGCTCAAAAGGATCCTTAATTGTTGCAGCCTTTTGGATGATAAGTTGAAAATACTCTTCAATCAACTGGGGAACTTCCACAGGATGATAGACGGATTTACCAATTTTCACCGGAATTGTCCGCAACCTGCCACATGCCCTCGGATCTAAGAGCAAATCATGAGAAAGAAGCCCATGAATATTCAAGATGATGTAGCGGTTAATCTCCAATTCTTCAGCGATATCTACGATAAATTCAATCGCTTCTTTATGATTCAGAATCATCTGCGTGTCCATCTTATCTTTCCCTGGAGCTCCTTCTCCTGTCGCAAGCAGTTTTTCCGTTTCAAGAAGCGAGTAGGTGTTTCCTTCTAGTCGACTTGAATTCCAGGACAAATCGATCAGGAGGCGTTGATAGATTTTTCTTGCATAGGTTCCTGCCGGTCGCCCTTTCTCTACACCGGCCCCCAACTTAAACAACTTTTCACGAATTGATTGAGATAAGTAAAATGTCGTATTTGGTTCATAGGAGTCTAAGAATTCTCTTCGATAGCTCACATGTTGACGCAGTTGAATCGGAACGGAAATCAATTTTTGCAACTCTTGAGATTCAGAAGAAAGCAAAATAATAGAACTTCTTGCTGAAGCATGAATTGGTTCTGATGTTTCTTTATTCTTTAAAATTTTTTCAACATAATATTTACTATTTCGACCAGCGCCCTTACTCTTTACAATCCCTGTTTTGACAAGATTAGATAGTCTGTATTGTAAAGTTCTTTTTGGTGTAGAGCCCTCCAAAAAAATTAACAATTCTTCAACGGAAACTCCATTGGGATGGCATGCAATAACCTGAAGTAATTTTTCAAGTTCATCTTTTGACGTTTTCTTAGACATTCTTTTCCACTATCTATATGTGATACGCGTGTTAGAATCTTGCGCGAAAACTCTTTTACGCGCAAGATTCGGCTTTATTCTTGCGCGAAAACCCATTTGCGCGCAACATTCGTCCCCAATCTTGCGCGAAAAACTCATTTGCGCGCAACTATAAAATTTTTATCGAAGAGTTCAACCAAAGCAAAGTCGTAACCAAAATGCGAAGAGAGGATCATCGAAAAGCACGCTGCCTTTTGTCGTGCCTTCTTCGTCCAAGACGCCTTTGGTTTTTAGAGCATTGATTGAAGAATGAAGAGCGGCTGAACTAGCGATTTCGTATTTGCTTAGCAAGTTTTTTTGAAAAAGAGAGCGTCTCTCGTTTGCTGCAAGCCGTAAAGCCCGTTGTTGCGCCAATGTTAGAGAATTTAATAAAGTTTGATATGCATAAGCGTTTTGCCGCGCCACCGTTTCAAGAGCCTCTTCAACATCCTTAAGACCCACAGTGGTTCGCGCTTGGGCGACCAGATGAAAGCATACCATTTGCACATAGTTAGGCGTATCTTGAACCAGTTCACGGAGATGTTTTACCGCTTTTTTCTCGCATTTTATTCCAACAGTGGCAAAACGGCCAACGACCCACTCCGTAAACTCATCGCCAAATGTTGGAAAATCGATTGTTTGGCATGAGCGATAGAGTGGACGCGACGGATTATTAAGCGTTTCCGATATTAAACTTTTTCTTGATCCAGTGAATAAAAAGGAAACATTTTTCAATTTTTGAAAATGAGCTCTCAATGTAGCCTCGAGCCAACCTTTATCTTCGATTTCCGATATTTTTTGAAATTCATCTAAAACGACGATAACCTTGTCGCCTAAACTCGACAACCCTTCCAAAAGATCCTGGATGGCGGTTTTAGCGTCTTCATCGTCCAGCTGCGCCAATGTGAAACTGAAACTCGGATTTCCCGTAATTGGATCAAAATCAGCTGAAATTTGTGGATTAAGCCGCTTAATTTTTTTCCACCAAGACCGAAGCGTCTCCTTGAATGATTTCTTTGTACGAACAGCTCGTAATATTTGATGAAGGAAATCCCTATGAGAAGTGATGTTGAAAATATCTATAAAGAGGCAGCTATAACCATCATTTTCAAGTTGGTTTAACAAATTCAAGACGAAAGAAGTCTTCCCGAAACGCCTTGGGCCCATCAAAACAATGTGGATGCGATTTTCCAAAAATTGTCGCAGAGTCGTTGACAACGCCGGACGAGGAAGGTAGTAATCACCCTCCACAGGATCGCCAAATTTAAATGGATTCGCCGTTAGTTTTTTCATTCTTCAATTTTTAACAGATTACTTAAAAATTGGCAAGTGCAAAAAGTTCATCGAGTGCAATTAAATCTGAGAGATTAGCAGGATTTTCATTATGTTTTTGCTGAGCGACGACTTCGTTTCTGGCAAGATCAGGGCTCCATGTCTTAATCATTTTTGCTCATTTTTTTCCTCATTTTGTAGCCCACACTAAGGTGTAGCGAGCCTAGCGAGCGGAACCGCAGGTGTGGGAACCAATGAACACA
>JABDEO010000090.1:0-5985 GCA_013287015.1 Chlamydiota bacterium
TGCAACCAACGCTATGCCGACAATATCAGAATTTTCCAGAAAAAATAGCGCCTCTTGAATAAAAGGCCTTTTATGGAATTTCATAGAGCTAAAATTATAAAGTGTGAACCACACGATAATTATATGTTGTGGATTCAAAAAGTAATTTGCAAATAATCATTAATTAATCCTTCCTATCTTGATGTTATTTTTTTAATTTGATTAGGATTCAACCCCTCTGCGTCTCTGCGTTGAATCATCTTAAAATGCGTCCATCCAAAGCCTTATACATTATTACTTCATTTTTCAGTTTTCAGTTTTCAGTTTTTATTTTTCATTGCGTTTTTATTTCTATCTATCTACAATTGCTGGATATTAACACTTCCAAAAAGGTAACTGCATGTCCAGCTCACATGTTTCTTCCTCAAGATGCCTTATACAATTTCTTCCAGAAGCTTTTCCTGAAGTTATACAGGATCGATCGGAGAAAATCCGAAATGTTTGCTTATGGGGACTGCACAAAACTTTTGGAGTTAAAGAACTCTCCAATGGTTACCACCCTGCCATGGAAAAAACAAATTGTTTAGCGGCATTCCTATTCGGATTAATGACATTCACCATCTTGCTTCCTATAACATTGATTGGTCTCGCCGCACATTGTTGTTCACAATCTCACAAACAACGTTATACAAAGCATGTGACCTACTTAGCCGCTAACCCTCTACCCAACAGAGCGATTTCACCTACGCATTCGCCAAAAAATCCCTCACCTCCAAAATCCCCGACACCTGCCCCACTAACATCTGTTCCACAAGATCTTGTCATTAAAACTCTTCAACTGAAAACAGAACCTCCAACAGATAAAACACCCCCCATAACCATGCCTCCTCTTATCGATGACGGTGATAAAGCGCCGCCCGCCGATCTGAAGAAACCTCCGCAAGAAGCAATCCGGAAAACAAAAAGCAAGGCGCTAGACAAACTAAAAGCCTCTGTCGCTCCGTCAATATTGTTAGCGAACCTATTAGTCGATCATTCGATTTCAGCGGAAGATCTTAGCGCCCGTTTAAAGGAGCTTCTTCCTCAATTACACTCTTTTAAATCGATAAATTTCCTTCTTCCAGATCCTGATGATAAGAATGCAGCGCCTCTTACATATCATAGATATTTTCAAATTGTAGGTCCCATCCTCGATAAATTAAAAGAACTCAATCCTCGAGAAAAAACACCTGAATTTCATCTACTATTCAACAGCCATTTCGCTAATCGAATACAAACGCATGAGTGTTTGTTCCAGTATCTGACTCTTGAACAATTTCAGACACTGGCCAGCCTTATGACCGAGTCGCCAAATTGGTGGAATGCAACGCTCAACGCTTCTTTATTACATAGTGAGGACATGGAGAGTGCATTGACGCATGAAAATAGAAAAATCGCCATCGAAGGACTGACAGATGCAGGCATTATCGATTGCATGCTTAATGATAAATATGAGGGGCATGCGAAAAACCCTATTAATCAACAACTTTTTTGCAAATGGTTGGAATGCCTAAAGGCTTCCGAAAGACTTGACGCCATCGTTGGTGAGCTATTTGCCGATGAATCTGAAGCCTCTACTAAAAGAAAAACGAAATTTTTTCAAAAATTTTATACGTCGTTCGTTTCGCTCAAAATAGGTGATGAAATTACAGGAACTGTATCCACATTTATTAACAAAACGATGCCTTTGATTAAGAATGATTACTCTGTTTTGGACTTATTAATCCCCTCTCATCCCACCGACTACTATAACGAGACATACCGGAGCATCTTATTCGGCGCCATGTCAACAGAACAATCCGATCATTATATCGAACAATATGGCATGCATCGATTTGATATTTGGCAGGCGGCTTGCTCACTTCAGTTGTTGGACAAGGAGCGTCGATCCGCACGCCTTAACTCTCTTCTCAAAGCTTTGCCAAAGCTATTTGCCATTGAAATGGCTAAGGGCGGCTTTTTTAAAGAGGCAGTCGAAAGTTTAAGAAAAACGCTTACGAAAAATGAACATAGGGGGCTTCTTCTTACTATCACTGATCTATTGAGCGAAAATATTCCGACAATGGATCTTGAAAACCTTTTAAATCTCGCTGTAATCACAAAAAAACTTGATGACCGTCACTTATTTTATAATATGTTCGAATCATGGAGCCCGGAGCAATTTAAATCCGTGTTGGATGATATGAATAAATTATCTCTGTCAGAAGCCAGGTCCGGATGGTTGCCGGACGAAAGTCCCTTACAGGTGAAGCATCCAGGTCGATCGAAAGAGATTCGCAATGCCTGCTTCTGCGTCATTGAACAACTAGCTTGTTCAGCGGAGCTTTCACCGGAAGACCTCACACTTTGGAGAGAAAAATTTCAAGTATTTATTGATTTTCTACAGGAAGTTTTGTTGGAAATTCCTAAAGAAGTCAATGCACGCATAGTTGCTGATGGAATGGATCCAAAACATGAATGCCACTATGCAAACACCGCCCCTTCTTTCAGGATTTTTGAAAAAATGATATTTACCTTAGACAAAGCTTTGCTTAAAAATTTCATGCCGAGATATCTGGAAGAAATTGGTACAGTAAGTGAGTCGAACCCTTTACGAAGAACAAGAGCGCCTCTCAATTGGAGGAATCTTCAGGTTAATGAGTATCTGGCCTTTATGCGAAGCAGCTTTGAAACGATATTTGCAAAATACCAGGAGATTGCCGGAAGTTCGCTCTCTGTAAAGCAATCCCTACATCAAAATATTCCCGCCTTTCTTGGTCCAATAGCATTGAAAAGCCTCTATGCGCAATGTATAACAAAAACAGAAAAATGGCCTGACTTATGGAAAGAAGATCTGCGCAGCAGGATGGTGGAGGAAAACTGTGACACCAAAACAAGGATGTTTTTGGCGTCTAAGTTTATTAATATTATAGGCGAGGAGTTGAGCCCATCCGCATTTGATGCGATGAGCGCTTTTTTAACAATGGTCAACATCAAAGCAAACGATGTAATTTCACATTTCGACGAGCTTGATGCAGATGTTGCACAAGGGAAGTATCCATTGGGAAATGCAGCGATCTGCACGTACTATGCTCATTCCATGTTAAGCGAGAAAAGCGTTCCGCAAGAAGCAAAAGAAAAGCTGTTGGCTGATCTCATTAATCGTCCCTTTCTACGCACTAAAACAGATTGGCGCGCATTTGGCATGAAGCAGCCCGTGGAAACAACCATGAATTTTGGATATTTTTTAGGACAACTCAATCTTCCTCCTGATGTTATTCTTGGCGGCTGCGTGCAGGTTAAGTCACCTGAGAAACAGGAAGAATTCATTGCAGGATACCTTCAAGGTGTATTAAGGAAAGGAGATTCAAAAGTAATGAACGTTGCATTTACGAAACTTGTGGAGCTTTTTGGTTCGGAATTTCTAATTAAAATAAAGCCGAAATTAATGCCTTTTAAGGCATTTGACAAAATAGATATTCTTAAATAATGCGCGTTTTGGTTGATGGATTGACGGATTTTGAGGGGCGATTCAACGCAGAGACGCGGAGACGCAGAGACGCAGAGGGGTTGAATCCTAATTAAATTAAAAAAATAATGTCAGGATAGGCAGGATGAGAAGGATGAGAAGAAGGCTCGGATTAATGACATTCACTATTTTGCTTCCTATGACATTGCCTTCAATCTACCTAGACTTACTCCACGACCTATAAGGATGTTTAGCGGGGCGCCCTGGCTACCTTTCCTTAGCCCCTCACTCCTGGGGAGTGCACCTCTCTCTTATAGGGGCGCGGCAAAGCCTGCTCGGAGCTTTTAATTGCACTCGCAGTCAAGTGCGTAAAAGTTATATTCTCTGGTAAAAGCTACTTGTTTATGGTACAGTATATTTGAGGATGCAACCAACGCTATGCCGACAATATCAGAATTTTACGGAATTTTTATCCTGATGTTTTATAACGATCATGCTCCTCCACATTTTCATGCAAGGTATGCAGAACACGAGGCATTAGTACAAATTAATCCGTTAGGGATATTACAGGGACACTTACCGCCGAAAGCATTAAGCCTAGTAATGGAGTGGGCTTCTATACATCAGCAGGAATTGATGAAAGATTGGAAGCTTGCGGAAAATCTTCAAAAACCAGAAAAAATAGCACCTCTTGAATAAAAGGCCTTTTATGGAATTTCATAGAGCTAAAATTATAAAGTGTGAACCACACGATAATTATATGTTGTGGATTCAATTTGACGATGGTCTCGCTGGTGAGGTCGATTTAAAAGATCTTGTAGGCAAGGGCGTTTTTTCTGCATGGAACTCGATCGAATTTTTCAAGTCTGTTCACATTGACAAAAAAACTCAAACTGTTGCTTGGGGTGAAGATCTCGATTTAGATCCTTATGTATTGCGCAATCAAGTCATTTCAAATAATCAATAGAAATTAATTACCTGCAATGCGTAAGTAATAGCGATGTACTATTTCTTTATGCAAAGTAATTTGCAAATGAGCATCAATTAATCCTTCCTATTCTGATATTATTTTTTTTAATTTAATGAGAATTCAATTTCTCTGCGTCTCTGCGTTGAATCGCCCCTCAAAATTCGTCAATCCAAAGCCCTATCAAATTCTGCTGTCACTTATGCAGAACCGGCCCCTATCATTTGTTAGCTTGATGCATATAGGAAATGAAGGTGAGGATGAGTTATATGACTTCTAACTTTGCTTGTTTCTTCTGCATGATTTGAATACGCTCTTCGTAAGAGTCTCTTTGGTCATCGGCCATTACCGCGGCAAAAGCTGAAAAGAAAAACGTGCAAAGCGATCCGAATGCTTCTCCCACATGATCTTTATTACCTTTCACCGCTAAATAAATAAATGCCGCTAACGCAATCACATAATACAATCGAGAAGTATTGAAAGTGCAGGTCGCATATGTCATTTCTCTTCGAATGATCTTTATGCGTTTTGCAAGAGCGCTATTCATATAATTTCGTTCGAATGTAGAAAAACCACAGCCATTCATATAAAATAGATAGGCTAAACTGCCTATACAAGGAGTGCAGAAAAGAATGATTTGCTTTTAGATAGAGTCACCTTTGTCGATTGAGGAACGATTACAGTCATTGGAAGAGAGGGATACCCCTCCAAAAGAGGAGTTTTTAATGATAAAAATTGCTGATTGGCTTCTGTTCGCATCTGTTAACGCTGCCTCCTTGGCTGCTTTAGGGACTGAAAAGAAATAAGCTATTCTTAGTGGATTGTGGACCCACTCTAAACTGCGTCCCATTTTATGTCAAACATTGCACTCCAATTATATAAGTAACTTGACAAAATCACATTAGCGAAAATCTTAGATGTTATGCACTTATGCAGAACCGGCCCCATCATTGAAATATCAGAATAGGCAAGATAAGAAGAATGAGAAGAAGGCTCAGATTGATTTAGTAAATAATCATCAATTAATCCTTCTTATCCTGCCTATCCTGATATTATTTTTTTAATTTAATTAGAATTCAACCCCTCTGCGTCTCCGCGTCTTTGCGTCTCTGCGTTAAATCGCCCCTCATCAATCCATCTATTTTTTCTAAAATTGTAAAATTTATCCCCATGTTTTTTCTAAAAAAACTTGATTTATCCCCATATTTTCTCTAAAATAAGGTTAAAAGAAGGCAAACTATGCGAAGAGATCATCTTAATTTTTTGAAAAATTGGCGTAATGACCCCATTCGTGTTCCTTTATTGATTAGAGGAGCTCGTCAGGTAGGGAAATCATGGTTAGTGAGCCTATTCGGAAAAGAATTTTCCTCCTATATCGAGGTGAATTTTGAAAAAGACAAAAGGGTGCACGCTCTTTTCCCCTCTCATATTTCACTTGAAAAAACGCTAGAACAACTGCAGGTATATACACAAAAAAAAGTTATTCCAGGCAAAACTCTTTTGTTTCTGGATGAGATCCAGGAGTGCCCCGACGCCATTCGCTATTTACGCT
>JABDEO010000090.1:6031-8760 GCA_013287015.1 Chlamydiota bacterium
AATCAGCGTGATGATCTACGGGAAAATATTGAACGTGAAAACATCGATCCTGCCACTCACGCAGTGATTTTGGACTATTTGAGAAATTATATGTGGCTTGGAGGAATGCCAGCTGTAGTTGATACATGGCTTGCACACAAAGATTCCTCTTTGTGTCAAAGGATTCAAGATCGAATCATTAAAACTTATATCGATGATTTTCAAAAATATGCCAAAGCCCACCAGGTGGAACATGTAGGACATGTGTTCTCTTCTATCCCAAAACAGCTAGGAAAAAAATTTAAATACATCAGTGTTGACCCCGACGCCAAAACTTACCCCATTAAACAAGCTCTTCATCTTCTAAATAAAGCAGGCATTACATATCAGTGTTTTCACACCGCCGCACAATCGTATCCCTTAGGAGCTGAAGTTGATGAGAAAAAATTTAAAGTTTTTTTCTTTGACATCGGAATTGCGCACAGAATTCTTGGGCTCGACTTAGCTGAGTGGGTGACCCATCCAATGGAAGTTGAATTATTTGGGTTCAGTGCAGAACAATTAGTGGCGCAAGAATTGATTTCCTATTCCGAGCCCTCACAAAAAGGAGAACTTTATTATTGGCACAACGAATCGGCCACAAGCAATGCCGAAGTGGACTTTATCACTATCCATAATAAAAGGATCATCCCTGTTGAAGTAAAATCAAAAATTAAGGGGGAAATGAAAAGTTTAAATGTATTCTTAAGCAAGCATCCAAAAAGCCCTTATGGCATAAAAATTTCAGAAGGGATGTTTGGCAAACACGACCACCTTCGCGAAATTCCACTTTACGGAGTGAAGAATATATAATCATCAATCCAAAGCCCTATTTAATTCTGCTGTTCATTCGGCGGCGATGGACAACGTACCAGATAATTGCAATGAGCAATGCTACTCCCCAGATGATCAGACGCGGCAAATTGATGATCGGATACGGCTTCTGCATCGGAGGACCAAAACGATCCCCCGGCGGCCAAAGGATCAGACTCGGCGCCCCTTGAAGATTAGCTTGCGGCACAAAGCCAAATACGCGGCTATCGGAACTCATGGCATGGTTATCCCCTAATGCCATATACCGTCCTTCAGGAATTTTAACTCCAAAAGTCCGTATAAACTCTTTATCAATGGAGCCATCTGATTTTAAAGGAGGTCCATAATCTTTAAACGCTATATAGGGACGGCTGGCTGAAGCTTGCTGCTGTCGCGTTTGTTCGCGCTTGTTAAAGGCCATGAGAGTAGGGTCTTCCTTTTTGAGGACAGGTCCCCCTAACAGATAAAGGTCTCCGTCGCGGAAATAGGCGTAACGTGCAGGATGGAGACTCTGATTGAGAGGATGAGGCGCATAAGCAAGATCCATCTCAATGCCCAAATTAAATAATTTTTGAACGTTTTCCGGGGTATGCTTATACAGCGGATGCTCGGCAGGCAGCGCTGAAGTGATCGCTCCCCAACCAACCTTAACCGCTTTTCCATAATAAAATTCATAGGAGCCGTCCGGAACGTCTGCAAACCGAGGATTGCCAAATCCAATGCGGTTGTCTTCAAGGCTGTAGCGCCTGGCGCGGCCATCGCTCACCACAAAACGAGCGGTATACATATTGTCCATCAAAGCGTCTAGATGGTTCTGCTGGAGGGGAATAATGGCGACGTGAGGGTTTAAAAGAACGCCAAAACCGCGACGGTCGCCTTGCAGCCGCGGCTGCGGGTAACTAAGGCTG
Organism: Chlamydiota bacterium; assembly: GCA_013287015.1. Lineage (GTDB taxonomy): Bacteria > Chlamydiota > Chlamydiia > Chlamydiales > Parachlamydiaceae > JABDEO01. Next base: position 7,771 of record JABDEO010000090.1, read on the forward strand.
GGAGTATGCCGCAGTTCGAGGTAGAGGACGCCCTCCTCCAGACCTTTAAGGTCCAGGGCCGTATCTTGCTGCAGTTGTTGTTTTGTAAGCAAGCGCGCCATGGCGTAATTGCGAAAACCCCAAAAGTCGCTATAGGTTTGAATCTGTCGATGGGGCTGCGCCGTCGGTTCATCTTTGATCCACTTTTGTCCGTTAAAAATTTCTCCCGAGATCGCTCCACTGTTTGATACGGAAATTCGTCCAATGGGCGCATTCATTTGATTAAATAAAAAAGCTGTATTATTTTGCAGCGAAATGCGTCCCTCAAAGGAAAGAAAAGGGATATGTTCCAACTTGTGCATCCAGGGGCTGTCTAGGAGTTCAGAAAGAAAATGGCCGTCGCGGTCTAGAGCGTAAAGCTTTCCTCCATAGAAATAGAAAGTGTCGCCCGGTTTGCCAATGCAGCGTTTGATATAGCGTTTTTTCGATGGGAACAGCATAAAATACGTCGTATCTGAGTCGATGATCGGAATATTGTCTCCGGAGAACGTCACTATGCTCATGCGCTGGACAAGGTTGGGATCAAAATAGAAATGATCTGTCATTAAGGGAATGTTGATTCCAAAGGCGAGTTTGCTGACTGTTAAATGATCCTGTTCTTCAAAGGTGGGGCGCATAGAGCCGGTGGGAATTTCATAAGGTTCAAACCACATGGAGCGCACAATCGTCGCGATGATGAGTGCAAAAAGCAGCGCAAACACTAGTTCGAGGGTATAGTCAAAAAACGTTTTTTTGAAATAAACGCTCCCAAAAGCTTCCACTTTTCGAGCTAAAGAATCAGCTAGGACTTGGTCCTTTTGGGCGATCGCTTGATCAAGTTCCGCTAGATCGTTCTCTATATTTTTGAGATGCGTTGGGCTGAGGTTTTTGCCCTTCTTTTTATACAAGGCGTGGTTTGCCTGGAGGATGCGATGCGCTTTGCGCAAGCTATACATTTTTTCTGTCATGATC
>JABDEO010000091.1 GCA_013287015.1 Chlamydiota bacterium
AGCCAAGTCGCCGCTTTTCGGTCAATTGACTGACCAATTTCACGATGGCTTCCGTTGCGGCTTTTTCATCCCATCCGCGCGCCTGAATGATTCTGCCCACCTGAAAATGGACGCCGGCGGGGCTAAGATGCGGATCTAGACCGCTTCCTGATGCATAGAGAAGCTCGCTGGGAATTTGTGCGACGTTTATTCCTTCCTGAGATTTCATAATGCTGGCTTTTCGATCCTCCACCATCTTTTTCAAGACGGCGCTTGTGGGGCCTAAATTGCTTCCACCGGAAGGCAGCGGATTGTAGTCGACTGAGGAAGGACGAGGCCAAAAATACTTAGGATCTTCAAATTTTTGCGCAATTAGAGAAGCGCCGATAATTCGTCCTTGCGAAGTGAGAAAGCCGCCATCGGCGCGCTGTTTCATTGTCAATTGTGCGATCCCCGTGATAACCAGGGGATAGACTACGCCTGTCAGAACCGTCAGACATGCGAACATTTTAAAATTAGCCCACAGATTTTTCATTTATTTGTCCTGATACATTAGCCTATGGAACCATGCCAAAAAAAGTAATTGCCAGGTCGATTATTTTAATGCCGATAAATGGAGCGATGATTCCCCCCAGACCATAAACTAAGATATTGCTTCTCAATAATACATAGGCGGATTGCGCGTTGTACCGCACGCCATGGAGAGCTAGTGGAATTAATGCGATTATGATTAGGGCGTTGAAGATGACTGCGCTTAATATGGCGCTCTGATGAGAGTGCAGAAACATAATGTTTAAAATGGATAATGGCCCTTGAGCGCTATTCGGACTAAGATACAAGGTTCCAAAAACAGCCGGTAAAATTGCAAAATATTTAGCGATATCATTAGCGATGCTAAACGTCGTCAACGACCCCCTTGTCATCAGCAGCTGCTTGCCGATTTCAACAATATCAATAAGCTTTGTTGGGTTGCTGTCCAGATCCACCATGTTTCCGGCTTCTCTGGACGCTTGCGTTCCGGTGTTCATGGCCACTCCGACATCAGCCTGAGCTAATGCAGGAGCGTCATTTGTTCCATCGCCCGTCATTGCAACCATCCGTCCGGCCGCCTGTTCTTTCCTGATGCGGGCAAGCTTCATTTCGGGGGTGGCTTCAGCGATGTAATCGTCGACTCCGGCTTCTGCGGCGATCGCGGCCGCTGTCAGCGTATTGTCGCCTGTAATCATGAGAGTGCGAATTCCCATTCTTCTCATTTCATCGAACCGCTCCTTGATGCCCCCTTTTATAATATCTTTTAGATGAATGATGCCGACAATTTTATGATCATCGCTGACAAGGAGGGGCGTTCCGCCCTTATTGGCAATTTGTAGAATGGCCGCATCCAGCTGTTCTGGAAATTTTCCGCTAATATTTGCAATATGCGCTTTGATGGCGTTGACGGCTCCTTTGCGGACGCAACGAACAACGCGTCCGGTTTCATCGGTGAAGTCTATGCCGCTCATCCGTGTTTTAGCTGAAAAAGGGATAAACATGGAGTTGCTGGTGTCCAATGATTCCGCTCGCAAGTCAAATTCGGTTTTCGCCAACACTACAATTGAACGGCCTTCGGGAGTTTCATCAGATAGGGAAGCCAATTGAGCGATTCGAGCGAATTCTTTTTCCGCCACTCCTACAGCAGGTAAAAAAGCCGTGGCCATTCGATTGCCTATCGTGATGGTTCCGGTTTTGTCTAAAATCAATAAGTCGACATCGCCTGCAGCCTCAATGGCGCGACCGCTTGTGGCGATGACATTGCGTCGAATAAGGCGATCCATTCCGGCGATTCCAACTGCGCTCAAAAGGGCGCTGATTGTTGTAGGAATCAGACATACAAGGAGCGCCGTTAAAATAGGAATGGTGACGATGTGCGAAATATCTTGTTTAGCGGCGTGCGCGCTGTAATCAGCAAATAATTTAAGCGAACTTGTGGTAAGCAGCAGGAGAATGGTTAAACCTGAAAGAACAATATGCAAAGCGATTTCATTTGGCGTTCGCTGCCGCTTTGCTCCTTCAATTAAGCTGATCATGCGGTCCAAAAAAGTTTCACCAGGATCTGAGGTGACCTTAATTTTTAAATGATCGCTTAGCACCTTTGTTCCTGCAGTCACTGCATTTCTATCGCCGCCGTATTCTCGAATGACGGGGGCTGATTCTCCTGTGATTGCTGATTCATCCACAGTCGCCACGCCTTCCACCACTTCGCCATCGGAAGGGATGACGTCCCCCTCTTCACAAATGATTATGTCGCCTTTTCTTAGGTTGGAAGCCGGAGTTTTCACTTCGACGCCATTGCGGATCTGCCTGGCGAACGCTTCAATTTTTGTTTGTTTTAAGCTTGCGGCCTGCGCTTTCCCGCGACTTTCCGCGATGCTTTGTGCGAAATTGGCAAAAACGACCGTGAACCATAGCCAAACTGTAATTTGAAAATCGAACCAGGAGATCTGGCTCTGCGCTATTTGGTTAATCACATAGAGGGTTGTTGTGATTGCGCCCAGATAAGTGACGAACATGACCGGGTTGTTGATTTGAACTTGCGGGGTCAGCATCCTGAACGCTTCTTTAATTGAACTTACATATAATCCTCTAGATGTGACTGACTGTCTATTTTTCATAATAATCCTTCAAAAAGCCCGTCCCTCGCGCATCAATAAATATTCTACGAGCGGGCCCAGTGACAATGCGGGAAAAAATGTCAAAGCTCCTACAATTAAAATCACGCCAACAAGAAGACAAACAAATAAAAAATTATCGGTGGCGAATGTTCCGACAGATGGCGGCGTATTTTTTTTTCTAGCCAGCAAACCTGCGACAGCAAGACTTGGGATAATAATGGCCAGCCTGGCGATCAGCATCACAACGCCAAGCGTCAAGTTGTAATATGTCGTGTTTGCGTTGATTCCGGCGAATGCGCTTCCATTATTCCCTGCGCTTGATGCAAAAGCGTAAAGAATCTCTGACAACCCGTGAGGACCTTGATTTCCAAGACTGGAAAGCGCCGTTGGCAGAACGCAAGAAACGCCTGCTCCTATTAAAACGAGGGCCCCTGGCATTAATACAGCCACCGTCACCCACTGCATTTCGCGTGTTTCAATCTTTTTTCCTAAATACTCCGGCGTCCTTCCGACCATTAATCCTGATAAAAAAACAGTTAAAAAAACAAACATTAGCATGCTGCACATGCCAACGCCTACTCCTCCAAAAATTAATTCGCCCAACATGATATTAAACATAGCGACTCCACCAGCCAAAGGCGAAAGGCTTGAAAGCGTTGCATTAGTGGATCCATTAGCCGTCGCTGTCGTCGAAACGGCCCACAACAGGCTGTTTTCCGTTCCAAATCGCATTTCCTTACCCTCTGCAAACGGAGAAGCGTTCAATATTGGGTTGAATACTTGTCCCGAATAAGTGGAGAGAGCCACCCCCCCGACCCAGAAAGCGAACATGACAAAGAAAAGCAGCCAAGCGTGCTTCTTCGAGCCAACCATCAAGCCATACATATATACCGAAGCGGCTGGAATTAAAATGATGGCTAATGTTTCAAGGAAATTAGAGATCCCTGACGGATTCTCAAAAGGGTGCGCGCTATTGGCGTTGAAAAAACCTCCTCCATTTGTTCCTAGTTGCTTGATGGCGACCTGAGAGGCCGCCGGACCCAAAGGAATAGTCTGCTTGCCGTTTTCCAAAGTCGTGATCTCAACGTATGGTGAAAAAGTTTGAACAACGCCTTCCCCCACAAGAACTAGGGCTAAGATGATCGAAAGAGGAAGGAGCAGATAAACAATGGCTCGCACGAGATCGCTCCAGAAATTTCCAATGGTTTCGACGGTTTTTCTTGAGACGCCTCGAATCAATGCCAAGAGCGCAGCCATGCCTGTGGCGGCGCTCAGAAAATTTTGCACGGCGAGCCCAAGCGTCTGAGTCAGATAACTCAATGTCGTTTCTCCCGCATAGGATTGCCAATCGGTATTTGTTGTAAAACTAATGGCTGTATTGAAGGCCGATGCCCAGGGAACAGCAGGAAAATGTTGAGGATTCAAAGGAAGAAAGCCCTGGGCAAGCTGAAGCAAGAAAACTGCAATGAATCCAACAAGATTAAAAATGATTAAGTTCTTTGCATATACGCTCCAAGTCATTTCCACTATATAATTCACCTTGCTGACACGATAGCAGGCTTGTTCGAGCCATCCAAAAAGGAAATGCGCAACTGTTCGTTTTTGGGTGAAAATATTGGCCATATAGGCGCCGAGCAGGGGCGTTAACCCCGTGAAAACAGCGATAAAGAATAACAGCTGCACCCAATCAAATGGCGACATAAAAACGCTCCCGCCTAAAATTTCTCTGGATACAACAGCGCATAGACCAGGTAGATCAAAATAAACAGGACTAAAACGCCTGCAAGAATAAATTCCGTGTGCATATGACGTTCTATATATCAAATTTTCTATTTATAAAACAATGACTTGCATTGGATAGGGTGCAATTAAACGTGAGAGTTCTGCAAGGGTGGCATAAAACACCCGATTTTTCTGCTTTTGAACTATGCCCTCAGCAAAATACATGAAGGATCTTATCACTAGTTCCGCTCTTCATAAATTCCTAACAAACGATTGAGAGGATTAACAATGAAAAGCCAAAAAACAGCATAAAGAATTGGACCGATGACTAAAGGCAGATACGTAAATGATGTTGGAAGTCCTATTAACTTTGAAATAGTTCATATCCAAACCTCGCTTTAAAAAAAATATATGTTATTTTTCCGTATAATATAACGTAAGACTCTATGTCAAGGCTTTTGGTCAGTCCTAATTCCAATGCTGAATTCTATCTTTATATCAATTTTTGAATGTGTTACAATGAATCCTTTGAATCGAAGAAAATCTAATACGATGATATAAAATCTAATACGATGATATAAAATCAAAAATTATAATTATTTATGGTGATCTTTATGAATTCTTTGGTTTTTTCTTTGCTGGCGGCAGGATGCACATCCCTCTCTAGCTTATTTTTTCGTAAAAACGCTGACAGTTCTACAGCAAGTTCTAGTCCAAGTGGATATCTAGTGTTGTTTTATTTTTCTTCGTTTATCTTATCTTTTCTTTTGTATCCGGATATTTGGCAAGTGAATATCAACTTGATCATATTAATTATAGGTGGTTGCGTAGGTCTCTTGAGTTCAACATTGATGCTATTGACATCTCGAGCATTAAAGCAAGGACCAGCAGGCCTCACTTTTGCTTTTCAAAATGCAAGCGCTATTTTTCCAGGCTTAATTCTTTTTTTATTCTTGGGTTCTGATTTTGGATTCTCATGCTCCTATCTTCAATTAGCGGGAATGGCGCTTGTCCTTTTTGGACTTTTTTTAGGAGCGAAAAAAGAATCCGCCAATTATCCTCAAACCTCTTCTAAATGGTTAAAATACGCCTTGGCCTGTTTCATGGTTCAAATTCTTGCTCTTACATTCATTCAGGCTCGTTGTATTTTATTCGATTGCGGTGAAATGGGGGGATTATTTTCAGATTTTACCTTCACAGAAGTCGATGACGTATGGTTTATGCCGGGACAATTTGGAGCCTCCTTTATTATGCAAACAGTGATATTTTTACGCGAAAATAAAAAATTTCAAAAGAGTGAAGTTATTTATGGTTGTTCAGGCGGAATTGCTAATTTTTCGTCAACATGCTTGCTTCTTTTAGCTACAAAACTCGCTATTCCATTTGAAAAAGGAATTTTATTTCCTTGTTTTGCAGTGGCATCAATGATTTTATGCAATCTTTGGGCAAATCGATTATACAATGAGAAATTTAATCTAAAAACCAATGCCCTGTGCTCATGCGGAATTTTTATGGCGGTATCAGGTTAAGAGACAATTGCAAAAATTTTGGGCAACATGCAAAGGTGAGCTCTTACCCCTCTCTATACTCTCTGTGGGCATAGATCTCCACTATTTTAACTTTTTTATCTTCTATGTACCAACAAGCTACATAACTAAAAAGAAAAGTTACTTCAACTTGCAAGCCTGACCCCTATCATTTGGATTTAGCAGCAATATGCGAGGGTTCTCTTGGAAGGGAAACGACTGCAAAATTACAAATGTTATTTGTATCTATCCATATGCAACGCTAAAGCCTCTTTTATGGTTTTTCCGATCCACTGTTCCAACAAACTTTTCTGATGCGCTGGAATATCACGTGCAATGGCGCGCTTAACATAGTCGGGAGTAATCATTTCGTTTACGGTTTTAGCGATTTCATCAGCGGAAGGAACTCTAAGGCATTCTTTATAGGCCTGCGATCAAATATATAAGCGTTGTGTTGAGTGTATTGTTCGATTTTGTCTATGGCGTGTAAAATGTCTTTGAACGGAGCCATAAAGCTATGATCACAAAATCCAACTGGATTTTGTGATCATAGCTTTAATATGCATTACAGAGGTAATATCAAAGGAGCCTTGGCATGTGGTTTGACAAGGGGCTAAATTTATATTGTCAACTAATAACTGGAAAATTTTAAATGCATTTGTCTGAGAAAATATTGGAAAGCAACAAGCGTTTATCGCAGTCACTTTTGTGGAAACTACAGCATGAAGCATATTGTCAATTTGGCATTGAGGCGTGGAATCAGCATGGCGTTCCCTTTTATATAACAAGCAATTCGTATACAGCAAAAAACTATGCACAAGTCGTTTTTGGATATTTGCGCGATTGTTTAGCTCAATCCGAAATCGATCTTGAACATTCTATTTACCTTCTGGATTTAGGGGCAGGCGCCGGCCGTTTTGCTTATTTTTTTCTCAGGGAATTAATTCAACTTCTTGATTCAAGCTCATTGCCAAAAATCAAACTCTGTTATGTCATGACAGACATTGTTCCAAGCAATATTGATTTTTGGCAGAAACATTCATACCTGAAACCTTATTTTGAACAAGGCATTCTCGACTGCGCTTATTATCATCACGCTCAAAAAGATCCCATTCATTTGATAAATCGGAACGAAACGTTATCAAAAGAAACTCTGATTAATCCGTTGATTCTCATTTGCAATTACTTCTTTGACACTATACCACAAGACATTTTTTGCTTTAAAGATGGACATTTAGAAGAGGGGCGCATCACTCTTTTTGTAGAAGGCGCGGAATCTGCATCTTCAGACCCTTCAGTAATTAACCGACTGAAATATCGTTATTCGTATCAGCCAATCCCTCATTCAAAACCCTATTATGAGGTTCCTGAGTTAAATATTCTTTTAGAATCTTATTCGCAATTGTTTGAAGGGTGTCCTTTTCTTTTTCCTATAGGCGCTTTTCAAGCATTAGGTACGTTTATTGAATGGTCTCAATCTCGCCTTCTTCTTTTAGCTGGAGACCAAGGAGTATGTACGTCCGATCAAATTCGACAATCAGGAGAACCGAAACTATCGCTTCATGGCAGTTTTTCCTTTCCTGTTAGCTATCATTCAATTGCTGCCTTTTTTAATCAACAGGGCGGGACTGCATGGCTTACTTCTTTTTCAGATCCAACGTTTGTTGTCATGGCAGGTGTACTAGGAATTAAAAGTGCGTCAGAAACCTCATTGGCCTTTTATGAACACATAGACAGTTTTGAGCCAACTGATTATTTTAAACTTGTTTCATTGACAGAAGATCATTGGAAAAAGCCTCCCCTTGACCATATTCTTCTTCTCGTTAAACTCGGCAATTGGGATGCGAGTGTTTTTTTCGCATTTTTTTCAGCTATTCGTCAAGCAATTCCTTTAGCTAGTGAAAAACAAAAAAAGTTATTATGCGCGACGATTGATCGTGTTTGGGAACATTTCTATCCGATCGGACCATCAACAGGAGACTTTGTGCTGAATCTTGGGGTGTTATTATTTGAAATGAAGCGCTTCACAGAAGCCAAAACCTATTTTGATCGTTCGATGTTGATCTCTGGCTTTAATACTACCGCATTAAAAAACATTGCAGCTTGTCATCAAATGTTAGGAAATGACTATCACTAACTTCTGGAAACGCTTCCCTCCAAGAGACACTCTTTTCTTCATCAACCTGTCTGGAAATATGGCAAGAAGCGGCCTTAGTAGGACGCTTTCTTAATATGGCGTGAGAAAGAATTTGTCTGGAAAGTTGCCCTGAGCGAGTTTACTGACTATTTCAATCAGCCATTTGCTGAATGAGTGTAAATAGGCGTGAAAGTCAGTTTGAAATGATGGGGGAATGAGGCTTAGCCTTTGCAGATTTTTTTCCAGGGTGATTAGGAGATTCCGAATTTCAACGACCTTTGTGCTTTCTGAATTATTCTCATTGCGCCTGATGCAATCACGTAGCGGTAATAAGATTTCGATAATGAGTCGCCATGACGGTGCATAGTCCGGAAGAGGTCCTAATACCTGAATAAGTTGATTATTTTTAACCAAACGATATCGTTGTTGATTTCTCAGCGAAAATTTATCAAAAAGACCGCTTAAACAAAACTCGTCCAGGATTTCAGCAAGATTTCTCTTGGAATAACCTATTTCGGCCACATCTGAGGCAGCAAAATCTGATTTCGTATGGGTTAGAAAGAACGTCACAAGATCAGCATCTACTTTGAGATTTTTTTGGCCATTTCAGCATAGATCATACACCTAGGCCTGAC
>JABDEO010000092.1 GCA_013287015.1 Chlamydiota bacterium
TCGGAAAGGGAGCCGTGGTTTGTTCCGATGCGCATTGACCGTTTCAGGCGTTTGCATTTTTCAACTAGCGGAGAAAACTTCTCTTCTATTCTTTCTATTTCGAGCGCATAAGAAGCGTCATCATATTCGATCACTTTGAATGAAGCGCGTTTATCGACAAAATTTCCTGGATTGACTCGCACTTTATCTACAAAATCGATGACGCGCATCGCCGCCGGAGGATAAAAATGAATATCGGCGACTAGGGGCGTTGTGCAGCCGCGTTGAATCAAGCCGTTTTTAATATGCTCGCATGCATCGGCTTCTTTCATGCCTTGCACGGTGACGCGCACAATTTCGCATCCGGCGTCCGTTAGGCGCAAACATTGTTCAATTGTCGCTTCAACGTCGCGCGTGCTGGAAGTCGTCATCGATTGGATCCGGATGGGATTATCTCCTCCGACTCCAACTTTTCCGACCATGACTTCGCGTGTTTTCCAACGTTTAGTTTTATAAACTGAATCGCAATATTTCATTTTAATTGACCTTTGAAGGATGATATTAAGCTGGCTGACCAATATGTGGGAAAAGGGGTGGATCCGTTTATTGAAACGCATCGCAATATAGAAGAGATCAAGCGCCGGCCAGTAGTTTTGCCTAAAGATATCGCAATGCACCGAGACGGAACAGTTGTCGTGGGAGTGCAGCCGACCGATATCGACGCTAAAGAATTCTATCGCCAGCTCGGTTGCGATGTGCAAATGGGACAGCCCAAATTGAAAATCGCCAGCGCTGATGGCGTCATGTTGCATCAACCGCCACGCGGAGAAGTCCAGCAAAAATTGATCAAACAGCTTCAACAGATAGGCATGGGGATTTTTTCTTGTGAAAATATTGACGGCGCGGTTTTGTTGCTTTCATTATCCCAAGCCGCCGAAGTTCGCACGAATCAATCTCAAGCCGATAGATTTGCAATCAACTTGTCAAGAAAAACAGAGCAACCGCTTGCTGTGATTGTACGGGATGAGTCCCCAGAAGAGTGGATGGCGCTTGAGACTATTAAACCCTCCTTAATTATCCTGTCGCCTTCCGATAATCGTCTGCATTACTGCAGGCGTTTTTTCGAGTGGCTGCAGATTAAGGAGATCCATGTCCCTGTGATTTTGAATTTTTGTTACGATTGTTCACAGGAAGATCTGGTCATTCAAGCTGCAGCGGAATATGGAGCGCTCCTATGCGACGGCTTAGGCGATGGAATTTGGCTGGAGGCCCCATATGGGCTTGATTTTCTACGCAACTTAAGTTTTAATATGTTGCAATCCGCGAGAATGCGCACATTCAAGACCGATTTTATTTCATGTCCTAGTTGCGGCCGAACGCTCTTCGACTTGCAGGATGTGACGAAACGCATTCGATCGCGCACAGCGCACCTTCCAGGAGTCAAAATCGCCATCATGGGATGCATTGTCAATGGTCCCGGCGAAATGGCTGACGCTGATTTTGGCTATGTTGGCTCGAAACCGGGAATGATCGATCTTTACGTCGGCAAAACATGCGTGGAAAAAGACATCGACTTTACCGACGCTGACAATCGTCTGGTTGAATTAATTAAAAAACATGGCCGCTGGGCTGAACCTGAGGGCGTCAGTATGACGCACTTGTAGCGTAGACTTCAGTCTGCGCTTGTTTACGCAGGTTTTAACCTGCGCTTGTTTTTGCGGGTTTTAACCCGCAAGTCACACTTGCAGAAAAGGCCGAGGCGTACCCTTTGCGGGTTGAAACCCGCAAAAACAAACGCAGGTTAAAACCTGCGTAAACAAGCGCAGACTGAAGTCTACGCTACAAGTGTCTTAATTGCATAATTAGTAATTACTGTTGAATAATAATTCATAATACGATAGAATCAACTTTGTCTCCGCCTACTTATTATCTTCATAACCACCATCATCATTACAATAATAATTTTCTAGGTAATAATTACAATCAACAGCGTATGTACGCCACGGACGTAAGGCTAGCTGTTGATTGCGGTAAAGCTATTGAGGGCTGTTTTAAAGAAGTATTAGCTTGTCTTACAGAACTAATATGTCGTAAAAAATAAGAATCTGATCGCCTTTTCTGTACGAAAAGGCGATCTCTTCATAGCAGGGTGAGCAAAAGACCCTGATCCAGCGCAGAAGCGTCAAGTTGATTTGTAAACTGAATAATTATTATTGAATAATAATTCATAATGTAATACAGTCGACAAAAGTGAATGACAATCACTGTATATATAAATAATATAAAAAAGGATTTTTTATGTCTCTTGTTAATACCTATAATAATGCTGCAATTGTTAATGTAGATGATCAATTAACATATTATTCAAGACCTCTACGCGAGAATGATAATAAAGTGATGTCTGTAGGGCCACAAACGCTTAAAAATGCAAAAAGCGGTATAAAAACAACAATAGATCGGTTGATAACATTCATTAAGCTGTGCGATCGAAATGAATTGCAAGTGAAGACAAAACAATCCTGTTTAGACCAATTGAAAAATGCAAGCGACACTTTAGAGCTTGACCTTTGCCCTAAACCAACGGGATGCAAGTGGTTTAGAAAGCAATTTCAAACGGAAGTAACTGCAGAAAAATTAGATGACATAGCCAGAAATACATCCAGTGTAATGAAGCGTCTGGATGGTGAACTGAAGATGGACAAAAATAGAATTGACGCAATTTTACAGGAATGGAAAAGTATACAACAACAAGAAACCAAGACTATGGATAGCTCTTCAATTAATTTGGACAATCATACAGTTACAATTACTACATCTAATCGCAATAATTCTAATGATTTTCGCGGTGTTCAACAGCATAGCTATTCCAATGATAAAAAGGATAATAGTTGGTGTTGCCCAATTATATTCGCTTGTATTTTTGCATCATGCTATGAAGACTAGAAATTTGGATCGCCTTTTCGTTTAGCAAAGGCGATCCATTCCGACAGGCGCACTTGTAGCGCAGACTTCAGTCTGCGCTTGTTTGCACAGGTTTTAACCTGTGCTTGTTTTTGCGGGTTTTAACCCGCAAGTTACACTTGCAGAAAAGGCCGAGGCGTGCCCTTTGCGGGTTGAAACCCGCAAAAACAAACGCAGGTTAAAACCTGCGTAAACAAGCGCAGACTGAAGTCTACGCTACAAGTGCGTCGATTCCATAATTTTAATAAACATCGAGGCGTTTCTGGGGAGTTTTTTATTCTTTGGAAAAATCGCTAAAATGCGGTAAGGAATCGATGGCAGCTGTCGAGAATCGGGAATAAGATTATGCTTGCCGGCGATATAGTCAGGCAAAAAACCAATTCCTAACCCCTGTTCCGCTAAACCCGCAATCACTTCCCAACTAGACACCTCCGTGCAGGAAGTAATTTCGACGCCTTGCGCATGAAGATGCTGACGCAATAATAAAACTTCTCGCCTCTCTTCACTTAAAATGAATCTTTTCAGATCAGTCGACGAGAGTTTTTTCTTATGATACAACCGATACTCGCCTCGATAGATCTCTTGCGAATGAAAAGCGGAAAAATCATCATTATCCAAAACAATCCCAAAGTCGACTTCGCCTCTTTTAACCAGGTCCACAACCACGCCCGAATGCCCAAGGCGCAGAATGGGCTCAATCTCAGGCCACATTTGAGAAAGCTTTCCTAGATGCGGCGGGAGAAGAGAAAGCGCAAAACTATGCGTGCAGGCGAAAGACAATTTTCCTCGGAACGCAGCGTCCATATCATTAAAAGCGTCCTCGATTTCTGAACATACGCTGAAGATTTGCGCGCATTTTTCCATCAGCAAAAGCCCCTCAGGAGTTAATTGAAAACGATTTTTCTCATGAGTGATCAATTGTTTTCCTAAAGCGATTTCCAATTTATTAATCGCTTGACTAATGGCGGATTGGCTGACGAAATTCTCTTTAGCGGCTTTTGAAATGCTTTTGGACTGACCAGCGCTGAAGAAATAACGCATGAAAGTAAGGTTTGGCGTGTATTTCATAAATAGTTTTCCATAGTAATAAGTAATGCTTATATACAGTATCATATAAAATAATTTCAGATAAATACTTTTCATCCAATATTATATTAATTTCGCTGATTTACAAAATGAAGGAGGAAAAGTATAACTTATGCAGAAAATGGTTTGTTCGTCAATTGTGACTCTGTGCTTTATTGTGACACAGATTACCGGTGTTGTCGCGGACGCATCTCATTTGGAGCAATTTCAAGCGATAATTGAAAATATCAATGAGTGGTGCATGTTTTTATATGACTTAGACGAAAATCTTCTAACGGCGAAAGATCTAATTGTTAACGCAAAATGGGGGTCAAAATTAATTAAATAAACTAATCGAGCATTTGTTTGTTAAACAAGTTTACTGTTTGTTTTTGTTAATTGTGTTTGTTAATTGTTGACTATTTATTTATTAATTGATACCATTCTTATAATTAATAATTACGGAGATATATGACAATATCGCAATGCTGTTTATCGTTCATCAAACAACATGGGGGTAGACTGGTTCCCTGCAACAACCATAACACGACCGGATGCCAAAAGCTGACGAGCTTAGGATTTTTATTATTTTTGGGAGCTCCTCTAGCGCTCATAGGCGGCTTAGCCTGGAGCGTTGAAAGCGCGTTTTATTTAGCCGGAAGATGTTGTTGCTATACGCAACAGCATCAATTGCCTGAAATAGATAAAAAAACCAGTCAAAATAAAAAACGCTAATTATACTCCCGTTTCAGAAAATGCTAAGAACATTCAGCCGGTGAGTTATCCGGATAAAAATTTGGTGGTCGTTATCGATAACACTAATTGGCAACCAACAACAAGGAAGTAACGCACTATGACGCGCTTGTAGCGCAGACTTCAGTCTGCGCTTGTTTACGCAGGTTTTAACCTGCGTTTGTTTTTGCGGGTTTTAACCCGCAAGTCACACTTGCGGCAACTCTTACAGGAGTTTTTGCGCCATCCTGGCTTTGCGGGTTGAAACCCGCAAAAACAAACGCAGGTTAAAACCTGCGTAAACAAGCGCAGACTGAAGTCTACGCTACAAGTGCGCCATAATTAATTTATAGTTAGGAGATTTAATTTATGTGCTCAATATCAGAAACTTGTCTACGTTTTGTTCGAAAACAAGGAGACTTGTTTGTTTATGGCGATTGCAAAGAAGGTTATGGCAAAGCGACAAGAGGCCAAAGAGCGGTCGGTTTAGGCTCCTTATTGTTTCTTGCCGCGCCGTTATTGATTATAGGCGGCTTGGCCTGGGGCGCTGAGAGCGCAGTTCATTTAGCCGGAAGATGCTGCTGTTATAAACAACGTCAAGATTTGCCAGCAATAGCTGAAAATACCAGTGAAATCGTAAAAACACGCAGTCTCCCACGTCTCAGCCTTCCGACAGAGGTGGACGCTCAACCGCCCCAGCAACTGCCTTCCCCGCCTCCCGTGCCGCCGCCACCTTCTCCGGCTGTGATTCTGCCGCCATTGGAGGAGATTGAAGAGCCATCTGAAGCAGACAAGAAAGCTTTTGATCAACTTATGAATGATAGCAATGGCATTATATTTAACGCATATCAGGCCAATCCAGAGCTATTTAAAAAGTGCATGCCCTTTGAGGATTACATCACTATCGACTCTAGTTTAACGGATGAACAAGCGAGGGAGATTTTTCCATTTTTTATAAGCGCTGATATGTTGACTTTTACTGAATGTGAACATTTAACCGGCGCTAGTTTGCAATATCTGCCAATTCAAAATAATTTGAAATATTTAGTTACTCCGAACACAATGGAATATGCGCATATTGCCCATCTGACTAAATTTAACAAACTTACAGATCTCACAATACCAAAGATAGTAGAAAAATCTAAGCTAGATGGATTTACGTCACTAAAAGATCTTGTCGCTCTTGATTATTTAAAAATGCCTTTTCCAATTAACAACATTCACAAAAAAGACACGTATTTTCCTACGGATTATCTTCCCGCTACTCTGAGGACGCTTGAAATTCTTAGAGGCGACATTTACGATCAAGACCTTTTAAAATATTTAAATGGAGAAAGCTCGTCCTCTCTCGAAAAGCTTACATTATATGGCATTGACACCCTTACAGATAAGGCTTTCGAAAGCTTGGATAATAAAACTCTGCAAGAACTTAATGTGGATGAATGTTCACGCATAAGTCAAGCTATCAAGGAAAATCTTAAACATATTACAACAGTCACTTATAAAGCCCCAGAATATTTTGTTTATGATTGTAATCCTGGCATGAAGGTGACCATAGAGGAAATGCCGGAATTAGACGACGCGGTCCCCTAAAAAAGTTTGGTGGCTATAACTGTGGAGTTTGACGCGTTGGAGCGTCCCAATCAGCGAGGCGTCGCCGGCGAAGAGTACATTTTTCCAGCAGCGCGTGCGCCCTTTTAATAAAGCGCTGTCTTTAAAATTGCACTGTTCAACAAGAATTTCAACCTCTGACCCTAACAGCGCTTGGCGCTGTTTTGCAATAATTTCATCTTGCAGCTGAATCAGCCGTTGCAAACGCTCCTCCTTCACGCTTTCCGGGATATCATCGCTCCAGCGCATAGCGGGAGTGCCCTTGCGTGGACTATAAGCAAATAAAAAGGCGACTGAATATTCAATCTCCTTTAAGAATTGATAAGTTTGTAGAAATTCCTCCTCGGTTTCGGTGGGAAAACCGACGATGATGTCAGTGCCCAGAGAAACGTTAGGAACGATTTCACGCAGCGTCTGCACTTTTTCCAAGTACTGCTCGACAGTATAGATGCGATGCATTTTTTTCAGAATGCGATTGGATCCCGCCTGCAACGGAAAATGGACGAATTCACACATGCTTTTCAGATCTCGAATGGCCTCCATCAGTTCTCTGGTGATATCTACAGGATGGCTTGTCATAAATCGAATCCGTTCCAACCCAGGAATTTGATCAAGCTTGTATAGGAGATCATGGAAAAGGCAAGAGCATTCAGGTTTATCTTTTCCATAGCTATTAACATTTTGACCGAGTAAAATCACTTCTTTGTAGCCTTGGGAGACGAGGTGGCGGCATTCTTCTACGATGCTCTCGGGCTCGCGGGAGACCTCCGGGCCACGTGTATAAGGGACGACGCAATAGGTGCAATATTTGTCGCATCCGCGAATGATGGACACATGTGCAATGACCTTGTTTTCGCGTTTGGCGTTCAGATAATCCAGCTCAAAACTGAACTGATCGTCAGTGCGGATTGTTTGCTTGCCCGTCGCCAGCACCTCATCCAGCACATTATTGAGATCGTGTATGTTGTTGGTGCCCAGGATGAAATCGATATGCGGCAATTTTTGGAATAGCGATTCCTTTTTTGCGTTGGCCATGCAGCCGGTCACGCCGATGATCGCATTAGGATTTTGACGACGACGCCCCAGCTGACCTAATTTGCCAAGGACTTTGCGTTCAGCCAGATCGCGAATGGAACAAGTGTTGAAGATCAGTAGATCCGCATCATGTTCATCGTGAGAGCGTGTTAAGCCGCGATGTTCCAGCTGACCGACCATGATTTCGGTATCCAGTTCATTCATCTGGCACCCGTAGGTGCGGACGTAAAATTTTTTTATCTGCCGCATGATTTCTCCATTTAGAATGGTTCGATTCTACGCAAAACGGACTCTTTTTGCAATAGCGACCAGAAAAGAGTTGGCGGAAATTTATCAAAGCGGTATGATGCTATCTTAATCATTAATTCAATGAACAAACGTAAGGTTCACAATGTCAGAGAAGCAGATATGCCATTCCAACAAAACAGTCATGGCTAAAGAAGCAGAGGTGCAGCGCCGCTGGTTCATTTTAGACGCCACGGGCAAAACGTTAGGACGTTTTGCTGCAGAAGTGACAAAGATTCTACGCGGCAAACATAAGCCGAGTTTTACTCCATACGCCGATATTGGCGACGGCGTGATTATTGTCAATGCTGAAAAAATTCATGTCACGGGCAATAAAGAAGCGCAAAAGACCTATATCCACCATACGGGGATGGTAGGGGGATTGCGCAGAGTGCCTTATCGCACAATGCGTGCACGCAAGCCTGAATATATTATTGAGCATGCCGTCAACGGAATGATGCCTAAAACACGCTTAGCAAACGCACAATTGAAGAGATTGCGTATTTTCGCTGGCGCAGAGCACGATTTAGCGGCTCAAAAACCTATCCAAGTAAACATCTAAGAGAAAGAGGAATATGAAGGAAGAAATTGTGGCCACTGGCCGACGCAAAACAGCGGTATCTTCAGTAAGACTCAGGCATGGCGACGGCGCCGTCGATGTAAATGGCAAAACCATTGAAGAATATTTTCCACTTGAAATACAGCGCAAAACAATTTTAGCTCCCTTTGAAAAAATCAGTGGAAGCAAAAAATATGATATGATCATCCGCGTTAAAGGCGGCGGCATCGAGGGACAGGTTATTGCTACGCAGCTAGGCATCGCACGCGCCTTGTTGAGCGAAGACGCTAATCTCCACCATGATTTCAAAGCCCAAGGCTTTCTCACACGCGATTCACGCAAAAAAG
>JABDEO010000093.1 GCA_013287015.1 Chlamydiota bacterium
GCATGATGCAAAATCCTTGCAAGATTTTTTCATGCATGCAGGTAGAAATAAAGGTCGGATGACGAGGTCCTTTATTAATTATTTCATTAATAAATGTTACGACATGTCCCAAAATATTACTTTCATTTGCGAATTGTTTGGCAATTGTAGTTTCGCCTGCCTCTTTACAACTAGCGTTATCTATATCCGCATTGGATTTCCATTGTCTTATAGATGTTACAAGATCTGAATAGCCTCCTTGGGATATTTCCGATACGGATAGACCAGAAAGAGTGACGCCGGAAGTTTCTTGTTTCTTTTCTTGTTTTTTTTCTTGCTCTTGCGACGCACTTAGACTGGTTAAACTACTACTGCTACTACTATCAATTTTCTCTAAAAAATTCATAAAAACTCCATACTAATATTAATTTACTATAAATCAATTGTATCATATACAATAAATAAAAATACAATGTTAAAATACTTAATTAACATCAAAAGGAAGAATAAAACAGAGGGCGGTGATCGCCAAGAGCGACAGACGAAACATTTGCAATCCCCAGAGCTGGTCATCATCGCTTTTAAATCCTTTTATACACAATCCCAACCAGATCAGGGCAATGCTTATCGTAACGATTAGATACAGGTATCCCGTATAATCAAAGAGGGTCAGCATGCTGGCTGCCAGAATAAACCCAAGAATATAAAACACCATATGGATTTTTGTCCTTAACATTCCTTTATTAATAGGCAAAACCGGGATCTTCGCCGCCGCATAATCATTCAAGCGCCAGATGGCGATTGAGAAAAAGTGAGGCATCTGCCACAACACCATCATTGCAAATAAAATGAGGGCTCCCACGTCGAAGTGATCGCTTACTGCGCAATATCCGACAACCGGAGGAATAGCGCCGGCTGCGCTGCCTATTGCGGTTCCATAGATTGTACGGCATTTCCAGAGACTATAAAGAACCACATAAATAAAAAAACCAACGTCCGCCGCCATTAGCGTCAGAAGATTGGTGTACAAAAGTAAAATCAAATTGCCAATGATTCCGATAAAAATCGCAAAAAGAATTGCACTATATCCTGAGATCAATCCCGTGACAAGCGCTCGATTTTTAGTTCGTTCCATTTTTTCATCAATTTCCCGATCGATATAATTATTAAATACACAGGCGGAAGCCATGATAAGCGCAAGGCCGATGAGAGTCGCAAGAAACAAACCGAAATCGATTCGTCCTTTTGAAGCCAGTAAAAATCCCGCTGCAACTGTGATGAGGTTTCCCAGAATAATTCCGGGCTTGGTTAATAAATAGTAATTAATCATGAGACATTTCCCAATTATTAGACATTACGCGATTATTCAAGTCGGATATAATCCATAGAGATCCAATGACGATAATAAGTAGAACAACCGCCATAAAACAAAATACAATCGTCTCCCATCGCGGTTTGGCTTCCTCCTGGCCCAGGTGCAGGAAGAACAGCAATTGAATGATCGCTTGGGCGATCGCGAGGCCAATAATCGCATACATTAAGATTTGTTCTGAGAGCGGCCTTATCATGACGAGGAGAAAAGCGACTGCCGTTAGTAAGGTGGAAGCCAAAAATCCAATTATGTAGGATCTCAAAGTCCCGTGCCATTCTTTTTTGATCTCCTGTAAACTAAGGTCGGTAATCATTTAAATCACTCCCATCAAGTAGACAAATGTAAATATGAAGATCCATACTAAATCTAAAAAATGCCAAAACATGCTAAAAACAATCAGTCTGCGGAAGGTGAAGACAGTGACGCCAAACCAAAATATCTGCGCCATTAGGACAGCCATCCATAGCAGCCCGACAGAGACGTGAAGTCCATGCGTACCCACGAGGGTGAAAAAAGAGGATAAAAAGGCGCTGACGCTCCAGCTATGCCCCTCTTGAACAAGATGCGTGAACTCTGTCAACTCTATCGCGACAAAGGCGGCTCCCAATAAAAATGAGGCGGCCAGCCAGGCGATGATCTTATTTTTTTCATTTTTCAAAGCGGACAACATGCCAAAGCCGCATGTTACGCTGCTGACTAGCAAGATCATTGTTTCAGCAAAAGCGGTTGGCAGATCAAAAAGTTGCCGCGATGAAGGGCCGCCGAAGGTATTATTGTGAAGGACCGCATAGGTGCAAAAAAGGGTGGCGAACAATAGGCAGTCGGTCATCAAGTAAATCCAAAAGCCTAGCGTTGTTTTGGAAAATACATCCTGGTGCGGATCAGGGAGACGGGTGTCTGCATGAGCTTCGAGAGTGTCCTGATGATGAATCGTCAGCGGTTTACTCATGCGCTTTCATACTCCTTAAGTGTGCCATTTCCGTCTCCTTCACTTGCGCGATGGTGATGATCTCATGTTCATCCTTTCCCGACAGTCTAATGATCATGCATGCAACGATGGCGATAAAACCCACTATAGCCAGCCAGAAAATATGCCAGGTCATTGCAAAACCGAAGACCAAGCTTAAAATTCCGATATAAAGCCCCATTGAGGTGTTTATCGGCATATGGATGTCTTCATGCCGCTGCTGAGGTTCCGGCGCTTGACCTCGTTTGACGGCCCACAATGGATCGATTTGATCAACTGTGGGGATGATGGCAAAATTATAGACGGGAGGGGGAGAAGGAATGGACCATTCCAGCGTTCTGCCATTCCAAGGGTCGCCTCCGGTGTGGTCCCAATTTTTTTTGCGGTTTTTAATGCTCCAAAAAAGACCAAGAAATTGAATGCTTGCTCCGCATAAAAGAACAGCCGCTCCTATCCCCACTATAATGAACAGGGGATGCCAGCCGGTGGATGCGTCGTAATGGTCCAGGCGCCTTGTAGCCCCCATAAAGCCGAGCATATAGAGAGGCATGAATGCGAGCAGGAATCCGCCAAGCCAACACCAAAAAGCATATCGATTTAATTTCTCATCCAAGAAAAATCCGGTGAATTTGGGAAACCAATAAGTGAAAGCTGCGAATAATCCGAAGAGGACTCCACCGATCACCATGCCGTGGAAATGGGCTATTAAAAATAAGCTGTTGTGCGCTTGGAAGTCGACAGGCGGCGAGGAGAGCAGAATCCCAGTCATCCCTGCGACGGTGAAGTTGAGCAGAAAGGCAAAAAACCAAAGCATCGGCGAAGTGAAGTGGACCCGCCCTCGAAATTTTGTAAACAGCCAATTGAATATTTTGACGCCGGTTGGGATTGCAATCACCATCGTCATGATTCCAAAGAAAGCGTTTACATCGGGACTGGCGCCCATAGTAAAGAAATGGTGCAGCCAGACGATGAATGAAAAAACTGTAATCATGATAAGAGCCCAGACCATGGACACATACCCGAATAATCGTTTTTCCGAGAACGTGGGCACGATTTCAGAAAAAACGCCAAAAATCGGCAGAATCAAAATATAGACCTCAGGATGTCCCCAAGCCCAAATGAGGTTGACATACATCATCGGATTGCCCCCGCCGCCGGCGGTGAAAAAATGCATGCCGAGATAACGATCTAAAGTGAGCATATAAAGCGTCGCCGTCAAGATGGGGAAGGCCAAAACAACGAGAGCCATCGTGCATAAGGAGCTCCAAACGAAGATTGGCATTTTCATTAACGTCATGCCTGGGCAGCGCATCTTCAGAATTGTGACAAGAAAATTGACCCCTGCAAGGGTGCTTCCGATGCCTGCAATTTGCACCATCCATATCCAATAATCGACGCCCTCATTGGGACTATACTCCAACTCGGAAAGAGGAGGATACGCAAGCCATCCAGCCGTTGAAAATTTACCAATTGCAAGCGAGACCATCGTCAAGGAGGCGGCCGCGGCAAACAGCCAGAAGCCAACGGCGTTTAAGAAAGGAAAGGCGACATCTCTGGCTCCGATTTGCAAAGGTACAATGAGGTTTATGAGGCCGAAAACGACGCCCATGCCTACGAAAAAAATCATCGTTGTGCCATGTGCGGAAAAGACTTCTTGAAAATGGCTGGAAGAAATAAATCCGTGGGAATCCCCAACGGAGAGCGCTTGTTGAAGACGCATCATAAGGGCGTCGCCAAAACCTTTAAAGAACATGAGAAGGACCACGACAATATACATGACGCCGATCTTTTTGTGGTCAACGGTGGTCAGCCACTCGCGCCAGAGCCACTTCCAAAGTTTGAGATAAGAAATGAGCGCAATGATCCCAACGCCGGTTAACAACATCATGAGAACCGCGAAGTTTTGACTCTCTTCATGCTTGAATGAATCTAAAATTAGTTTACCAAACATTTTTCACTCATTTTTCTTTGGGTGCATATACTTATTAATGATCTGATCGAAGAGAGTGTCGTCTTTCAACTGATAGATCTCCACAGGGTTATTTTTGCTTGGAGCGACTAATTTGTCGTATTCTTCCAACGTGAGAACATTTGATGATTGCTTTGCGGATTCTATCCATTGGCGATAATCCTCCTCCAAAGAGGCCCGCGTGACAAAAGTCATGCCGGCGAATCCCTCGCCGCTCAGATTGGCCGATGAGCCTCTGAAGTCTCCTGTTTCATTTGCGATTAGATGCAATTCTGTTTTCATTTTTGGCATGGCGTAAATTTGCCCGCCCAGATGGGGAATCCAAAATGAGTTCCAGGGGGCGTCGGCAGTGATTTCAAAGTGAATGGGAGTGTCTTTAGGAAACTGAACGAAATTCATGCTGGCGATTTTTTCTTCCGGATAGATGAACAGCCATTTCCATTGCAGGGCCACTACCTGGATCTTCATTTCTTTGTTATTGGATTGGATCGATTTGTAAGGGTCTAATTGGTGCGTTTTAACCCATGTCAACACGGCGACAATAACGGTCATGACAAGGGGGACTCCCCACCAAATGTATTCGGCGATGCGGTTGTCAACTAGATCGGGGTCGTATTTTCCCTTTGGGTTGTCGGCCCTGTATTTCCAAGAGAAAACGAATGTAAGGATGTATACAGGGATGATGATGAGCAACATGAGAGCTTGAATGATGAGGAGGAGATTGCGCTCTTCGAGAGCGATGATTCCCTTAGGAAACAATACAGAGATCTCATCGCGAAAATGAAGGACCTGCAATGGTTGCATGATCAGCATGAGGAACAGGATGATGCCTGTAGAGACGAGCATGAAAAGCACAGGTTTTTTCGCTATCTTCATTATTTCCTTGTATATGAATTTTGAAAAAAACCCTAACAAAAATTTTATGTAGCGTAGACTTCAGTCTGCGCTTGTTTGCGCAGGTTTTAACCTGCGCTTGTTTTTGCGGGTTTTAACCCGCATAAAACTACTAAACCAAAAGCTAGATGTCTTAATCATTTTTGCATCATTTTTTCTCTCGTTCTGTAGCCCACACTAAGTTGTAGCGAGCCCTAGCGAGCGGAAACGCAAGTGTGGGAACACAATGAATACATAACCTAACTGGGGACCAGTTCGTCTTTGTTGTCTTTTTTTTCCTCTTTTTAAAATCGAAAGCTTAAATATTTTTCTGTAAAAAAAGCAAAAAAGATAAAAATGAAGAACCAGTCCCTGGTTAGGTCGCGTGTTCGTTGGTTCCCACACCTGCATTTCCGCTCGCTAGGGCTCGCTACAACTTAGTGTGGGCTACAGAATGAGAGAAAAAATGATGCAAAAATGATTAAGACGTCAATGGGAAGATCAACGGGACTGAATTGACGAAAGCGGACACAAAACTTCCCCCTTCGCACAGCGTTTGGAGTGCGCGAAAGGGTGAGATTAAAAAAAAGCTAAGTTATTTTTTCTCTCCTGGTTCACTCCAGTCTCCTCCCATAGCTCTTTTTCTGGATGGTGGCTCTTCCAAATCAGCAGGTTTTTCCCAATTAAGCGCTCTAATATATCTAAATTTTTGGCTTATCCCTTCATATGGTTTAATTTTTTCATATATTTCTTTTAAATCTTTAGGCAAATTTTCCATCTCTCCTTGCGCCGAACCCCCCTTTAGATTGTTTATCTGTCTTAATCGCGCAAAAAGATCCTGAATATGAGCTAATAAAAACTTTTTATTTTCAAGTCTGACCTTAACATTTGTCTGTAATTCTTTAATGTCTTTCAAATCACCGACGGTCCAGTTCCAGTCTCCATCTATTAAATCTTCCAGCCTGTTAAACATCCTAGGCACCCCACCTAAAGGCGATCTGTGATCATCGGTAAAATATTTCTCCATCGCCCTATATGCATCATTAAAATCCTCAATTCTGTCTTTGACGGTTCCTCCAAAAAACCTCCCAACACCCTCAGCATCTCTCTCTGTTTTTTGAAACCAGCCAATGATAATGTCAGGGGCGTCTCCCTTAAAAGGCTTTTCTAACAAGGCATCGAATTTTTCCTTTATTTGCTTCAATGTAACGCTGCCTTTCGTTTTCTTTATCGTGTACGTGTGGCCGCCTAATTCACCCGTTTCATCTTTTGATTTTTCATCCAATTCTTTTTCTTTGTGCAATTGCATAGTAAAAGCATATAGTTCATTTAAATTATTTAGCTTATCTAGTTGTGTATTAATATCTGCAGTCATATTAACCTCCTTGTTTTTAATATTTATTAAAACAAACGATTAAAAATTCTATTACATTTCTTATTTTCGAATATTTTTATATTTTTTTTATAACAGTCATGGAGAGAGCTAGTTTCCACCATTCATTCAGCTCAGCCAATAATTCTGAAACATCTAGATAGTTTTCATGATCCTTTGTAAAATAAGGGTCCGTTGCAAATTTGCTCCCAATTTGTTTAGCCAGATCTTCATATTGCTTGTAATTTTTTTCCAATACATCATTGATTTTGAAACATTCAGCGCTCACTTTGCTTGCATAGCTCTCTATTATTCTTGCCCTACCCACTTTCATGATGCCTTCAGGCGCCATCATTTCGTCCATCTCCTT
This sequence comes from Chlamydiota bacterium, assembly GCA_013287015.1. Classification (GTDB taxonomy): domain Bacteria; phylum Chlamydiota; class Chlamydiia; order Chlamydiales; family Parachlamydiaceae; genus JABDEO01. The sequence continues at coordinate 6,903 of JABDEO010000093.1, forward strand.
CTTATAAGCTGTTAGACGTAAACGAAATTGTTTAAAAAGGCCATTGTACCTCTTGGTGTCCTTCTTGATGTTCTCAGCAGATTGTCTGGCAAGAAGCAAATTTTCTTGGTGAGAGAAAACCCAAACATCTAGGGAATCATCTCTAGCTTCAGAAAGCTTCACGAACTTTTTCATCGGATTGTCTTTGTATAGTTTTGAATATTCATTCAAACAAATATTTTCCATTTCTATATGCTCGTTTTCTTCTTTTAACTTTTTGATTTGCTCTTGTTTGTTTTCAATTTCATTAAGTAAGGAAAAATCACCGCCATGATCAAAATCATATTTTAACTTATATAGTTCTTCACGTAAGCTAGAGAGTTTCCTATTATATTTGGATCGTTCGTTGGTATCTGAGAATGCCTGTTTTAATTTTTTGATTTGCTCTTGTTTATTTTTAATTTCATTTAGTAAGGACTCTCCGCCATGATCAAACTCATATTCTAATTTATATAATTCTTCACGTAAGCTAGAGAGTTTCCCATTATATTCGGATCGTTCCTTGCTATCTGAGAATGCCTGTTGGATAATAATGGCGCCTGCTTCTATAATGCAGGCTGCCTCTTTAAATTTTTGTCCAAAATTTTTACGCATTTTTTCTTTAGACATCTTTTCTTTATCTTCAGTGCTGTCAGGTAATTTTGAAGAAACTATTTCTCGAAAAAGTGGCCTTTGCGTTTTGATTTTTTGAGAATTTTTCACCAAATTAGTCCAAATTTTAACAACTAAAGCCTTGTTAGGACAATTAACCAAGCCTTTAATATTCCAATCCTCGCAAATGTCGCTAAATAATTTGAAAGCCAGGGGATGCCCTAATTCGGCCCACTTACCTAACGATTGTATGGCGCCCTCCCATTTTTCCTTAGAAATGTTATTTTTAGGATAATTAGCAATTACATTATATTTTTCTTGAATTTCTTTATCCCATTGCGCACAAAATTTGCCAAACTTTTCGAGAGCAAGAGGGTGCTCAAATTCGACCCACTCACTTAAGCATTGTATAGCTTCCTCCCATTGCTTCTTGGAAATGTTTGGGTACTTGAGAATAATATCATAGCTTCCAATTATATTTTGAGCGCCATCAATCATTACATTCAATCTTCGCCTTTCATCTTCATTAAAAATTTTTAATTTCTTCATTCTTTTTTGAATTTTTTCCTGCATGCGCTCTAAATTCATTGCAAGAGAATGAGCAGACTGAAAAACTTGATTAAAGACATTATTTAACGATATTGATTTTTCCAAATTATTCGTATCCCTATAAGTAAATGTTCGACCGGCCAATTTACCCTTGTTTTTGTCTTCAGAAACATTAAACGTATTAATAAAGCTGTTAACTTCACTAACAGTGTTAAATCGGTTAGAATTACTGATTGAATCATTACCCACATTTGTACTCATAACCCTCCAAAAACATAAAAACGAGCAAACACACAAGTACACGTATTAATTATACTGTTTATTTATTAAATTTTAAACGTTTATTGCGCTTTTTATTGCGCTTTATTGCCTTTTTTTAGTTTTTTAATAATTTCGACACTAAAAATTAATTAGTTGATACATTCTAGGTCGGGACGACCTTGTTACCTTGTGTGCCCGCTGCTATGACTCTTTGGGGACGTACGCCTAGGG
>JABDEO010000094.1 GCA_013287015.1 Chlamydiota bacterium
CTGACTTGTTTTATTATCAGACCTTCCTTGTTCGGAAGAATGTTTCTCTTTTTCAGTATCAGTAGAAGTCTCGAGCATATACTTTTCCCAGGGCAAGGGATTGGTAGTTGGCGAAGGCGGTTTTTCTTCTGATAAGCTGCCTCCGGCGATATCAAGGAACGTGCCGATGATCATTCCTTGTGCGCTGCCTTGATTTTGTGCGACAAGGGCGCTGATTCGAGCGGCCGCCTTATTCTTATCGATGGAAGCGCCGCCCATTGTGCCTTTTAGGGGAAGCTGCATCATATAATCTTTATCTAAACGTGAGAGATTCAGCGCCTGGCTGAGGGCGACGCCGGTGATTCCGATGCGCATATCGACCTTATCTTTAACTGTATCGACTTTGCCCCACAATGCGAGAGGGTAACGGTTGAGAATCAGCATATCCATACGGCCGAGCCGTACGATTCCCGACTGCATATTGAGGTAGATCGGTGTGAATTGCACCGAGAGATCTTCACTGGATGAAGGACGTAAAAGGTCAAAGATGGTTCCCAATTGTCCATGATTGCTGAATGTCATTTTTCCCAATTCAATTGTAGCAAGTCCGATTTGAGCCTGGCTTAAATCCAACTGCCGTAAAGGAAATGCGAATTCTTTGGCTTCGATGGAAATTTTAATCGGTTGATCAGCGGCAATGACTCCGCTAAGAATGGGAATTACATCTTGCAAGATGCTCTGTCCAAGTTGTGGAGTGACATTAACCTGAATTTCAAAATTTTTATTTAAAGTCAATACGCCATCAGTCAATTGCGCATTAAGTGTGACGCGTCCATTTTTTCCCAATAATTGCGCGATAAGGGGGCCGCTCATTTGACGGAGTTGAACTTTTATATCTGTATCGACGGTTTCACCTAGCAGCGCTTCAATTTTTTTACGCACCGTGTCATCCAAGCATCCAATTTGACAAAATAATCCTGCTGGCAGCCTGCGGCTTTTGGCCTCCAAATTAATCGATAACTCTTGCGTATTGAGGGCTCCATCGGGAGTTAAAAAATTATCGATCTCACCAACAATGGACAACGGATTATCATTGTCGTTGACACTAGTCATTTTTACCTCAAAGGAGCTTGAGGCCATCTGTTTACGAGTAGCTATTTTGCCTTCTAGGTATATTGAGTCATCGATTGGCGAAGCGCGTGGATTCTTTGACAACCATTGAAAATGGGCGCTTGCCGCGCATTGCGCTTCATGCGTAAAGTCGCCCTCGATCTCCGCCGTCAGATCGGGAATCGTTAACTCATCAAAATCCAAAGAAGCGCGAAGATGCGTCTTGTTTTCCTTAGATGTTATTTCAGCATTTAACGACCCCTGTGATCCTAAAGCGTCCGCTAATGTGTTGTTTAAATTAAAAACGCGATCGAGAAGGGCGACAGGAACCTCTTTCGCCTCGATTCGCATTGTCGCCCGTTTTTTAATTGTTTCCAGGAGGGCTTCAAGATTAGAGGGTTTGTCAATAGTGGCGTCGACCTTAATGCGAATAGGTTCTCCACGTTGAACAGCCTCGCCTTGGATCTGCAAAATGGCTATTTTGGATGACTCGGGAGCATTAATAGCGATCTCTAGCTGATGCAACGTGATAGGTCCGATTAAAACATTGCTCTCCAACTCAGTCGGAGCCAGCGTCAGACGAGCTAGCAGCGACGCATCATGATGAGCGTTGGAGCTGGAATCATCTGTGATGAAGGCAAGCGGTAAAATCAGCTGATCAATCGTGAGTTGAGCTTTTGTAGGGTTCTGCAGCATTAATGGAAAGAAGCCTTTTTTAAGCTTGCGCAGATAATCGACCAATTCCGGAGTAATATTTATAGCTGCATTTGCGCGGCGGCCCAGTAAGAGCTTTCCCGATTGGATTTGTCCCGAAAAATCAGCTAAAACAGTAGGACTTTCAGCATGCATGGTGAGCCATATTCCATTCGTTGTGAGAGTATTATCCAATGACAAATCCAACGTTTTGCCTAATATCGCCTGGGCGATCCCGTTTAAATGAGGTTGTTGGAGCGCCGCCAAATGATCGACTAGAGCCACCGGAAAATTTTTGACATTGACCTTGAATTGGATGTTGGCGGATTGATCAAATTGCGCCATGGGCTCCATGCTTGCTTGCAAAAGGCGCCAGCTGTCGCCATCGAATCCTGATAGGATAAGATCCGCTTCAAAAACGCCGGAAATATTATCTTGTTTGGTTTCTCCTTTAAATGATAAAGACAGCGGCGCTGCAGCGGAAGGGAAGCGCAGATCAGCGTTGAAATCAGTGAGTTTGACTGTTATGGGCGCGGATATTTTGGGCATAGCTGTCGGATGCAAACTCAACGCTTGCTGTAGATTGACAAGGCCATTCGTTTGTTGTATGATCGTCGCATTAAGTCCGCTGATTTGCGTTTGGCCCTGATAAAAACCGCTCCAAGCAAGACGAATTAAAGAGTTGTCCGTTGTCAACTTGCGTACATCGACAACTGGTTCTCCAGCAGGGTCTTTGAGAACAAGATTTTCCAAGATTTGAGGGCCAAACCAGCTAAGTTGAATGGACTCGATTTCTATATGACCCGGGATCTTCTTATTTAACGCCTGAACTAATCGATGTTGTCCCCAATTTGTCGAAGCGAGTGAGGGAAGCGCTGCAATTGCAATAACGAATAAAACAAGCGGCGCCAGCATCGCCTTTGCAAGCCAATGTTGCGAAATACGTTTTTTTATTTGGCGATCGACCATAGTTGACACTTCCTTGCTAATAATTTATATTAATTTCAATTATAAAAAGTATGCTGAATCAACTGTTTTACTTCAATACGTTTTTAATAAAAAACACGATGCAGCGAAAGACCGCATGCGGGCGCTGTCACCCCTGCTTGTTTTCTATCTTTATTCAATAAAATGGCGCGCAATTCATTGAGGGTGAATTTTCCCCTTCCTACATATACCAGAGTTCCGACAATGTTGCGAACCATTTTATATAAAAAATTATTTCCTGATACTTTGATCAACAACCTATTGTCGTTGGACTGTGCAATTGAAATGTCTGTAACGGTTCGGATGAAATGGGGGTAATCGGAATTTTTTTTGAAGTTGCAGAAAGCGGAAAAATCGTGAGTTCCCGTTAATAGTTGAGCGCCCGCTTGCATCGCAACAACATCCAATAAGTAAGGATAATGCCAGGAGTAGCGACGGCATTGAGGCAGTTGAATCGGCCCGCAGCAGATCGAATAGTGATATTCTTTGCCTACGCAGTCCAACGTCGGATGAAAAGATTGCGCGGCGTTTTCAATATTATTCACAACTATGCTAGGAGGCAAAAGACTATTCAAGCTATACTGAAAGCGGTCAAAAGAGGGAATAAACTTAGTTGTAAAGAAATTGACGATTTGACCTTGCGCATGCACGCCGGCGTCTGTACGGCTAGCCGCTTGCAGAACAATCTTTTCCCGCAAAATTCGCTCCAAAGCTTCTTGCAGCGTTTCTTCAATGCTCGGACCCATTGAAGTTTTTTGCCAGCCAAGGTAGTCCCCGCCGTCATAGGCGATCGTCAGCTTGATGTTTTGCATATCTGATAATTAGTAAAAAAAATAATGTCGGATAGGCAGGATCCTTACACACAAGTCATAGTAGCAATTCAACACAAAGATACAAAGGCGCTGAGGCACGAAGGAATACAGAGTGGTTGCTGAACTTCTTTGTGTCTCCGTCTCTTTGTGTCTTTGTGTTGAATTGCCCTTGGATAGTTTATAGAGTCCTTTCTTGTACTTGTGTGTAAGGATCAGCTATCCTGCTCATTCTGACATTATTTTTTTACTTTGGTTTATTCAGCATCGAAAATGTTATTTAAAAAGTTTTAATAAATTGCTTGATTCCTTCAGCAAAACGCTGAACAGCCATCAAAACCAAAATCATTCCCATCAGCTTTTCCAAGGCAAGCAGTCCGTTATTGCCCAGAAACCGCTGCAAGTAAGGAGCCAGCAGCAGCACAACAAAGGTGGACAATGTCGCTATGACAATCGCCCCAAGCATGATCAATTCGCTGGATTCCATCCGCGCATATAGCATAATTGTCGCAAGAAGCGAAGGTCCGGCAATTAATGGAATGGCTAAAGGAATGATAAAGGGCTCTCCTTTAGGAAGGTTTGATCGCAATCCATTTGCGCTGGGAAATAAGATCTTAATGGCGATGAGGAATAAAATCACTCCGGATGCAATGCGCACAGCGACTTCTGAGATGCCTAACAGCGTGAAAATATATTCGCCTAAATAGTTGAAAAGCAGCATCGCCGTAAATGCAATGGCGATTTCGCGAAAAAGGATCAAGGCGCGTCTTGCAGGAGTGATTCCCTGCATCAGCGTCAAGTATGCCGCAATATTTCCAATAGGATCCATAATCAGAAATAATACGACAGAAACGGATAACAACGAAAGACCACTCATTTGCTTTCCTTATGAATGTAGTGATTTGATGAATAGGGAAGTTCCATTCACAATCATATCAATGGACATCAAGGCCAAAATTAATCCCATAATTTGTTCCAAAGCGACCAATCCGCGCTTTCCCAAAAACTTTTGAAGATAGGGGGCTGTTGTCAAAACCGCAATAACGCCCACCCATGCAAGAAGAATCGCCATTGTAATTTTAATGTTGTTATTTTCCAGTCTAGATTTAAGCATAATGATCGCCAGTAGGCCAGGCCCTGAAATAATCGGCGTCGCAATTGGTACAAAAAAAGGTTCCTTTCTAGTTGACGCGACTGAATCTTCTGAAGAACGATTTACAAAAATCATTCCCAAGGCGACTATAAACAATAAAAGCCCGCCAGATGCCATCACGGCATAATCTTTAATGCTCAATCCATCTAAAAAAAACTCTCCAAAATATTGAAAAAACAACGCCAGGAGCAATGCAAAAATCGCCTCGCGAAGTAGGATGATTTTTTGACGCGAGAACTCACAATCTTTAACTAATGCAATCATGGCCGGCGAATTTCCGATAGGATTGGCCACTAAGAAAAAAGTAAGGGCAAGCGAAAGCACACAAGATCCTGGTGTAAAAACTGTTTATTCATTTTTGGACTTAACGCCGCAATCGCGCCTGCAGCTGTTGGGCATGTCGGCTGTTTTGCGCATCAGTGACAAAAGCATTCAAAATCCCTAGCGACGCCGCGATGCCAATGCCCAAAAAACCGACTAATGGACTAATAGCTACGGCGAATAAAAAAATAATAATCTGCAGTTTGGGATGTTTTGAAATAAAACCCCACACTTTTTTTTTTGCATTGTCAAGCAGAGACGCATTGTAGCAATCTATCCCTTTTACGACAAGCCTTACGGCCGCAAAGGATATCGCAATGGCGAAAAAAGGCGGCGCAATCGGAGGATATAAAAAAAGAGCCGCACTGCCCAGAATTACAAATAGCGCCACTTTAATGATGATTTCACAAGCGACGCGCATGGCGACGACAACTCCTCGCCAACAGGCTGAGCCGTTCTGCGGCATCGCCTGATTTGGAGCATGAGCTGGAACATGAGCTGGAACATGTGCGATTTGAGGGACTGAAGTGGCGTTGGCTGGACCCATATTTACTCATGCTCCCATCTATAAAATTGTCTCTCATGAAGGTTGTCAAATGCTTCATGTTCGTCTATTGAATCTATTTTTGCTTATTCAGTTCATTTTTGTCCATTGGATGGTAAATATACATTTTTTAATCATGAAATCGCTATCAAAAATTGTAGGGACGGTAGGGACTCAAGCGACCTTAGGGACATTGGGGACAGAGACAGTGTTTGTCCCTGTCCCCAATGTCCCTAAAGTCGCTTGAGTCCCTACCGTCCCTACAATTTTTGATGCGGTCAACCCAGTTTTGAAAGAAGTCTAACCCAGCCCTTCAGGCGAGAACGACTTTTTTATCCGAAACTCGCGCTAAGTGAGGTCGGCGCTTGCCGCTCTCTGTCTCGCTTTAGGCTTTTTAACCCTTCTTTCGCGTGGAAAGCGCAGAGTTATTAAACAATTTTATTGCATAAAACTAAAGCTAATAGTATAATTAATAACAATATTAATTAATATTTTATTATTTGAATATACTAACTTTAAAATAAAGGTAAGATATGTTGACAGAAAGACTTAATCGTCATAATTTGTTTTACTATATTAATCATACTCAATCAGAAAAATTGGATCCTCAAGATCGCACCAACGCTCTTGTAGGGAGCATTTTTATAGGAGTTATCACTGCCGGACTGGCACAGCTTGGGTCTCTTATCTATTATTCCCGATTTTGCCAATGCTGTAGAGTAAAAACATCCTCATCTCTTAACATCAACCTTCCTACGCCTCCTCCTATTCCTCCTCATGGTCCTAAATTGTCATCACCACCTCTACCGCCGGCGCCAGAGTTTCTTTCAGAAATCAACAGGAAGAACAAACAAAAAACACCTACTTCGAACATAAAAATAACCCACGTGCTGGCTCAGAACATTGTGGGGTTCATTGGCTTTAATAAGACGGATCTACATAATTTAGCGCTAGTAAGCAAGGAATGGAAGGCAGCTGTCAACTCTTCCTCTCCTATACGATGTTTAAGCTTTGTTCAGCAGATGCGACAAAAGATGCAGCCTGAAGAATCTCAAGAAGCAGAACCGAAAGTAAAAGAAAAACTCTCAAAAGACTGGGATCATACATATGAAGAAAATTTTAGCGAACGAGCCGGAATGGGTAATGTTTATGCTAAAGTAGATCCAGATTATGCAGTATTAAAACAGTTGTTGCGAGGAGAATGCGATCCAAAATTGTTAGAAAATAAAGCATTTAAATACTTAATTACTGAGAATGTCATTCTTCTGGCAAAAGCCGCTTCAACCCATCCAGAAATTATGGACTTGATTTCTTCTCCGGATCTCAAACAGACAGCGCTCGGATTGGCCAAATATTTTCGCATTCTCTCTTCACAAGATCGCGCAAAAACAGAAAAAGCTGATCTTTCAATATTTAATAAAATTGCACTAGAGCTTCAGGAAGCGCTTGCCGAACTTAATGTTAGAACACAAACAAATAAAGACGTTGTTTTTGCAGTTGTAGAATCTGTGTATGTTGGCGCTGGAAATATTAATCCTATTTTTTTAAACGATGAAGATATTGCTTTTTCTCTTGTTCGACAAAATGGCACTAACCTCAAGTGGGTTGATGCAAAGTTCAGAAAAAGTTGGAAATTCGCTTGGGCTGCGTTAGATAATGCTGGGAGCGCTTTGCGCTATGTCGATGACTCCATTAAGATGAATATGACTAGAGATCATCTTTTAGCCATTGCCAAGAAACATCCAGCTCTTCTTGAAGTTCTTCCTATTTATTTACAAAATGACGAAGAATTTTTCGTGGCTGTTGTAAGCGAAAATGGTGATGCGATTGACGCTGCAAATGAAGGGATGAAAAAGAATGAAAGAGTGGCTTTAACTGCACTAAAAAATGCAAAAACGGGAATGGCTTATCGAGCTCTTGATGCAAGCTTGAAAAGCAGGAAGGACATTCTTTTAGCCGCAATACGGAAAAATATGACAGATGCCGTCGACGAGACGACTTTTGCTTGGCGAGAAGATATTGATGTCGCCTTAGCATTGGTTAATAACGGCTATGAGGGGGAGGATGCTTATATCATTCCCCATGCAAGAGCTATCATAAAGGCTGCAAAAACCTTATTGGGAGAAGCGTTTGATCCAAATGACTTACATAGTTTAGTTTGCAACAGCACTGTAATGCAAACTGCAGCTGCGCAGAAGCCTGGAGTATTCCTATACATGGACGCCAGTTTATGGGAGGATAAAATTGATGGTGAGCTCAGAGCGGCCATCCTTACTGCAATTGCTAACGAGCGTGAGGTATATTCCTATGTTGGCTCAAAATTAAAAAAAGACATCACGTTTGTACGTGACGCTTACAACGAGAATTCTACGATTGATACGTATATAGAAGACATTGGTCTCGGCTTAGCGATGGTTAATGCAGAGGGGTATGATACGGGTGGTGATAATCCTTCTATTTGTAGGGAAGCCGAAATTCTCATAGATGCCGCAAAATCCGTGGGTGTAAATGATTTGCAAAACTTACATGGCCTGCTTAGCAACAAAGCTGTGATGCTGGCTGCAGCCATGAAAATGAGTAAAATGTTCAAATACATTGACGTTGAGCTATGGAAGGATCCAGAAGTTATTGCAGCTGTTCTTACTGCAATTGCTATGTATCACAACGTGTATCAGGATGTCACCCCGGAATTAGCAAAGAACATAGAATTTGCGGATAAAGCTCTTAAAGCAAATAAAGAGGTCTGGAGCTTATTGGACACGAGCTTTCAGATAGAATTAAAAGCAAAGGGCAAAGCATAATATCAGCGAACATAGAATTTGCGCATAAAGCTTATG
>JABDEO010000095.1:0-932 GCA_013287015.1 Chlamydiota bacterium
GGGGCAAGGGCGATCCAAAATGGCCTCTGAAGGGAAACGCTCTGTTCAGCGGTGTTCACAAATGCCTGCCTGCGCCATGTGGGACGCCATGTTTATTTTTTCCATCGCTGGTGACTTTGTAGCGTAGACTTCAGTCTGCGCTACAAAGTCACCAGCGCGGAGTATACCAATCCGGCATTCGGCAGGCAAGAAACATCGTTGATTTTGGATAAAATTTTTGAGAAAATATTAGAGATGGTGGACTTTATTGTGATCAGGCATTTCATAATCGTTATCTTCGTCCTGTTCTTCTTCCATAAAAGATGTGGCGCCCTGAAGGAGATACGCCGCGACAGTCGCATCGCCTTCATAGGTCATTTCAACTTGCATCTCTCCATCTTCTGTGGGTTCGTCGCAGGTAATGAGCACATAGCAGGCATGATTTTTAGCCAATGTCTTTCTAATGCGTTTTTGGACATCTTCTCTCATTACCCCTCCTTGAATAGGATCAACTCAAATGCATCTTAAAATGCGCCGAGAGGGCGCTTTACGAATGCAAGAAAGCTGATAAAGGTCACATTACCGCAGTATTCGATTTTTTACAAACGTTAATCTATCAATCTAAGTCGACAAGTGATAGATCCATAGGAAATTAAGTAAAGATAATAAAAAAATAATTATCTTCTACTAACATATGACGCGCTTAACGAAAAGGACCTAAAAGGGTTTATGTACCGTTGACGCGCTTAACGAAAAGGACCTAAAGGACATAAAGGACCTAAGGGACTTATAGCTATTTGAACCTTGCCAATTTTAGGTCCTTTATGTCCTTTAGGTCCTTTTCGTTAAACGCGTCAACGGTACATAAACCCTTTTAGGTCCTTTTCGTTAAGCGAGTCAACGGTACATAAACCCTTTTAGGTCCTTTTCGTTAAGCGCGTCAACGGTACATA
>JABDEO010000095.1:942-8397 GCA_013287015.1 Chlamydiota bacterium
GACTGTTTTAATGGATAGCATTTGCGGATACATTGAGCGCATTACCTTTCAGAACGGGGAGACCGGCTACACCGTCGCCCAGCTTCAGCAACCCGGGTCGTCATCGTTGATCTGCATTATCGGTTCCATGCCCGCCTTGCAGCCGGGAGAAACCGTACGCTGCTCAGGGCATTGGAAGCAGCACCTCGTTTACGGCAGACAGTTTGAAGTTGTTGAATATCAGATTCAAGCGCCCGCGGATATTCTGGGAATTAAAAAATACTTAGGATCCGGCTTAGTCAAAGGCATCGGTCCAACCTATGCGGCGCGCATTGTGGAAAAATTCGGCGCTGAAACCCTTAATATCATCGATCAAGAACCCGATCGCCTTCTGGAAGTGAGAGGGCTCGGTGCAAAACGTTTAGAGAAACTCAAAGGCTGCTGGAGTGATCAGAAGTCGATTCGCGAGGTGATGGTTTTTTTGCAAGGAAATGGAGTCAGCCCCGCTTATGCGCAAAAAATTTTCAAGAGATATGGAGCGCAAAGCATTCAAAAAGTTAAAGAGAATCCGTTTAATTTAGCTCGAGACATCTTCGGCATTGGTTTTAAGAGCGCGGACACAATTGCGCGCAAATTGGGCATCGCTCAGGACGCCCCGCAGCGCATCGACGCCGGCATTGAATATGCGCTCTCCGAGTTATCCAGCGATGGACATGTCTGTTATCCGGTTAAAGAGTTCATTAAAGAAGCTGAAGCGATGTTGGAAATCGAACATGCTTTATTTGAAACACGTGTGGATATTTTGAAAAATGAGGGACGGATTGAGTTGTTTAATTTGGTGCATGAAGGAGAACAAACGCTTTTTATTTGGCTGAAGCAGCTGTTTTTTGCCGAATCGGGAATTGCACGCGAAATTTTGCGTCTCCAGAAAGCCCCATGCCATTTGCGGCGAATTGATGCGGCAAAAGCGTTGGAGTGGGTGCAAGGCGTATTGAAGATTCAACTTGCCGCTAATCAACAAACATCGATCGAGTGTGCGATCAATGACAAGGTTCACATCATTACAGGCGGACCGGGAACCGGTAAAAGCACCATCACAAACGCCATCTTAACGATCACGGGAAAATTAACGCAAAAAATCATGCTTGCGGCTCCCACAGGACGCGCCGCCAAACGCATGAGTGAAATCACGCGCCAAAAAGCCTCGACAATTCACAGCCTGCTTCAATTTGATTTTAAATTGGGTTGCTTTAAGCGCAATCGTGAATCTCCTTTGGATTGCGACCTGCTGATCGTTGACGAAGCCAGCATGATCGATACGTCCCTCATGTACAATTTGCTTCGAGCCGTTCCCAGCCATGCGAGAGTCATCCTTGTCGGAGACATTAATCAGTTGCCCAGCGTCGGCCCTGGAAACGTCCTGAAAGATCTCATTGGATCGCGCCGCGTTTCAGTGTCCATTCTTAACCAGATCTTCCGTCAAGCGGCCGGATCCCGCATCATCACAAACGCCCATCGCATTAACCAAGGAACCTTTCCTGAAATCAACAATCAGCCCGACAGCGATTTCTTTTTTATAGAGGCCGCCGAAACGGAAAATGTATTGAAAGAGATCGTCGCTTTAGTCTCGCATCGTCTTCCAAAAAAGTATGGATTCGATCCATTAAATGATATTCAAGTGCTGACTCCGATGAAGAGAGGAGAGATCGGCGCGGAAAACCTCAACATCGCGCTTCAGCAGGCGCTGAACGCTCGAGACGATCCTTTGATGCACGCCGGACGGCGCTTTCTTGTCGGCGACAAGGTGATGCAGATACGCAATGACTATCAACGTGAAGTGTTCAATGGCGATATAGGCCGGGTGGTCGAAATAGACGCGCAGGAGCGGCAACTGACCGTCGGAATCGATGGCCGCGAAGTGCTTTATGAGTTTTCCGATCTTGATGAGTTGATGCTCTCCTATGCAGTATCGATACACAAATATCAGGGCAGCGAGTGTCCTTGCATTGTGATCCCGATTCATACCTCTCATTTTATGCTGCTGACGCGGAATTTGCTTTATACGGGAGTGACGCGCGGCAAGCGCCTTGTGGTTTTAGTGGGAACGAAAAAAGCATTGGCGATAGCTGTCCGCAATGATGATGTCAGAAAACGCTATACCGGCCTAAGACAAGCTTTAATGGGATACTCATGACAAAACGTCAAACGGCGCGCAAGCGACAGCGGCTTCCTACTCCGCAGCAGTTTATCGTCACATTTTTAGCGGGACTGATGCTTTGGGGGACCTTCTGGCTCACAGAATCTTTTACTCCGGCGCGCTTTCCCCAGGCTGATCAACCGGTTGAATTGTATGCAAACCAGCTCAAAGATGACCTGCGCGAATTAATTAGCTCCTCTGTTCGCAACGCTGAACATTCCGTCCTGCTAGTCATCTATAGTCTAACTGACGACAAGGTGATTCAGAGCCTGCGCAAAAAGAGCGAGGAGGGCGTCAGCGTGCGCGTCATCTGCGACGCTAAAGCCTCGCCGCGCGTCATACAAAAATTAGGCGGCAAAGTCAAACTTATCAGACGTTTTGCCGCTGGATTAATGCATCAGAAAATCTTAGTGATTGACGGATTGCAGGTATGGATCGGTTCCGCGAATATGACAGGGGAATCACTGCGGCTTCACGGCAATTTGATTACAGCTCTCTATTGCCCGGAACTGGCCGCAATGCTCACGGCGAAAGCCAATACCATGACTGAATATGATGAAGGACCTGTATTTCCGCACCGAGAATTTCTTGTTGGCGGTCAGCGTATGGAGATGTGGCTGTTGCCGGATGACAAGACGGCGTCAAAACGGATTATTCAGCTCATTCGATCTGCGGAGAAAACAGTGCGCGTGGCGATGTTCACCTGGACTCGCGTCGATTTCGCCAATGAGATAATCGAAGCGCGCCGACGCGGCGTTGATGTGCAAGTGGTGATTGATTATTATTCGGGCAAAGGGGCCGGCGCGAAAGTGATACAGCTCCTCTCAAATGGAGGCGTTCCTTTTCAATTAAGCCAGGGCGGAGGCGTTTTATTGCATCACAAATTTCTCTATATTGATAGTAAAATTTTGGTAAATGGCTCGGCAAACTGGACTAAGGCTGCATTTACTAAAAATGACGATTGCTTTATTATCTTGCACGATTTAACATCCGACCAGAAACGCCATTTAGATAATCTATGGGACGTGATTATGTCTGAAACAAAGAAGTGAGAAAACAATGAAAATAGCGCTGATCGGCTATGGCAAGATGGGACGCATGGTGGAGGGAGCCGCTTTGCAAAAGGGCTATGAAGTGGTGTTCAAAGGACGCGAGGTCGCCCCCGCCATTCAAACAGCCGACGTTTGCATCGATTTTAGCCATCCGAACTGCATCCTGGAAAATATTCATGCCGCGGTTAAAGCAGGCGTAAACCTGGTTGTTGGAACGACGGGATGGTATGATCGGTTGGAGCATGTCAAAGCGATTATTAATGAGAGTCGGATCGGCTTTCTTTACGCCCCCAATTTTTCGTTAGGAGTGCACCTGTTTATAAAGATCGTCGAGGAAGCGGCGGCGCTGCTGGAACCGTTTGATGAATATGACGCGGCTGCGATAGAACTTCATCACAGCAAGAAAGCCGACAGCCCTTCCGGAACAGCAAAAGCGCTGGCAAACGCCCTGCTTAGCAAGATAACTCGTAAGCAAAGCGTGGAAAGTGATTCTGTTCAAGGACCGATAGAACCCCATACGCTTCATGTCGCCAGTTTACGCTGCGGATCGATCCCAGGCACGCATACCGTTATATTTGATTCGCCCGCCGACACCATCACGCTTACGCATCAAGCTCGGAATCGCGAGGGCTTTGCAAGCGGCGCAATCCTAGCCGCTGAATGGCTGCAAGGAAGAAAAGGTTTCTATTCAATGGATGACCTACTAAAAAGGGGCTGATATGAAAAAAGTGCGAGGAGTCCACACCGCCATCGTAACGCCCTTTGACGCCAAAGGAGGTCTGGATGAGGAGGGTTTAGTTCGAAATTTACACTTCCAAATGCATCATGGCGTTGACGGCATCGTCGCATTAGGGACGACAGGCGAGTCGCCCACGCTGCTCCCTTTTGAGCGAGAGCGCATTATACTCCGATGTGTAGCGGAAACCAACGGCAAGACCTTATTAACGGTGGGAACCGGAAGCTATTCAACGCAACAAACGATTGAACATACTCTTCAAGCGGAAGACTTGGGAGCTGATATGGCCTTAGTCGTGACTCCTTACTATAATAAGCCAACGCAAGAAGGACTTTATAGGCATTTTAAGGCGGTTTCAGAGGCTGTCGGCATCCCAATCATCATATATAATATCCAAGGCAGAACAAGTCAGAATCTCCAAACGGATACGCTCAAGCGTTTAGCGGACTTGCCCAATATTACGGGCATCAAAGAAGCATCAGGCAATATCTTGCAAATAAATGAAGTGATGGAGTTAATCGCTCGGCATCGCCCCTCCTTCAGTGTGATGTCTGGAGATGATTGCCTGACATTGTCAGTGATGGCCCTTGGAGGCGATGGCGTTATTTCGGTAGTCAGCAATTTGATTCCCGCGCAAATCAAAGCGCTTGTTCAAGCGTTTGATAGGGGCGACTACGCCGCCGCTCGTGATCTGCATTATCAGTTGATGCCGCTTTTTCGAGGCGCCTTCATCGAGACAAATCCAATACCGATTAAAGCGGCGATGAATTTATGCGGCATGGCCGCAGGGGGGTGCCGCCTTCCACTCTGCGAGTTGCTCCCCGAAAACGCAAAAAAACTTCATGAGTTACTGTTAAAAGAGCTTAACGAAAAGGACCTAAAGGGATTTATGTACCGTTGACGCGTTTAACGAAAAGGACTTAAAGGACATAAAGGACCTAAAATTGGCAAGGTTCAAATAACCATAAGTCCCTTAGGTCCTTTTCGTTAAGCGCGTCAACGGTACATAAACCCCGGATGACCATAAGTCCCTTAGGTCCTTTATGTCCTTTAGGTCCTTTTCGTTAAGCGCGTCAACGGTACATAACCCCCAACGGTACATAACCCCCAACGGTACATAACCCCCAACGGTACATAACCCCCAACGGTACATAACCCCCAACGGTATATAACCCCCATATGGTTAAACGCAACGTACATCTGGCAAAATTAAATGCAGGATATCTATTTCCTGAGATCACAAAACGCAAACAGGCATTATTAGAACGGCAGCCTCATGCGCAGTTAATCAGCTTAGGCATAGGCGATACGACGCAGCCCCTGTCGCAGCACGTATCATTGCGTTTGCAAGAGTATGCCTCCGGCCTGGCGACGCTTGAGGGGTATTCAGGATATGGCCCTGAACAGGGACAAGCCGCCTTGCGTCAGCGGATTTCTGAAAAATTATATGGCGGAACGGTCAATGCCGATGAAGTTTTCATTTCAGATGGATCCAAATGCGATATCGGCAGGCTTCAGCTGTTGTTTGGAGCAAACGCCTCCATAGCCGTGCAGGACCCAACCTATCCGGTATATGTAGATACCGGCGTTATTATGGGGCAAAGCAGCCATTATAACGCAGATCATGCGCGATACGGGCAATTTATCTACATGCACTGCCTGCCGTCAAATGGATTTTTTCCAGATCTAACCTCATTGCCACGCACCGATGTGATCTATTTCTGTTCTCCCAACAACCCTACCGGCAGCGTTGCTACACGTCAACAACTAACGGAACTAGTCGCCTTTGCAAAACGCAACAGATCGATTATTGTTTTCGACGCCGCCTACGCATGTTACATTCGCGATCCAAACCTGCCTCGCTCCATCTATGAGATCGCAGGCGCTCGTGAAGTGGCTATCGAATTGGGATCGTTTTCCAAGATGGCTGGTTTTACAGGCGTGCGGTTGGCCTGGAGCATAGTCCCCAATGAACTATATTTTGAGGATGGAGCGGCTGTGCGCAACGACTGGCATCGCATCGCGACGACATGCTTTAATGGAGCTTCCAACATCGCCCAAAGGGGAGGTCTAGCGGTCCTAGAAGACCAAGGATGGCAAGATGTCCAGCGAATGGTGAATTTTTATATGGAAAACGCCTCCTTGATCAAGCGGACATTAGAAGAGTTGGGACTGGCGGTCTACGGAGCGATTCAGGCTCCCTATGTGTGGGTGCATTTTCCTCAGCGGCGGTCATGGGATGTTTTTGAAGAAATTTTAGAAAAAACGCACATTATTACAACGCCTGGAAGCGGTTTTGGTTCAGGCGGAGAATGTTTTTTACGTTTCAGCGCCTTTAATCATCGCAGCGCCATTCTAGAGGCTATGAAGCGGTTGCGTCATTATTGGAATCATGAAGAGAGTTAAGTGAAAAATTCCCTCCCAGACTTCGGCGAGCTCTTCGATAGCGGGGCGTTTATCTGGATCGTGATCAATCATTTTTTTTAAAAAAGAGATTAAAGAATTTGAGTAACCCTTGCCTTGAATTGCCAACTCATTGATGGGTTCATTTGGGTCGATGCAAAATTGAGTCTCTTTGTATATGTCATAGGCGACATGTTTTGACAACACTTCAAAACAAACTGCGCCAGCGGCAAAAACAATGCGCTTTGCAAAAGCTAAATCCAATTGATTAATAATTTCCTGCCTTTGTCGCTCATCTGCAGAGAAATATTGCAAATGAATGTCAGTGAACTTGTCAATGTCCGCTTGAGAGGAAAATAGAGGCGTGCCGGTTCTTAAAGGATTGGTTCCCTTCACATATATATTCGTCAAATCACCTATTTTGTATGCATCTGCAAAATCAATCAATAGAAGCTTGCCGCTTTTGTTCAACATAATATTTTCAGGCTTGATATCCATATGCAAAATTTTATCATCCTTGTACAAAATATAGATCATATTGATAATTTGCTTACAGATCTCAAGTCGCTCCAGAGGACTATGATCGCCATCCAGCCATTGTTTTAGGTTTCCATTTGGGTGGAATTTTCCAACATAAGCGATAATTTGTTTACTATCTTTCGTGTTATTAATATCGAAATGACAAATCGGTGCAGATTGAAAAAACGAATCTTTATTATTATATGATTCGGCTAATTCATTTAATATTGATATTTCATGATGAAACAGATCAACAAGTTCGGCATCTTTCGGATTAAGAAGAAGTTTAAGGATTTGAAACCTGCCTGCGCTGATGTTCAGAATTTTTATAATCATTCCAGCTGCGCCCTGTCCAAGCGACTCAAGGTTGCAAAAATGAATAAGATGCACTTTCCCCCGCTGTAGTGAAGTCAAAAATTCCTGACCATCCGTCTTGAACCAGACTCCCTTGGTTAGCTGTTGAAAGTCATATTTATTTTTTAAAAACATGGATAATGCATATATCGCCTTTTTTAGCGCCTGCGTGGACAGTCCAACTTGTTGATCCGAATTTTTAAAAGTAAGTTGTC
>JABDEO010000096.1 GCA_013287015.1 Chlamydiota bacterium
CCCGCAAAGTCAGGGTGGCGCATAAAAACTACTGTAAGGGTACGCTTCGGCCTTGTCCACTAGCTTTGCTTTAACGGGATTCTCTTTTACGTATTCCCACTTTTCACGCAATCCAAGGCCATCACGTATAAGATGATCAAAATTTTCAACCTGCCAAAATTTACCGCTGCGGTTCAACATCTTATTGATTTGATAAGCAGTGGATCCTTTCAGATTCTTCATGATCTCTGACAGCCTAGTTCCTGAAAGAGGTTTTAAAATAATATGCAAATGATCAGGCATTATGACAAAGGCTTGAAGGTCATAACTTTTTTTGTCATTTCGATATAGCCCTGACATCATAACCTGAGCGAGATCGTGATCAAAAAATGGCTTGCCAAGTTCTGAATGGACTCTAATCGTAATGAAATAAGTTGAACCAGTCAATTCCCAGTGAGGAAGGTTCCTTCGAGAGATTTTGGTTAAATACCAGTCATGTCCGTCGAACTCTCGAATTTTTGGAAGGGAGGAGTCTTTGGTATCCGACATTGAAATTACCGCAAGTGTGACATACAAGCGTTTATTTTACCAGGTCGTATTGTTTTAGCGCCATGGCTGAAAAAAAATTTCTTGAAACGCTTCATCCCTAATAACTTGTAGCGTAGACTTCAGTCTGCGCTTGTTTACGCAGGTTTTAACCTGCGTTTGTTTTTGCGGGTTTTAACCCGCAAAGTCAGGATGGCGCATAAAAACTACTGTAAGGGTACGCTTCAGCCCTGTCCACTAACTTTTTGCGGGTTAAAACCCGCAAAAACAAGCGCAGGTTGAAACCTGCGCAAACAAGCGCAGACTGAAGTCTACGCTACACCTGTCCACTAACTTTTTGCGGGTTAAAACCCGCAAAAACAAGCGCAGGTTGAAACCTGCGCAAACAAGCGCAGACTGAAGTCTACGCTACACCTGTCCACTAACTTTTTGCGGGTTAAAACCCGCAAAAACAAGCGCAGGTTGAAACCTGCGCAAACAAGCGCAGACTGAAGTCTACGCTACACCTGTTCACTAACTTTTTGCGGGTTAAAACCCGCAAAAACAAGCGCAGGTTGAAACCTGCGCAAACAAACGCAGACTGAAGTCTACGCTACAAGTGTTTTGTTGCATAAAAAGTCCTTGCAGGCTACACTGCGCCCTTCAAGATATACGCTGAACTATTCAATTAATGGAGGATCCCTCGATGTTTTCTAAGCTGAACAAATTATTTTTTGTTTTAACTGTTGCTTATTCACTGCTTGTGAATTATTCTTTTATTACTGCAAATGATGAAGCATATAAATATCTCGATAATTTAGCGCTGACCGCTGGCACAGACAAAAGTTCCGCCTTTCATAATTATACAAAAATCTATTCAAAATATTTTGATTCTTTACGCAATGAGAAAATTAAGTTTCTTGAAATCGGAATCTACTTTGGCGATTCCGTAAAATTATGGGAATCCTATTTTCCAAATGCAGACCTTTATTTTGTCGACATCAATCCAAGTCTTATTAAATATCACTCAACTCGTTCCCAATATCATTATGTTAACCAGGCCGATGCTAAAGCGATGCATAAGCTTGCCAACGCCTTGAGCGGTAATTTCGACGTGATCATTGATGACGGCGGCCATAAGATGGATCAGCAAATCATCAGCTTCCAAGCCCTATTTCCATATGTGAAAAGCGGAGGCCTCTACATTATTGAGGATCTGCATACCTCCTATTGGAAAGAATATGGCGGACACGGAAAAATTGGAAAGCCAGCTTCAGGTTCAGGCACATGCACTGAATTTCTTAAAGAACGAATCGACGATCTCAACTACACCGCAGGAGTGACGCAATGCGCAGACTCCAATAAGATCTCGCCTGATCTCAAAAAAAGTTTGAATTGCTATCAAGACAATATCGAGGCGATCCATTTTTATAAGAGTCTCTGCATCATCATCAAAAAATGAACAGGGCAAATGGTAGTGATTAAAAATTAATGTCAGGATGAGCAGGATAAGGCAGGATAGATATTTCTCATAAAATATAAATAAAACTTGAATTTTATTATACAAAAGTATATAATGTATTTTAAACTTTATTTATATTAATTATGAGGAAGTTGAATGGATCCTTTAGAAAATAGTCCAATTAATCATCCACATTTAACTTATGGAGTTGTGGAACCGCTGTTTAATGAACAGGCGAAACGCAGCGAAACACGCTATTTAGCGATTGCCTGCTGCTGCGCCGTAGTCATTGGGATCGCAGCGGCCGCAACTTGTTTAACCGTAAATTTAGTATTTCTCTCGGCTATCCCCATGGTGGCCTATAGCTATACAGCTAGGGATGGCAGTACGCATCATTCACGGAGACCTGCTCTTGGATTTGAAGATCAATATAGCGGTCACGCAGTGGGAGCCTCGATGGGAACCATATTAGGCGGAGCCGCTATTGGAGCGATTGCCTTTGGCATTGGCTATGTGATTACGAAGGTTAAGATCGAGCGCTTGGGCAGACGCATTCAACAAATCATTGCCGGACATGATCCAGAAAAACGGTTGAGTGGAAAAAATGTCATTAATGTCTTGAAACTAGCTGATGAGCAGACGCGAAATGAACTTTTATTGAAGATGGATTTAGCGCAGCTGGCCGCCGCCACACATGCTTTAGGCCTTGCCGCTATGCAAAAATGGTATAACGCCCTGCCCAGGCCCCTGACGCTGCGGCAAGCTTTTATGCAAGATCTTACATCCCTCTTCACAGGCGATCAAAATCCTTCCATCCTTTTAGATAAATTGGTTGAATTTGATAGAGTTTCCAATATCGCCTCCATGAATGATGACATTTCATTTAGAAATGAGTTTTTCAAACTTCTTAGAACTCTTCCAGATAAGAACGCTCGGTTGTTATTAGCTTTTAAATGGTTCCAGCTGGCTGCACAACCACAAAATGAAGAGGATCAGCATACACTGCAGCTAAATAATTCCCCTGCAAACATAATAAAGATAAACGACAAGCTCCTAGCCACATGCAGCACGGTTCTAAGCGCCGCAGTCGAGCCCGAACCGTCCAAACCGAGAGAACAGGAAGTGGAAATCACAGTGAATAACGCCGACAAACTTACATGGCTTTTACGAATGTTAAAGCGCCCTGAAGACTATATTGACGAGGATGAACACCTCGGAAATAACAATAACAGATTGAAAGAAATTTTTCTTTGCGCCTATCAATATTTAGACAAGTTTTCAGATTGTCTGCAGTTGGCTTTTAGCAAAAAAGAACTTAAAGCTCTCACTGACGCCGGCGTTTTTGATAACTGCATGGCGGCGCGTAAAAAAAAAATGAATTTGTAGCGCAGACTTCAGTCTGCGCTTGTTTACGCAGGTTTTAACCTGCGTTTGTTTTTGCGGGTTTTAACCCGCAAAAACACTACTGAAGGGTACGCTTTTTTTGCGGGTTAAAACCCGCAAAAACAAGCACAGGTTAAAACCTGTGCAAACAAGCGCAGACTAAAGTCTACGCTACAGTCTACGCTACAGTCTACGCTACAGTCTACGCTACACCTTAAATTTTGATGTAACCCTGACCTTGCTGTCCTCGGCCGCCCATAGAACCGCCGCTTGGCATAATAGGCGGTTTTGCTTCCTTCGTAGATGCGCTTTCTTCACGGCCTTCAGAGATGTCGCGGCAGATTTTACGCCATTTTTCCACGGTTTCAACATACAGGGGAGCAAACGCTCTCAGCGCAGCGGAAACAGCATGTTCCATATCAAGGGTGCAATGGATTAGAATGAGTTCTTCTTTAACAGCGACGCCCACTCCGCCGCCCGCCATCTGACCGCCTAGCATGGAGCCTTCTAGGAGGCGCTCATATAAGCGTAGACGCGTTTTATCATCACGTGGCAACCCATCTAAAAGCGGCGAATAAAGATAGAGCCGTTTTGAATTGGGTTCATAGGTGATATGCAGCGAAAATTCGTCGTCAATCCCCAAAATACACGTGTTGTTTTCGTCAAACTCCAATCCCTCAAGCTTGAGCTCTTTTCCGAACTCTTTGAGGTTCTCCTTAGCATTTTCAAAAGACATATACAAAACCTCCCATAAAATTAAGCTTCCCTGCGGCTAAACTCAAGTTTACACACAGATGAATCAACAACAAAACATGTGACTCATCATCGCCTAAGAACTCTTAAAAGTAAATCGCTTTATGCTGCAAACAAGGGTTAGCCTTCTTTTTCACCTTATTCTTCATTGTAATTCTTTTTACAAATATCGTCCAATAACAAAAGTGAGAAGACAGAATTTAGCAGTTTGTTTATATAGTAAATATGGGTGAATTTCCTTTTAAAATCAGCGCTGGAAGCCCGCAGCCTTACGGGCTGACGGTGCGCGAAGACGGCGCTAATTTCGCGTTAACGTCCGTACATGCGACATCCGTAACCTTATGCCTTTTTACCGCATCGAAGAAGGATAAACCCTCGTATGAAATACATCTAGACCCCCGACATCATAAAACAGGCCGCGTCTGGCATATCGAGCTCCAGCCGCCTCCATTGGATTTGTTCTATCTCTTTCGCATTGATGGCAAACAGGATTTTCTGCTGGACCCTTACGCCAAAAATGTCTTCACTAGCAATATTTGGGGAGGCGGAACAAACCCTTCCCCCTATTTCCCTTTGGGAGCGATCGCGCCTCAGAAACCTTTTGATTGGGGCGATGACGCCCCCCCTCATATTCATTCCAGAGACCTTATCATCTACGAAATGCACGTGCGGGGTTTTACGCAAGATAGATCGAGCGAAGTCAAGCATCCGGGCGCTTTTTTAGGATTAATTGAGAAAATTCCCTATCTCCTTGATCTTGGGATCAATGCGGTGGAGCTCCTGCCCATTCACGAGTTCAACGAACAGGAATACAAGCGGAGCAATCCATTAACACACGAACGTTTATATAATTACTGGGGTTATTCCAGCGTCAATTTTTTTTCTCCGATGCAGCGCTATGCCTCTGACGCATCCAACAATGCGGCCGCCATCGAATTTAAAACCATGGTCAGGGAATTGCATCGACATGGCATTGAGGTGATTTTAGACGTTGTTTTCAACCATACGGCTGAGGGCAATGGAATCGGGCCTACGCTCTGTTTTAAGGGATTGGATAATGCAATTTATTACATGACGGACGCCAAAGGGAAGTATTTAGATTTTACGGGTTGCGGCAACACTTTTAACTGCAATCATCCTATTGTGCACGAGTTGATCCTCGATAGTTTACGCTACTGGGTTGTTGAAATGCATGTAGATGGTTTTCGGTTCGACCTCGCCTCCGTCTTCATGCGCGATCCGACAGGGCATCCCATCGCTTCTCCTCCGCTCTTGCAATCGATTTCTAAGGATCCCATCCTTGCCTCAGTCAAGCTGATCGCAGAGCCTTGGGATGCAGCGGGGCTGTATCAGGTGGGTTCGTTTTTTTCGCAAAGCTCTCGCTGGAGCGAATGGAATGGACGCTATCGGGATGTTGTGAGGAAGTTTATCAAAGGGACGGGACGTAAAGGAGATTTCATCACAAATATTTGCGGATCGGAAGATCTTTATTTTAAGCATCATCCCTGCCGCAGTATAAATTTTATCGTGGCGCATGACGGCTTCACTTTAAACGATCTTGTCAGTTATAACGAGAAGCATAATTTAGCGAATGGCGAGCAGAACCAGGATGGCGCCAACCATAACGACAGTTGGAATTGCGGCGTTGAGGGCGCTGCGACGGATCAGGAAACGTTTAGCTTGCGTGCGCGGCAAATGCGCAACTACCATTTAGCGCTTATGGTTTCGCGCGGCATTCCCATGCTGCACATGGGAGATGAATATGGCCATACAAAGCATGGAAACAACAATACGTGGTGCCAAGACAACGCTTTGAACTGGTTTTTATGGGATCATTTGGAACGCAATAAAGGTTTTCATCGCTTCTACAAATTATTGATTCACTTTCGCCGAAGACATCCGATATTGCGTCACAATCAATTTTATAAAAGCAGCGATATTGATTTGCATGGGGCCAAACTTTTTAAACCAAATTGGGATAAGGAAGATCAATTAATCGCCTTTACATTAATCGATCATCTGCACGGCCAAGACCTATACATCGCCTTTAATGCATCTCCTCATGCTGTGGAAATTGAATTTCCGCCTAACACAGACTTTAAACGGTGGCATTGGATCGTTAACACAGCTAATGTCGCCCCGGAAGATTTTCGCGAAGATTTCCCGAATGAAGCTTCAATTGTTAATGCAACTTATCGAATGGCGCCTTATTCAGCTGTCCTGCTGAAAGCGGAAGTCTTGCAAAATTGAAAGGCCTTTTTAGCCCCTCTTTCGCGCAGCGTGTGGAGTGCGTGCGACTTGTCGCCGCTTTGGTAGACCTCGACTCGTCGAGGTCGAAGCGTGAATCTAAAACATCAAGAAGCTAGCTTAACGTTAACTCGGGAAAGCGTTTTGCTATCGACAATATGACCTGTTCAACGTTCAAAATGCCAGCTTTTAGGTATTTTAAATTCACGCTTCGACCTCGACGAGTCGAGGTCTACCAAAGCGGCGACAAGTCGCACGCACTCCATACGCTGCGCGAAAGAAGGGTTAAAATACCGCTGTTAACATATGCTGTCATCTACGTGATGAGGGGCTTCCGGCAAACGCAAGTTGGATTCGATATACGCCTTAGCGTCGAGACAATACTTCTGGTTTTCTGACGGTTCGTCTCCAGACTGTAAAGCCGCTTCAAGACCATTAAGCGTCGTATTTACGTCAATGAATGTCTGCAACTGCCAAATTCTCCCGCGTACGCCTTTTTCCAACCATGCTGCAATCCAAACTTGCACTTGATTGACATTGAGTCCCGCCTGTTTAAATAATTCTTCCGAATCCTTTAATTTCGTTTGCATGGCTTTCAGCGTTGCAATGGCCTCTCTATTCTTTTTAGGCGCAATCGCTAGTTTTAGACCCAACTCTTGTTTTGTATTTTCGATCAATTGTTCTGCATTTCCAGGCGCGCCCGCGTTTCCTTTTCTCTGTTCTTCTATGAGGTCAATGCGCTGCACTTGCAATTGTTGCAAAAGCTGGAATACTTTCATAAAATCAGCGCCATGATCATATCTCTCACTTGTATTTCTCCACTTTTCAACCCACTTTAACGGAAGCTCGACAGAAATTCCTTCCGCCTCAAAGAAACGAGAATTGTTTTTGAGCAGCCTTTTAATATCTCCTAGATAGGCGCTTACTGAAGGCCCTATTCCGTATAGATTAACCTCATCCCATACATCTTCGGGCTGCATGCAAGCTGCAATGCAATCAGTGAAGCGATAGAGAGCTTCTCCGCCTTCTGTTGTGATGACTACGCCGTCTCGGCTCCAAGCTTGCTCGATGGCGGAACACATCAACATTCCATCCGCATGGTGAATAAGACATCCATATAACGTTGCAAAGGCCATGGCAACCATCGCTATAGGATAAGTCGCGATTTTCATAATATTTTTTACAAGCTGCCATAGGGAATAGGCAATGACTTTTCCGTATAAAGAAGCCTTTCCGGGTGCAGAGTCATTTCTATCTGGATTTAATGACCAAGCTTGGCGCTCCAAATCCCAATCTTTTTTTGCAAGTTCATACCCTCGTTTTGCAAAATCTCCTGATAAAAGGCAAAGGGCGCGTAAAGGAAGGCGAATAGCGGGAATGATGCTTAGAAATCCGATGCCAATAACAGCGAGGCAAAATCTTGTTTCACCATCAGGATGAGGAACAGCGGTATTAAAACGTCGTCCGTTGGCGGCTAGCCGATACCCTTCTTTATATCTATCATTGCTTACATTTGTAAAATCTTTAAATCCAAATAAACTAGGAATACAACCGTATGTTACAATAGCTGACATAAACACCTATATATTTATTTAATATTTTATTTAAATAACTAATTATATCATATGATTAAACAATAAGCAATAAATAAAAATGTTTAATAAAATAATAATGCTTTAATGGGCGAGAGAACGGATGTAATAAAAAAATCGCGCAGCGTTTGGAGTGCGTGCGACTTGTCGCCGCTT
>JABDEO010000097.1:0-2265 GCA_013287015.1 Chlamydiota bacterium
CGTGAGGCGGTTTCATCATGCAATTGTGAACATAACTAAAAAGCCATTGTCTCACAATGCAGCGGCTGCCTGCTGCCAGATAGCGGCCCGAATAATAGCAATTGTTCTTCTCAGTGTTGCTTTTGCTATTGCAGCGCCGCTCGGAGCTCTTGGACTCGCTTTCAAATGCCTTGCTGTTTGTTTATATCCCAAACCAGTTCCTTTGCCTTCTTCTCCTCCTCCGCCGCCTCCTCCCCCACCCCCTTCACCTCCTATAATTCCTCCTCAAAATTCAAATAATATTATGACTGCGCCTGTTTTACCTAAAATACCTCAGAAGCCGATAAATCCGCCCGTAATTCCAGCTAAAAAAACTACCGTTCAAGCAAATGCACACCTCGCAAAAGAAAATGATTTTTTTAATCCTATTGATGGCGGTTTTTATACATCAGGACGAATTAATCAATGTGGATCTCAGGGACAATTCGACAATGCAGTCGTAGTATGCTTGCATGCATTTTCATTAACAGAGAGTGAAGTGGAGCAGGCGATCATGGAAGAAGTCTTAAAGACATATGACTTCTCTAAAATGCCACTAAAACATCCCGCTGGTTTAAGCGATTACATTGTAAACATAGCGATTCAAGCATTTGAAATCGTTCTAGATAAAAAATTTAATGAAAATTCTGAAAATGCGTATGCAATTACAGTGGAAATGATGCGTCGCATCGATAACGTCTGGTTTCACGGCACTAATTTACCTGCTTTAGATGGCGCGGAAGGCATTAAGCAACATGGATTATCGCGCGTTAAACGTCCTTATGATATGACCATAATTAAAGAAATTGATGCAATTGGAAAAAAAATCATTACAACCCCAGTACCTGGCAAAATATTTAAATTTTTTAATGGACAAACAACATCAACCGATATTACTCAGCAAAGCTGCATCTATGTAACACCAGCCGCCACTACCGGACTGTATTTTGGAGAGAGATCACCCGAGTTATTTGCTTCCTTCTTTGAAAGCATAACCCAGCAACATCCAACAAAAACTCCATTTTTTGCTGAAAATCGCAACGAAAAAGAGGCAATGAACGCCGTTGAAACCAGGCTAGTGAGAGAAGTCGAAGTAAACAAGACTATTACCACGAAAGAAGCTGATAAAGTGCGGGCTTTTGCTAAGGAATATTGGAAGAAATACGGCGATCCAACAGGAGTTGTCTTAATAGTAAAAAAGAACACTCCTAACCCAATCCTCTGGTCTAAACATCAAACAATTAAAACGTGTAAGGACAAATTGATGGAACGTTTTGATGCATTACATATCGATAGAGTGGAAGACTGGGGAGAGAAAATTACAAATTGCGATTTTCCGCCTGAAAACATTACCTGTTTCCGCATTCCATTCGTTCGCATCAAAGGCAACGGAGAATACGATGCCTACAACTTGGTGAAATAGGTTTATTAACGTTTTTTTTGGGGTCGGGCCTGATACTATGACACTTTTAAAAGCGTCAGCAGAGAGAAGTCGTAATAACACCTCATTTTAAATATTAAATAACATATTTTCATCCGAAAATATGTTATCTATCTTTCAAATTAATTTTAATTACAACCGAACCTTCACGCGATTTTCTTGCAGTTCATGATTTAATTCCGCCACCTACCCTGAACTGCACCGTTCAGTTCTTCACTATTGCAATCTGAAGTGGAATTGAATCTCCATCAGCTGATATTGCTTTTTCTAACTCATCTTTGGCATAAACTATGCCAAAGCATCCTGCATTTTCAAGAAACTTCAACTTCTTCACATGCCCCCACTTCGCATTGCTGCGATGTATTTCATCTATTTGACCCAATTTCATCTCTACAACAAGTTCCTTATTATCTGGAATAGCGACAATATAAATAATTTTTCCACCACCACGTGTCCCATGCGTCTTTGTTTGTTCAGAAAATAGTAAATGATAGTTCCTTATAGATTTATTCTCATCATTAGATGTAGTAATAAAAGCACTCTCAGTAATAAAACATTCCTCTTTACTATTCATTATTTTTTTTAAAAAATCTTTGTTTAAATTTATTGTCACCTTTCCGTCTTTTCCGAACAATATTGGTTTGTCAAATGGAGGACTTACAACATTACAAAGAGCTTTGTGATTGTCTCCTCGTTTTTCTTCCCAGATACTTTTTGGTTCACAGTCCCTCTCTTTAGCTTCTGCACTCACCCGTTTTTCCACTGCAAAATATAATAATTGCTCGCTGTTTGCAGTACGATTCTCT
>JABDEO010000097.1:2275-7515 GCA_013287015.1 Chlamydiota bacterium
TTTCCTTTATCTAAAATATTAATTATATAATCTAATTTGATATTTTTCATTAATTTTTCATTTTTAGCCATGTCAGTGACATTTGCAATCATAAATTCACAAGCTTTTTGTATTGAAGGATCCGAAGTGGAAAGTTCAGAAGAAGTTAAGAGGTCTGTGCACACTTCCATTTGTCGACTTTTAAGCGCCGCCATTATCGGATCTTTAGATGTATTGCCTAATAAAACAGCTATTTTGTATACGCTATCCAATAGTCCAACTGACCGAACATCTGACTCAATCATTGTCGTCTTTTCTGGATTCTCTAATAATTTGAAATACAATATAAGACTTACTGGATCAACTGACTGTCCGGAGAATAATGTGTTAAAATTAATTGATCTGATCGGATTCTCGAGCTTTTTATCGGCCATTGCTTTTTTCAATGACGGAACTTTATTGACTAAATCCAGCGAAATCTTAACCGTCTTATTCTCCCCACAGGTGATCTCCACTTGGGCTGTTTCATATTCTGCAAGTCTACTTTGCACGAGTCCAAGCTCATCAGCAAATCTCTTTATTTGGTTCGCCGCAACTTCAGTTGCGTAATCCATGGTTTGTGCTTTAAATTTGATGGCTGCTCCCATGAGTTGATCTGCAACTCGCCTAGCTTCCTTCGCTGTATCTGGACTTAGTTTTGTACCGGAATTAGCGGGAGATGCCATAGACTCAGACAATGAATTCATATTTTTTTCGTCTTCTTCCTGCCTTACGTGGCTCGTTGACATTGATTGAGTCAGATTATTTGCTTGAAGAAGGAGTCTAGCTATTTCTCTGACCTCCCTATCCCTATCCGCTGCAGCCTCTTGTAGTTTTTTCTGCTCTGATTCTATTCTCGTTGTGTCTACGAATGGGGCTTTAAGTGGAAACGACTCATTCATCTTTGATAATGCTTTCAATGATGCAATCTCTTCTTGAGCCTTAGCAAGAGTCGCTGTAAGAGTAATATTCTCCTCGTTAAGCTCTCTAAATTTACGCACCTCTGAGGATTCTTTTTGCTCTTCTTCAACAGTAGATGATTGTTGTTGTAAGCCTAGCTCTTTCTCTTGCTTCCTCTCTCCTTCACCCACTTTTCCGCTTAGATTTACACGTTTTTCCGCTTCGGCAACTCTCTTCTCGACCTCTGCTTGCAACGCTTGCAATGCTGGAGCTTGCTTGCTCTTCCTATAGTGAGCTACTATTCTTGCAAGAGCTGGTAAATCCTCACCTCTAATCAAATTTTCATTTTCCTTTAAAAATTTAAGAACAGCCCTCGCTCCTCCATGAGCGCCGTCCATAAGGCTTTTTTCCGCTGTCTTTGGCACTCCGTGATCTTCTATAATTCGGTAATGCTTTTTATCTGTGCCAATCTGTCCCAGATCGTTAAAAATATCTCTAAATTCCTCTTGTCCAGAACCGCCCTGATTGCCTTCTATAGGAGAATAACTCATAATAGCACCTCATTTTATGTACTAACCAATACAAACCAATTAAGTATACAACTAAATTATAAACAAATAACATAATTAAGTAAATAATAGTAATTATTCACCTTTCCAATTGGACTTAATGGACGAACTGGACAAAACTGGACGGATTGGACTTAGTAGCCCACATTCCGCAGAGTATTTTCCTCTATTTAGCTGAGGGCATAATTCAAAAGCAGCAAAATCGGGTGTTTTTTTTATGCCATCCTTTCAGAACTAAAAGCTTGATATCTTAATCATTTTTGCTCATTTTTTCTCTCTTTCTGTAGCCCACACTGAGGTGTAGCGAGCCTAGCGAGCGGAACCGCAGGTGTGGGGTGTTTGTCTGTAAATAACACGTGCAAAAAGAAGGTAACAAGGCCGTCCCGGCCTTGGCTGTGTTATATGGAAGGGCGTCCCGCCCTGGTCGCGTGTATTATTTTCAATGTTTTTTTGCCTACAAAGCAGGGCGGGACGCCCTTCCATATAACACAGCCAAGGCCGGGACGGCCTTGTTACCTTCTTTTTGCACGTGTTATTTACAGACAAACACCGCGGAGCCTAGGGCTAGGGTGTTAATTTTGATGCCATTTTGGCTTTGAAAAATCCATGCGATTCGATTATCGAAAGTGACCCAATATTATAATATGGGGTCACTTTCGATAATCGAATCCCATGTGATTTTTCTTTGCCAAAATGGCATCAAAATTAACACCCTAGCCTAGGGCAACTGGCTACCTTCCTTAGCCCCTCACTTTTAATTGCACCCTGGACGAAGTCCAGTATTGACATCTACAGATTCAATGATTAAGCTGTCTTTGCATCACATCACACATGTAAACGCACAAAGGAGTCAATTATGAAGAAAACAATAATTATCGGTTTAGTGTTTTGCGCCGCCGGCGGCTTGAATGCTACCCTCACAACCCCTAGCGACCCTTACCAAATAACTGTCAGCAAGTCCAAAACAGCGCAGCATCAATACAAAGAGATCACCACCCAGGAATTACAGGAAATGCTTAAAAATAAGCAGTCGCCTCTTGTGATTTTGGATGCGCGCTCCAGCGAGTATGATGATGGACAACGCATCCCTGGCGCTATATTAATGCCCTCTGATTCCACGCCTAAGCAACTTGCCGCCGTCATCCCTTCCAAGGACACTCCGGTAGTTGTTTATTGTTCTAATTTGCGTTGCCCGGCCAGCAAATACCTCGCCGAGTCGCTCGTTCAACTAGGATATACTAATGTCATGAAATATCCAGAAGGCATCAACGGGTGGGTGCAGGCAGGCAATCAGGTGATTAAAAACAATAAGACTTAACGTCCATAGTTTAACCGCCGCCTGATACAATAAAGAGATCTTGCTGATATTTTGGCAAGAGATTGAAGCGGCTTGCCGGAACTCCAAACAGAGAGGCAAGCGCTTCATTCGAATAGGCTCCTACGCAGCCAGAGAATCCGATATCCGATGGCGCAATGTGATTGAAAAAAATCACAAATTGAGCGTCGGAAGTTCCTGTATTTTCAATATGGTGCAGATAACCGTGGGGCATAAAGCTTAAGTCGCCCGATTTCATATCAAAAGTTTCAACATTCCCGCCTGGAGAAACCAGGGTGATTCTTGCGGTCCCGCTAATTAAATAGTTTAATTCATCCGCATTTGGATGCCAATGCGGTTCGCGAGCTCCTTTTGGCTTCAAAAGCACGCTATAAACGGAAATTCCATTGAGCGTCTGCAGCAAAAAGCCATTGCTCATCTTAACAGAACCGCCTTTTACCTGAATCTGAGGATTCACGGCCTCCAAATCCATCTTATAGCGGTCTGTCATGTATGGCAGTGGGGGAATAGCCGGTTTGTCCCTTTGACTGATGAAAACGCCTTCCGCGCTCTTTTTCAATCCATTAAAAAAATCAGGTCTCTGATTAAAAGTATCGGCTAAGATATGGTCAGGCA
Organism: Chlamydiota bacterium; assembly: GCA_013287015.1. Classification (GTDB taxonomy): domain Bacteria; phylum Chlamydiota; class Chlamydiia; order Chlamydiales; family Parachlamydiaceae; genus JABDEO01. The sequence continues at coordinate 5,714 of JABDEO010000097.1, forward strand.
TCGCTGAAACGCCCGCTGAAAAATTGAGATCTTCAGGACGTTCATGATCAAAACAGATCAACATTTTTAAAGGGCCGTCGCCTATATTCTCAATATGGTGTAGAAACCCCATCGGAACAAAGACGATTTCACCGGATTTAATGGTGAACGTATCATGACCGGCGCCGGGACTGAAAATCGTCATCATCCCCGAACCTTCAACGCAATAGCTCAATTCATCTGCATTAGGATGCCAATGAGGCTCTCGAAGGCCTTTCGGGAATAACGTCAATAGCGAGAGGGCAAGTCCATGTAAAACAGGCAGAGTGTCAGCTGACACATCAGCGCGGACGCCGCCTGAACAAACCTTTTGAGGCTTCATTGACCCTAAAGAAAACAGATGAGAGAAACCCATAGAGATTCCTCTTTTAATGCCGTTGATAAACGCCAACCAGCTCGGCTTTTCCTAAAATATGCCCCTTCATCGCCTCTTCAACTTGTGATTTTGTTGAGCCTTCCGGGAGGTTGATTTTAACATCAAGCGCATACAACTTGAAAAAATAGCGATGGGGTTTTCCAGGAGGCGGACAAGGGCCGCCATAACCTTTTTTTCTAAAACCATTTAGACCTTGCTTAGGAAGTTTGACATCCTCAGCTAATTGCGCCGCTGCAGGGGAAATATCCCATACAAGCCAATGGTCAAATGTTCCCGAAGGAGCGTCCGGATCATCCATAATCAGGACAAGACTCTTAGATCCATTTGGGATATCTCGAAATGCCAAAGGGGGAGAGAGGTTCTCCCCCTGGCATGTATATTTTTGCGGAATTGTCTGATGAGATTCGAATGCAGGACTTTCGATATGCATAACGTTCTTACTCCCCTGGTCTCAACCTATTCCCCCGCCTTCAACTTCTCCAACCCTTTGACCACGTTCAAGTTTCTTTTTAATAAGGTCACTGCAATCCGACAATACATTTTTTAATTGAATTTGCGAGCTGCCGGCTTGTTCTTGCAATAATCTGCTGTTATTTTGAATATTCTGTATGGCTTTTTGCAGATTTGTTGCAATTGTCGGATTAAGCTTAATATCAGGATTTTTCTTTAAGGTATCCGTTATTTGCGTTAAATGTAGTTTTAACTGAGGCAACAGCTTTTGAAAATTAGCGGGCGCAAGAGCTTCCGGTGACTTGTTCAAAGCTAGAAGCGTTGTAGTAGCCGCCTTCAAAGTACTGTCGAAATTTTCTCGAATTTGACTAACATTTGGCTGCATTTGGTCCTCCTTTTTGTGGTTTATCTCTAAATTCAAACTATAATTTAACACACCCAACCTGTCAACCTTTCTCTGCAAAGAATAACGGCTTCTCAAGCGATCGCTATCTAAGTGATTTCATAACGAAAAAGGTAATCAGGCCGTCTCGGCCTGATTCTCATGAATGCCTGGCCGTAAAACTCTTTTAAAGAGCGATATGGAATACGAAGCGGTCCTTATAGATGCATCTGAAAGTTTAGAAGAATTCAACACAAAGGCACAAAGGCACGAAGGCACAAAGAGTGAGGATGAAATCTCGCATCAAATCATCGGTGCGGCCATAGAGGTTCATCGGATTAGGGCTCTTGGTCAATTTTGGAGCTCCTTATGTAAAGGACGGTGTTTCACGAATAATAAACGGTATCTTATAGACTTCTTCGTGTCTTTGAGTCTTCGTGTCTTTGTGTTCAATTTGCTTGAAGTCAGTTAGTACCTGAACTGTTACTCCAAATTAAGCATTAGCGATAGATTCAATCTCTTCGCGTCTTTGCATCTTTGCGTCTTTGCGTTGAA
>JABDEO010000098.1 GCA_013287015.1 Chlamydiota bacterium
AATTGCCGTGGACAGCCCCTCCAGAGTTAAAAGCGTCGTAGCGATAACGCCTGTCCCTGCTTGTGGATCGCCTAGTCCTAAAGAGATGATGAACTTTCTTGAAAGTGCAGCGTTAAACAACGATGAAGCCGCTATGCAATGCATCAATACATTAACCAGCAATCGTTATACTAAGACATTCGCTAAGAACATGGTTGCAGACCTGCGTCAATGGTCTACAAGTGAAGCGCGTCTTGGTTATTTGAACATGTTTTCTCATACTGACTTTTCTGAATCAGTAAAAGGTCTACGCACTCCCGTATTAGTCTTGTTTGGTGAATATGACTTTGAAGGAAGCGAAGCATTCATGCGTAATACATTTTTGAAGTGGTATCCGAATGCTCAATTAGAATGCTGCAAAGCATCGGGTCATTATCCAATGATAGAAACTCCAGTTGCTTTGGTTTCCGCTATAGAGAAATTTTTATCCGCTCACTCCTCTGACACTGCCCAATGAGAAAATCTCTGGATAGGGTCGCTTAAGTCTCTATCGTCCCTACAATTTTTGCAAAGTTTTCCGTCTCATGACCTCTATCATTGAAGTTTCTTCAAGATCTCTTAAATATTGTTCGCTGCGTGAATAGACAACAACTTCATTCAAAAGTGCGATTGCATAACTAAGAACATCAGTAGAACTTGGCGCTGCACCGCCGTAGCGTCCAAAATCCATATAAGCCTTTGATGCCGCTGGTGGAGTTATTGGTTCATTCGTCTTGCTAGCAGAGGCGATTCCTAAAAATTCTAAACCATAAAATATTTTGGCAGGCAACTTCATTAGCGATAACCTAGCAATTTCTTTTGCACTTGGCGCATGTCCAAAATATAGTTGGAGGAGCAACCTTTCTTCTTCTTCAGTCTTACAATTAAAAATCGCAATATTGGCTAAATCAGCGTACGGATCATCCATTGCACCCCAAGTATAATCTATGGCAAGGAAACTGCCTTGGGTATAAATCAGATTGCCATGATGCAGATCTCGATGACAAGCCACGCAATTGGCAGTAGGACGTGTAGCAGCGAAAACTGTGTCTTTTATTGTTCTAATGGCCTCTAGATCAAATAGCTGTATTTTTTTTAACTCTTCAATAAGTAAATCAAGATAAACGGCTCTATCTACGCCCTTAGGAACTGCAGGGCCTGCATGAATTTTTTTGAGCAAATTGACCAAGGCCTGTAATCTGAGTTGAATTTCTGGTAGAGCTTCTGGAAAATAATAGTCCATAATCGTGACGCCCTGCACTTCATCAGAGAAATACACTTTGGGACCATAACCGGCATCAGACGCAATTAGTTGACAGGCCAAGTCTTGCGGAAAATAATCAGCCCACTGCATATTCCAAAATCGAACAACATAAGACTTATTTGAGGCGCTTACCTTAATTACCTCAGAGCCGGAGCACCCTCCGGAAAGGAGTTCTATTGTAAACGGTCCATTCACCTCTATCGACTTTTGCAAGAGTTCCAGGGCTTGAGTGTCATTACTAGCGCAAACAGGCATGGTCAATCCTATCAAAATATAAGTGATTGTAAATTTAGCGAAACAGCAACACAAGACTCTTAGAAAATGCAACTGAACTCTACTTCTAATGTTGTAAAATATCATTTAATGAACTTTCCTTTTTAATTAAAGCAAAGTCAGTGGACAAGGCCGGAGCGTACCCTTACAGTAGTTTTTATGCGCCGTCCTGACTTTGCGGGTTAAAACCCGCAAAAACAAACGCAGGTTAAAACCTGCGCAAACAAGCGCAGACTGAAGTCTACGCTACAAACCCTAGCAGATGCCCGCTTTATTCCACTTGCAATTTATTTATTAATCTTATCCAATGAGCTTAAATGCATGGGGAATGCTTAAAGAGGTGTCATCATGAATCAATTTCATTTTCAGTTGCGTTTTGCCGTACCGGTTGCGCTAGGCTTGCTTTTCGCTCCAATATTTTCTATTTCAGCCATCGATGTCAACCCTGCGAAGAATCCATTGGAAAGATTGACCCAGGGAAATCAACGCTACGTTGCTTCGACAACAGTTTGCCATGAAGATTGGAGCGCCAAGCGATCGGCGCTGCTTGAAGGTCAGAAACCCTTTGCAGTCATTGTCGCTTGTTCTGATTCGCGGGTTCCTCCAGAAATTGTCTTTGATCAGTCTTTGGGCGATCTTTTTGTCGTTCGGGTTGCGGGAAATATAGTTGATGATTTTGCGATTGGAAGCATCGAATATGGCGTCAATATCCTCGGAGCAAACTTGGTTCTTGTGCTTGGTCATTCCAATTGCGGCGCCGTACAAGCTGCATTAAAGGGTATGAAATTCGATAATCATATTCAGGAAGTCTTGAACGCCATTCAACCGGCGATTGTCGCCACTAAAAACGAGTCCGGGGATCTCCTTGAAAAGGCGATTAAGGCCAATGTTAAAATCGTTGAGGAAAAATTGAAGAGTTCTAAGCCATTGCTTGCCAAATTAATAGAAGCGGGGACATTGCGCATCTCAGGAGCCTATTACGACCTTAAATCCGGTAAAGTCGAATTTCTCGATAAGCCATCGGTAAACCCGTTATAGCTTTGCTGGAATGCGTAAGTTAATTCCCGAATTTTACTATCTTTGACGCTCCAATAACTTGGCCATTGAGTCGTTTCAGTGGAACCATTCCATGAAGCATAAGCGGCATAAGAAACTACGCTCGTAGCGTAGACTTCAGTCTGCGCTTGTTTGCGCAGGTTTTAACCTGCGCTTGTTTTTGCGGGTTTTAACCCGCAAATTCAGGATGGCGCATAAAAACCACTGTAGTCGCCGCAAGTGTGACTTGCGGGTTAAAACCCGCAAAAACAAGCGCAGGTTAAAACCTGCGCAAACAAGCGCAGACTAAAGTCTACGCTACAAGTAGGGGGAAAGCCGCTCTATATCGATTTTTTCCAAAATCTCCTTAAAGTAAGTGGAAGGATCGCTTTGTTTCGTTTTTACCAATTCTAAAGCTGCGTCATCATTAATGATTTCTTCTTGTAAAAGCAAAAATTCGAGTTGAATGTTTGCAACCGTAGGATTGAAATTCTTTCGATCCGATTCGGAACGACGATACCAAAAGCCAATAAAAGGTATTCCGGCTTCTTTTACAGCAGCCTCCACTGATTGGACTTGATCGAGTTTGTCATCAACAAAGATGATAAGAGAAGGAATGTATTTTAAATCTTTAAAAAGATGTTTAAGGAGATCGCCTTTCTTAATATGTTGTGCAAAAATGATGCCGTCACAGAAATATGCAGCTTCTAAGGACTGCAATTCTTCCGGTATCATTGTATTCTTGAAATCAATTCCAACATGATGAAGTTGTTCCTGTGTGAATCGATCAACTCCTTCAATATCTGTTGTATACCACTGAGAGCGACCTCGAGCTGTAAAAGCAAAAACAGCATGACCCTGGTTCTGCAAATCCGCAATCAAATTGGCTGTAGAGGGCTCAACGGTTTTATAGGGAGCGTTTTTGGCTATAAAAAGAGTCAAAGCATCATACAAAACAAAATTTGTATTATAGTTAGGAAGTTTTGATTTTACCCAACTACGCCATGGTGGAGAACCAAGGCTGAATGGATTATCAATCAGAGTATCATCAATATCGAAGAGATATAGAGCATCTTCAGCAACATAAGGTCGGATATCGTCGATATCAGTGATCTCCATAATATCGGCCTGGAGGAACGAAGTTAAGAAGACCGATGAGATTAAAATCATTTTTTTGAACATAAAAATTCCCTTTGTTTTATTGCTTAATCATTTTAGTTTTTGCATCATTGAGCAAAGATTGAAGATAATATTCAGCATTTCTTTCCGGATATTGCTCAGCTATTGAGGCAGCCTCTTCATCACAGACGACTCTTTTACCGCCAGATATCCAAAAATAATAAAGCTGAATGTTTGCAATCAATGGATCAAATCTAGCGGCTTTTTCCTCCGTTGCGGCATACCAGTAACATTCATAGCTTATTCCAAGTAGATTCAAGGCTGCAGCGACAGATTCCACTTGGCTTTGTTTATCATCAATAAAAATTACTTTTTTTGGCAACTGCGAGGCGTCTTTAAACAATTTCAATAAATATTCCCCTTTCGGTTCAATATCAGCAAAAAAAATTCCTTTAAAATATTCAGGATTGTTTGTTAAGTACGGATATGCCTTAGTCAAAGATTCATTATTAAAATTTATTCCAACCGATTCAAGCTGAGAGATTGTCAACAAGTCAATATCATCCATTGGCGTATCATACCATATTTTACGCTCTCTTGCAGTTAAGCCAAAAACCCCGCATCCTTTCATTTGTAATTCTTGTACAAATCGGCTCGTAAGAACCTCTACTGTTTCCAAAGGATGATTTCGCGCAATAAAAAGAGAAAAAACATCATGCCAATTTTCCGTAAAGTCATCTTTTGTGGCTGAAATAATATATTTTCGCCAAGCTTTTGACCCGAGCATGCAGGGAAAATCAAATAATGTATCATCAATATCAAGAAAATAAATGGTTTGAGTAGACTTGGAATTAACTATTTGATTCAAAGAGTCGATCTTGACAATATGAATATCTTGGCTGCTGTTTGCTGAGGCAGCCGATGCAAACAAATCCGTTGGAAATATTGTTGAATTACAAGTTAAGTATAATACTACAAATAGAAATAATTTAAATATTGTTTTGTTCATTCTAAAATTGAGTGACTATTTAATATAAAAAATAATAAATTAATTCAAATACGTATTCTATATAGTATAGAAATTAAAATCAAGAAGAAGGATTGAAGAAAAATTGAAATGTTTAGGTCTTTTACTATCATGCATCGTGTATGGCTGTTTTTTTTGCTACGATAACCTTTTCGGTCAGTTAAGAGAATTCCCTCTCGCCTCTCTGTGCGCTCTGTGATCTCTGTGGTTGATAAAAAGCTCGAAACGTTTTTATCAACCACAGAGATCACAGAGCGCACAGAGAGGCGACCGATTTTTTTTAGTAAAGGTGATCATGGCCTGTTTTTTCAACGCCGCTTCGAATTACAATGATCCCAGCAGAAGCGACCAACAAGGCGCCTAGGATTTCCCCCCCAGTCGGAACGGTGTCCCAAAACAACCAATCTATTAATCCGACAAACACAACGCTGCTGTATTGATATATTCCAATTCGGGACGCCTGAGCATATTTATAACCAGTTACAAGGGCCATCTGTGCGGCTAGCAATAACCCTCCTGCCAAAATTGCATAAAAAACGCTTTCTCCGCTTGGCAGGGGTCCTACAAAAAACAGCGCGGGAATTTGGAGCAAAGTTCCTATTCCTAAATAGTAGAAAATAATGCGAATCCCAGGATCTGTCTTTGTTAGCAATTTCATCAAGAGATAGGCAATTGCCAAAGAGATGCCTGCAAAAATTCCAATAAAATCTCCCGGCTGTGTAAAGATAGACTCCGTGGGTTTGATAATGATGACCACACCCATGAACCCTATTAGCACGGCAATCCATGTACTTCGTCCTATCTTTTCCCGGAGAAATACAGTAGCCAACAGGGGAATAAATAAGGGGGCGGTGTTAAAAAGCAACGTTCCATTCACAATAGGAATATAATACATGGAGATGGTGTAGCAGAAACTTGCAACCGTACCGAACAAAGCTCTGCCAATTAAAAAAGTATAATGCTCCGATTTCAGATCTGCGAACCATCTTTGAGCAATGAAAGGAAATAACAAGAGAGCGCCTGTCAAATACGCAATAAAGCTGACCCAAAGAGCGGAGCCGCCCTGAAGAGCGATTTTTGTAAATATACCAAAAACCGCCATACAAAAAAAAGCGGCTATGCCATATAGGCTTCCCTTGAAAATGTCCGAAGTTTCAGGAGCGGCTTCTTTTATCATGTTTTGAAACGTAACAAAGCATTTTTTTCGCCGCCACAACATTTTCATAATTCCAGAAAAAGATTTGATCTTGATTCTCTAGCTTAGATATCTTATCATAATCCTGGTTGAATTCTAAAAAGAGATCTACCCTTGAAATGTAAATTCCGCTCTACATACACTCTATTTTTCCATGCTCTTTATATAGTCATTTTTGCATGTCCAACCTTATTGTTTTCTAATGATCATGGCCTCGTTATTGCTTTTGCGGGATTATCTGGATCCGGAAAAACCACCCTGGCCAAAAAATTGGAGACCCTTTGCACATGCCACATTCTCATTGAGCCTGAAGAGTCCGAATGGCCTGACGCCATTACAAAAAGGGATCTTTTTGGTTATATCACAATGTGGATGGGTTTTCGTCAAATTTGGCTTCCACTGCAGTTTGAAGCCCAAACTTTAAAAAAAAATAATAAAATCGTATTTCTCGATTCCTATTTCATTAAAATTATTGGCTATGAATTGGAACAACCTGGCATGGGTTGGTTATTCCCTAAAGATGATCCTTACTTCGACGCTTACCGACAAATATGCCAACTCGATATTCAGTATTTGCCAGATCCTGATTGTATTGTTTTATTCGATGCATCCTATAATGACTGGCTTAAATTGTTGGCTTCACGAAACCGTGAGTGGGATAAAACACCTGGTTTTATCGAATCTTACGACCAAACTAAATCGGCAATTCGAGAATCCGTTACACAGCTCTGCGCAGAGAGAAACATTCGACTTATTCACTTTCAAATAGAATTTGGAGACCCCATAGAACAGGCAAAACGTCTTAGGTCTATTTTAATAAAAGAAAAAATCCTCACAGACTAGCGCTCGAAGTTTTTTTTCTTGCTATATATTATCAATTGTTATAAATTGCTTGGCATATGTTCCACAAATCATATAAATAGATGCTTGAGTTCTGCATTTAAATATTTTAATATAAGGAGAAATATGAAAACAACATTCCAGTCTATTGTTTCCATTTTCTTAATCGTTTTTGTCCTATCCAGTTACAATTTACTGGCTGATTCCTCTTCCGACGACATCACTCATTTGTATCTGATTCGCAATGGCGCCACCCCTCGCAATGTTCTAGGCTTTGTACAGGGTCAAGAAGAGGTTCCTGACTCTCAGTTAAACAAAGAAGGAAAAGAACAAGCTGAACAAGTAGGGAAGTTATTGCAAAAGATCCATCCCGACTTGTCGCCAAAATTTTATTCTTCTCCATTGGGACGCGCTTTAGAGACAGCAACGTTAGCTTCAAAATACTTTAATCATATACGAATCTTGCAAAAAGATGATCTCAAAGAGATAAGCCATGGAAATCATGACGGCATGGAAAAAAGCTTAAGAAACAATTTCTATAATCAATACTACGCAAGAGAAATCGCCAAGTTCAAAGAAAAATTTCCGGGTCAAACTATAGATCCCTTTTTTAAGTGGAAGGACAATCCATTGGCTGGCGCTGAAACTTGTCTTAGCATGTGCGAAAGAAGCATCGCAGCTCTAATTGACATTGGAGATGAGAATCTTGGACAAAATGTTGCCGTATTCACCCATGGAGCC
>JABDEO010000099.1 GCA_013287015.1 Chlamydiota bacterium
CCTCAATCATGTTTACCTGAAATACAACCTTGGGCGCTTGTATCGTGGTTTGATGTAATAAGATGTTGTTTCCCGACTGCTCTATGCTTTCCGATCCAATCACATGATGTTTTAGAGAAATCAATTCCCGTTTTGCAGTGTCTTTAATCCGTTTGGCCTGATCATGACTATTGGAATGAAGTGTGGTGTCAGAATGATGAGTGATGCTTTCTTTTGCATTCGTTTGGCTATCAAAAAAATTGATTTTTTTTGAAGACAGAGCAATATTATGAGCGCCAAACGCACTTTTATTTGAAGTAAAGTCTAGAACTTTTACGTTAAGATCCCCGTCATCTACGAATGCAGTTGAACTGTCAAATGCTAAAGTGTGTCCGTCGATATCGAGTTTCTGCATTGCATGTATGCGACTCGTATTGAAGGAGAGATTGCCTGCTAGATGAATGCGCTTACCCGCGATTTCACTGTCTTGCCATTGAGAATCTGCACTGACCACTGTAGTTGTTTCTCCAGAGATGGAAGAGTTAACGATATTCCCACTTTCTTTCACTGTGATATTGGATTTGCCTGATGTACTGAGTAGTGAAGAATGAATCATGTCTACTTTTGTCGCATTCAGCTCGCTATCTTTTTTTGATTGGATGCTGCTATTCTTGATAAAAGCAGCTCCATCTGTAAAGAGGATTAAATCATGTCTGGCTTTCACATTAACCTGATCTATTTCTAATGACTCGGTTCCTTTAACAGAGATTTTTTCGCCTTCTAGAACAAGATCTTTTACAATTATTTGAGTTCCAGTAAGCTCTGTGTTGCCTTTAGACCGCATTGTCCCACTCAAGATAACTTGCTTTCCACTTCCAAACAGTGAATTAACATCGGCGATGTTCCCACTTAGATGCAATGCTCCCACGGTCGTTTTCGTCTTCACAGAATCCATTTCAAAAAGGATATTGTCTCGAATGACGACATTTCCTTGCGTGCTCGAGATTTTCAACTGACCTTTTCCAAAAATATTGTCAGCGATGTATTGATCGCGTCGAGATTTTGCAGTTACAGTTCCTTGGATTTGACTTTGAGTTAAACTAAGATTCTCTAGAGAATTCAAATGACTATGGGTTGCTTTGATTTTACTTGTGTTGATGGATAAGGATTTATCGATTGCTGAAATTGAAAGGGATTCTCCTGTAACATCTAACCCTTTGATGCAGGCATTGCCTGTGCATAGGCTCAGACGTTCAAAGTGAGCTGTCGCTTCACTCAGCCACAGATCTTTGATTCTTCCTTCAATTTCAGGGGCATTCAATTGATTTTTTTGCAACAAAGCCCGTCCTTTGGAAGAAAGAGTCATTTTCTCAGTAGCGTCCATCTGACAGTTCATTATAGACAAACTTTGTGAGGCTAAATTGGAAATCCTTTCTGCTTCATCGATGCTTTTATTCAGAAAAATCTCTGGAGCAGTTCGAACAATTTCTTTTGTAATTGTTTTATCATGGTTTTCGGCAATCCACCCTTGAGATTTTTCACTCAGCTTGCCATGAGTCGCTAAAAACCGTCCTTGCTCAATATGGACAGATAGCGCACCAAATAGATTGATATTTCCTTTTTCTACCTTCACCACAGTATTTTCGGATGTAAATCGGTCTCCTTCAAATTGAAAATCCTCTTTCGTCTGAATCTCACTATTTTGCATATCACCGTATTTTCCATGGATGATTAGCTCTCGGACGTTACTCTTTTGATGATCAAAATAGATGTTTCCTTGCTTGGCTTCGAAAGTAAAATCGCTCTCCTCTGCTGTGACAGTCATATGCTGAGCATCGATCCAACCCACTGTGCTGATCACAGTTGCCTTTCCTTTGACATCGAGTTTAGCTTGAGTTAAATGGATTTGCTCGTATGCCAACACTTTTAACGTTCCTGCTTTCAGTACAGTCTGGGTTAGATCTATGTGATGGTGCAGAGATTGAATATTGATGCCTTGAGGTGTTATTAATGATCCATTTTGTCCCCAAATTGTTCCTTGTGTGGATAATAAAATGATTCCATTCGCTGCATCAATCCTTCCCTGCTGTTGAATGTCTCTGATGACGTTCAACTTTACCAAACCTTCTGAAGAAAAAATGTATCCTTCTGCAGTATTTTCGAGATGCTCAATAGAAGCATGAATCCCTAATTTTCCAAAAATGCATCCCTTATCGTTCTCCCAGCTTCCATTGCTTAATGTCAATTTTCCGAAGATTTGAATCGATCCCTTGTGATTTTCACAATGTCCAGAAGAGGCAATATGTCCATCTTTAACGACAAGGAGCAGACCACAGTGATTGTTAAGTGTGCGAACTTGAATATCACTCGTATCGCCTTGTAAAAGACCGCGTGAATTGTCTATTCGATCTAGGTGAAGTTGTAGAGGGCCACTATTTCCAATAATACGACCCTCTGTGTTGTTAAGTTGTCGATTGCTTAATTGCGATGAATGATGTCGATTGATTGCCAAAACGCCATTTTTCGCGCGAATGAGCCCCGTTCGATTGTCGCACCATCCACTATTTCCAGAAATCCACTTCACAGATCCATCATGGGAAATCAGCACACCCTTTGTATTGTTTAAACGACTTGCATGCACAATTAGTTGTTTTTCAGCAAAAATTTGTCCTTTTTTATTGTCGATCTGCTTTGCTTTAAGCTTTAGGATACCGCGCGTGACTAGTTTTGAACGCACATTTTTAATGGATCCTGCACGGATTTCAAGTCCTCCAAGAGTAGCTAAGGTGGATCCTGAGTGATTGATACACGACCCAACTCCCTCATCGATTTCAAGAACAAGACGTCCATTGAAAGCAATATGACCCCGATTTTCATAGCTCTTGACCTGTAAGAATACATCGCTTAAACGGCTAAAGCATTCCTCAATATGCTTCCATAATGGGGTGAGAGAAGATAAAGTCACTTTGAGTTCATGTGAATCAGCAGAAACTTGTGTAGAGTGGGATAATAAATTGAGCGGACTTAAAATCATAAAACCTCAAAAAATAATGAGGAGAGATTATAAAAACTGCATCTTGTTATTGTCTGAGTTGGCGAGCATTGGGGTGTGTTTTCTCAAAGTTAGAACGAAATGGATTAATATCCAATCCGCCTCTTCGGGTATAGCGTGCGTATACAGTGAGCCGCTCTGGATGGCATTGTGTAAAGATATCGGAAAAAATCTGTTCTACGCAATATTCAGCAAATCCGGCATGTCTTCTGAGAGAAATAAAATACTTGAGTAAGCCTTCAGAATTAATTTTTTTGCCGAAATAACGAACCAATACAGAACCCCAATCAGGCTGGCCTGTAGCAAGACAATTTGACTTTAAGAGATTCGTATAAACAACCTCTTCCACCTCACTGAGAGGGTCAACTGATAAAAAACTTTTATTTACTTCATAGACATCAGTCGAGATTTCAAGAGAGTCTAGGCAAATGCCTGAAAATTCTTCTAAAGTTCGGTTTTTTAATGCAGAAAGGGGAAATAAATCGACCGTCACATCCAACCCAGCAGCCTTGGATAAATCGTTTTTTATAATTCCTTGTATTTCATTGATGGATTTAAAGTGGGATTGGTTAAATGAATTTAAATATAGTTTGAATGATTTTGACTCGATAACGTTAGGTGAATCGCAGGGAAAAGAAAACTCAGCCATCGCAATCTCTGGTTTTCCATTGAGATTTAGCCAAGAAATTTCGTATCCAGTCCATAAATCCACTCCACTGAAAGGAAGATCCTCACCAATGCCAATCTTATGCCTAGCAATCGTTCGGGAAATAGGAAATAATAATTCAGGAGAATAGGTCTCTACATAAATAGTTTTTTGCCCAAGCGGTGATTCCTTTAACATCTTAAAAAATCCTTTCTGCAAAAAAGTTAATCATAAGATCCTAACTGTAGACAGAGTCTACAGTTTTATCATAATAGGGGTTTAGCACAAAGAAGAATCGCTCCGATCTCTTAAAAAAACTGGATATAGTTGCTTTGGATTTCCCCCTCAGGGAAATCATTTGAAAAGTCATCAAGCAACAAAAAAATATCGTCCTAATAATGATTTAGAATCAATAGAAAACAGAACATCCTCGCTGCTCAAGCTCTTGAAACCATTCAGGTATGAAAAGACCGTTGTTGAGTCGCACATCTATCTTTTCAAGGTTTGCGAGGCTGCGTAAACTTGATGGAAGAGATGTCAGTTTATTGTCTCTTAAATCTAAAAAGCGAAGTGACTTCAAATTGCCAATCGTTTCAGGAAGAGAAATTAGTTGGTTAGCTCTCAAGTTAAGGTCAGTCAGACTTTCCAAATCACCAATACTTTCTGGAAAAGTTCTCAACTGATTATTCTCTAATATTAATTTTCTCAAATGAATAAGACAACCCATAGAATCTGGAAACGCAGTTATCTGATTATTCATTGCATGGATTTCTCTTAATTTTATGAGCTTAGAGATGCAGTCAGGAATCGAGGTGATTACATTGCTATATATTCTCAACTCTATGAGATTATCCATGCTTCCAATACATTCAGGAATAGCTTTGAACCTGTCATTGGCAATATTCAAATAAACAAGGTTTTTTAAATTCTCTAATGATTGAGGGAGCGTCTCCAGACGGTTTCCGGCTAGATAGAGAAAACGCAGATTTTCAAGATAGCCAACTGATTCAGGAATCTCGACTAATCCATTGTGATTTACATCTAATACTTGCAAATTTCTTAGATTCCCTAATCTGGCTGAAAGAGACGATAGATTATTGGCGCTAATATTGATTCTTTCTAATCTTATTAAATTGAAAAGAGACTCTGGAAGTATTTTTAGCTGATTTTTGTAGGCGCTAAATCTCTTAAGCCTTACTAAGTGATCGATTTTCAAGGGAATTTCTGTGATTTTGTTGTCATCAATCCACAATTCTTCAAGCTCGATTTTGTCAAAAATATCATTAGGCAAAAAAGTAAGTTGATTGCCTGTCAAGTCGAGCAATTGAGAAATAGCCATTGGAATGTAAGCGTCAACACTAGCCATCTTTTTCTCACAATTCTTTCGCAAAATCCCGTTATCAGTCCCAAAGTCCTTCTTACTTTAATATATCAGAAGGAATTTGCAAAAATCAGATATTCGCAAATCGTTATTTTTGGTTCTCTCAAGACTTCATGCATAAGCAAATCATTTGTTGTTGCTTTCCATTAAACTTTTGTTTGTCATACCCACCAAATCTATCAACAAGCCTTAGTCCATTCGCTTTCAACAATGTCTCCAACTCTTGAGGATAGGTGTAGCGAAGTTTAATTTGAGTTTTGCGAACTTTTGGCTCAGAATTCCCTTGTTCTGATTTGCGTACGGTCGTGTAGATGGCGATTTGTGATAGCGAATCATAAGAGTGATATCCTGATACTTGAGTTTCCTTACCACAACTGTTTTTATATTTGTGCCAATTTTCTTCGACAGAATATGCTGACAACTCAATCAAATCAGGGTTTCTGGTATCAAAGACAAATAAGCCATCTGAAAGAAGATGCTCCCTAACGGAAGATAACAATTTGTTTTGATCTTCGTTTGTTAACATGGCTTGAAATGCATTGCCTGCCATAAAAATACAACCGAATTTTTTGGGCAAATAAAAATGTCGACAATCTTCTTCAATCCAATGAATGGAAAGGCCTAGGACAGAGGCTTTTTCTTTCGCTCTTGTAAGCATCTTTGAAGAAAGATCTAATGCAAAAATTTCGAATCCTTTTTTAGCCAAAGGTATTGTGATTCTGCCCGTACCACAAGCAAGATCTAAGATTGGGCCTTTCGCTTGCAAAGACAGCGCATGATAAAAAGCATCCTCTTCAGGGGAATATTGGCCATATTCTAAGTCATAATCCAGAGGATCCGTATATTCCTCTAAATGATTAAATGGATCAGAAGGAGCCTGGTGGCGTGAACAAGAAGCCGAGTCAAATTTTAACACGATCATTGGATGTGGCGTTGGTGTGGGGATCACCTTTTGAGTTCTACTGAATTGTCCGTCGGTATAGCAATTTATTACCTTTTCCCAAAAATTAATAGCCCCTTTATTTTCTGGTATTTGCATGACTTCCCATACACCTGGAAACTGTTTAAAAATCTGCACCGCTACCTTGTGACCGACACCTTTTTTTTGATATTTAGAAACAATAAAAAACTCTCCCATATTCCAGTCTACTTCCGGAGAACTTCCTATCTTATTAACAAGAACAAATCCAGCTAGTTCATTATCTATTTTTATTAAAAATGGATATCTATTTGACTCGTTCCAGTAAACACTTAGGTCAATGCACTCATAAAGACCGTTAGAGGGTGTTTCCCAACCCTTTAGAAAACCACAATATCGGGACATTTCATAGACATAAAATCGTCCTAGGTTTTGGACGACGCTTAAGTCCTCTGAAGAAGCTGGATTTATTGTTATTTCCATTCGATGCTCAATCATTTTGAAATTTCACATTGTGATGGTTTGGACTATTATAGTACACTTTTTCTTGTTGGATCTGCGCTGTGCCTCTTAAATTCTTAGTGATGCCGATCTAAAACTTCAGGTTAGGAAATGATGAGACCAAAACAATCGATCAAGATGATCGCTGAAGGTTATGCTCAGCGAATATGGAATGAAAAAGATTTGAGCGCAATTGATGACTTTTTTCATCAAGATGTGATCGTTCACAGCCTATTAGGAGATTTCCATGGTCAAGAATCGATGAGGAGAATTGTGCAAGCGTGGTTAACCGGTTTTCCAAATCTAACCGTAGAGCATAATGATGTGATATCCGATAGAGACCTTGTCATGATCCATTGGAAGGCTAAAGGAACACACCAAGGAGAATTTAAAGGGATAAAACCGACAGGCAAACCTGTTTCTTATGCAGGTGTGACGATTTATCGCATCGAAGATGAAAAAATCATTGAATATTGGGCTTATCTCGATATGCAACACTTACTCAATCAAATCAGCCAAAATTAATAAATTATCCTTAAGCATTTTTAGAGCGCTCTATAAAAGCATCAAGGCTTGACAAAATCCTTGATTGAAATGGCCGAGTTTTGAAAAAGCGTATCAAAATATGCCTACGGCTTCGAGGACAATTTCGAAAATGGAGTTCGCTGGTTTGGTCATAACGGTGGTGCATCTGGCATAAACTCAGCGCTTAAAATTTACCCAATATCCGGTTATATAATAGCGGTTATGGGTAATCTTGACTCTCCGGCAGCTAGTAGAGTTGCTGAATTCATTGGGGCAAGATTGCCAGCCAAGTAATAGTTTTTCTGATTTTTTCAGCTAAATTCCTTAGCGTATGTTTTCGTTCCATTGGGCTTCAACCCCCTTATCCATCAGCTGATCAAGTTTCATCGTTAAACATGTGTTTTTCAATGATAAACGATAAGTATTGATTGACATTCAAATGCTAGTGAAGTAAGATAGGCTAATATGAACATTTCTAGAGGAGTCTATCATGG
>JABDEO010000100.1 GCA_013287015.1 Chlamydiota bacterium
TAAAACTATTGGCGTTGCAGCTTGATGATCTCAAAAAAACTGGTTTATACAAAACTGAACGCGTCATCGCTTCGCCTCAACAGGCGAACATCACCATCTCCGGAGGAAAACATGTCCTAAATTTCTGCGCGAACAACTACTTGGGACTCGCCAACCACCCTGAAGTCGTCGCCGCAGCCAAAACTGGATTGGACCAATACGGCTTCGGTTTGTCTTCGGTTCGTTTTATTTGCGGCACGCAAACCATTCACAAACAACTTGAACGAAAAATTTCGCAATTTCTCGCCACTGACGACACCATCCTTTACTCTTCATGCTGGGACGCAAATGGAGGTCTCTTCGAAACCATTTTAGGAGCCGAAGACGCCGTCATTAGCGACGCGCTCAACCATGCCAGCATCATTGACGGCATTCGCTTATGCAAGGCGCGTCGTTTGCGTTACAACAATAATGATATGTCCGACCTGGAAAATCAGCTGAAATCCGCAATGGATTGCCGGTTCCGCTTAATTGCAACAGACGGCGTTTTTTCCATGGATGGCTCCATCGCAAATCTATCTGCAATTTGCGACCTTGCAGAACGCTATAACGCTTTGGTGATGGTCGATGATTCGCACGCAGTGGGCTTTATCGGAGAACACGGCAAGGGAACTCCTGAGCTCTGTCAGGTTATAGGACGCATTGACATCCTCACCGGCACACTGGGTAAAGCCTTAGGCGGGGCTTCCGGCGGTTATACATCGGGAAAACAAGAAATCATTGAATGGCTGCGTCAGCGTTCGCGTCCCTATCTTTTTTCCAATACGCTCGCGCCAAGCATCGCCGCCGCCACTTTGCATGCGCTCGATATGTTGGCCGCCAGCAACGATCTGCGCAAGCGTCTGCAGGAAAACAGCCTCTATTTTCGTAAAAAAATGACTGCCCTTGGTTTTGACTTAGCGCCAGGAAATCACCCTATTGTCCCGATCATGCTGGGAGATGCCCAGCTGGCCCAAGATTTCGCCGCTGAAATGCTGGAACATGGCATCTATGTGATCGGATTTTTTTATCCTGTCGTCCCGCAAGGCAAGGCGCGCATCCGCACGCAGATGTCAGCCGCCCATACGCGACAGGATCTCGATCACGCTATTGAAGCCTTCGCAGCAACAGGCAAAAAACTTGGAGTAATATAAAGTTTGTTATATAATGAAACTAAAAGCATGTTAAAAATATAATATAAATTAGTTTTTATTTTATTTTTACTGTTATACTAATTATTTTGATGGAGAAATCATGAAAGCTTTAGTAAAAAAATATGCAAAACCAGGCCTTTGGATGGAAGAAGTTCCCATCCCTGCAATCGGAGACAATGAAGTTCTCATCAAAGTCCATAAAAATTCGATATGCGGCACCGATGTACACATTTATAAATGGGACGCATGGGCGCAGAAAACAATTCCGGTCCCCATGGTGGTCGGCCATGAATTTATGGGAGAAATTGCAGAGCTGGGTCGAAATGTACAGGGCCTAAAAGTTGGCGACCGCGTTTGCGGCGAAGGACACATCACATGCGGACAGTGCCCTAATTGCCGTAAAGGTTTAAAACACATATGCTTGCATACACTTGGCGTCGGCGTTCATCGCCACGGCTGCTTTGCGGAATTCTTTAATCTTCCTGCAGAAAATGTCTTTACGCTGCCCTCTTCCATCTCCGATGATCTAGCCTCGATCTTCGATCCTTACGGCAATGCCACCCATACAGCATTGTCCTTCGAGCTCATCGGCGAAGACGTATTGATAACAGGCGCAGGGCCCATCGGCATTATGGCCGCCGCTATCGCTAAAAAAGCCGGCGCGCGAAATGTCGTCATCACAGATGTGAATGAATACCGGTTGGATCTAGCGCGCAAAATGGGAGCCGCCCTTGCAATTGACGTATCGAAAACAACGCTTAAGGATGCGATGAAAACCATAGGGATCGAGCATGGATTCACTGTCGGCCTTGAAATGTCGGGAAATTCGAAAGCCTTATGCAGCATGCTGGAATCGATGCAACATGGCGGAAAGATCGCATTATTGGGCATTTTGCCTCCGGGCAGCGCCATTGATTGGGACCTAGTGATCTTTAAAATGCTTACCTTAAAGGGCATATATGGCCGCGAAATCTTTGCAACGTGGTACAAAATGACGCATATGCTGGAAAGCGGCCTTAATTTAGCGCCCATCATCACGCATCGTTTCCCCATTGATGATTTTGAAAAAGGTTTTGCAGTAATGCTGTCCGGCCTATCTGGAAAAGTCATCCTTGATTGGTGATTTGTAGCGTAGACTTCAGTCTGCGCTACAAAGTCCCCTCTTAAAAACTCCTATTGCAAAAAAAAATCTTGCATGCTATCAAGAAGTTCGCTCTTTTTCCTTGAATTATTCAGAGCCGCAAATAGAGGAAGTTTATGTGGAAAATTTTACTAGGTTTTATTCTCACCTGCTTTTTATGCATTTCTCAATTGACAGAAGCCACCACAACTCGTGACGTGTTCACAAAATATCCTAATAGGTATTTTATCGAAACGGGGAGTTTTCTCGGCGATGGCGTTCAAATGGCTTTAGAAGCCGGTTTTGAACAAATCTATTCGATTGAGCTTGCCCCTCACTACTATCAACACTGTTGCTCACGTTTTGCTTCCTACCCTAATGTCACTATTTTACAAGGGAATTCTACGACTGTTTTGCCCGAGTTGCTGAAACACATCGATTCTCCAGCGACTTTTTGGCTGGATGGTCATTATTCTTGTGGAATCAATTCAGGAAAGGGAGATACGAATTGCCCTATCTTAGCCGAACTTGAAAACATTCGACAACACCCTATTAAGACCCACACCATTTTGATTGATGATATAAGATTATTTGGAACAATCCATTTTGACTTTATAGCATTAAAGGAAGTCATCGGAAAAATTCTAACCATCAATCCTAATTACAAAATCTGTTTCGAAGATGGGGTGGTCCCTAATGATGTTCTGGTCGCCTATATTCCTTAAACAGAGAAATCAATGCGAATACGATCACTTTTAATTTATCTCCTTTTGTCGCCTATATTCTGTTTTTCAGAACATAAAGAGGCAGTCACTTTTGGTTGGGGAGGCCGTTTGGGAGATAATCTTTTAGATTATACTCATGCCAAATGGATCTCGTACAAATGGGGAATTCCTTTGCTTTTTCAAACTTTTGAATATTCAGATCAATTTGTTTTTGATGATTTAGAAGAAAAACTGACTCCTGAAAATGAAGCGTTATATTCGAAAAAGACGCTCGACTCCCTTTCTCAACTTGACAACGAGGTTGCCGCCGATACGCTCTATTTTTTAGCGCATGCGTGCGACTCCTACGATGAATATATTTTTAATGGATCTTATGGGACTTTTGTTCCAGTTGATTGGAATGATGAAATATTTCGCAATATGATGCGGGCGTTAATCGCTCCCAAACATCCCTTAAACCTTATAACCCCTCCAAGCAATGTCATTTCCGTCGCTTTACATTATAGAACAGGTGGAGGATTTGTCTGGGATACAGATGCTTTGAAACGTGCATTGCCGCTGCGATTCCCCGACACCTCCTATTATATCAATCAACTCAACAAATTATATCTCCTAGTTAGGCGCGAATCATTATATGTCCACATTTTTACAGATCATCCTAAACCAGAAGAAATAAGGGCCCTCTTTAAACATTATTTCCCCTACCCAAACATCAAATTTGAATGCAGAGTCAATGGAAATCGCCATGACGCCAATGTTCTAGAGGACCTCTTTTCGATGATGAATTTTGATTGCCTCATCAGACCAATGTCCCATTATTCCATAACGGCTTCCCATCTAGGAAACTTCAAAATCGAATTCTTCCCAACGCATGGTTATTGGAATGACAACAAATTCGTCATAGATAAAGTTCGACTTATTGAGAAAGGTTCGTGGGATCCTCTCAAAAAAAAATGGATTCTTCGATAAAATTCAAAAAAGGATATTATGAAAAATTTAATTGCAACTATATCCCTATGTGCGTTTTTGATTGCGCCTTTAGCGGCCGTTGCCGCGCCGCCGCGAACTATTCCTCTTACGCTATATAACGAATTTACCTGGAATAATACTATTCCGGTCGTCTACATCTACTTCAACGATTATTATCCCAGTGATCGTCCCCTTGTATACACTTATGAGCAGATCGAAACCAATATTGCTAGAGCAAAAGCTCGAGAAACGAATCATTATGGAATTACGGACACCTACTTATACCAAGCTCTAGACAAATACGCCTCCGCCATCGCAGGCAAAAACGTAGCGGTCATGGGGTCAGTTGTCCCCTGGTATGAGAGCATTCTTTTAGCATATGGCGCTCATCCTACTACAATCGAATATAATAAAATCATTAGCTTGCATCCAGGCTTGAAAGCTGTAACTGTAGCCGAATTTGATGCCAACCCTCAACTGTTCGACGCGGTCGTATCGATCTCCAGCTATGAACATGATGGACTTGGACGTTATGGCGATCCTATCAATCCAAATGGAGATCTGATAGCCATGGAGAAGACTAAAAAAATGCTGAAAGAAAATGGACTTTTATTTTTAGCGGTTCCTGTAGGCAAAGATCGATTAGTGTGGAACGCGCATCGTATTTATGGGCATTTGCGTCTGGCGGCCCTGCTTCAAGGATGGGAAATCGTGGGGTATTTTGGTTTTTCTCCTGAAGATCTTGAAGCTGACCAGTTATGGGGCTCGCATCAGCCAACTCTTGTACTAAGGCCAAAAAAATAATGTCAGGATAGGAAGGATAGCAAAACAGATGATTAATTACGAAAGGAGAGAGTGATGTTGGCTTTACAAAATGCATATAGAAGTGTTTTTTTTCTTTTTTTGCTCATGTGTGCGCCGTTGCATATATATAGCGATAATTGTCCACAATCTTTTGGTAACGATTCAGTTGATAAATTGAAGATGAAAAGATGCAAAAAATATAAAAAATTGTCGTATTATTTATATACAGCGGATTTCATAAACAGTTTTATTGAAATACCAACATCTAACGTTTCAGTTGACAGTTCAACAATATCTTCTACATATTTAGCGGGAAGAGCGCCGATTTACAACGAAAAAAATGAAAAAGTGGGAACATGCTCCGCTTCGTTTTTATGCATGCAAAATGCAGATGGCATATATACAGACATCTCAAATTATTTATCCGTTGACAATGGGCTCGTCATATCATGGTTCACTCCCACCACGCTCATCAATTTAGAATTAGACACCATCATCCATTCGATGGTTACCGAGTGCATTGTTCGGGCGTCCACTAAAATTGGTTTCAACCCTTTTTATGGAAAAACATTCAATATGATTGTTTCAGCTGATGATACAAAAATATATTTTAAATTGCGTAAAATATAAAAAAAATTCGTAGCGTAGACTTCAGTCTGCGCTTGTTTGCGCAGGTTTTAACCTGCGCTCGTTTTTGCGGGTTTCAACCCGCAAAGTCAGGATGGCGCTTAAAAACTACTGTGAGGGTACGCTTCAGCGCTGTCCACTAACTTTTTGCGGGTTAAAACCCGCAAAAACAAGCGCAGGTTAAAACCTGCGCAAACAAGCGCAGACTGAAGTCTACGCTACAAGTGTCGAGGCACATCTGGAGGAAAATCATGACTCAAAACATCTCAGCATCAACCACAGTCAAAGACTATGAAACTCTTGTAAACACCTATCTCGCTACCTTGGCTCATAAACTTGATACAAGCTCTTCTAGATATGAAGAGAGTCGTGTAACCATTAACAACGTTTGCCTCGCAGATACTCTTACATTAGCTGACCTTCAGTTTGTAGCCGCTACTGATGAGAAAATTAAAAAGAAAATGGAAGAGAAACTAGAACTGGATGGAAATATTTCCGCTATTAATAAAGAATTCCCCTTCTACGAGCGTTTACAGAATGCTCCATGCCTTGCACTGGAAGAGATTTCTCTTTGCGACCTGCAGTTCACAGGGAAGATACAACCTGTTAAGCGCTCCGTTGTCTGGTACGGACTTATTTCGGATGAAGAAGTTCTCAAAACACCCCTGAGAGAGCTGGAGAGCTTTTCATCTCAACAAAAGATTATTTTTTCCATAAGAGTGAATGAGATTCAACAAAATCGACCCGATCTTATGCAGCGAGAGGCGAAAAACAAGCTTCCAACACTTGCCGCCAATCAAAAGTTAGAAGTATCCGTAGGAAAAATATGCTTCTTGTCAGCCAAAAGCCTAACTTCAATTTCGCAAAAACTTCCCAACAATGCTTGTTGGTTGATTGCGGAAGCTGAGCTGAAATCTCTGGATTTATCAAAATTTTCCGACGAACAGTTGAACAGTTTAATTTATGGATCTAAAAATTCAAAAACCAGTGATCACAGGTGGCGCTTACTGTCAACATCACAGCTCAAAGAAGCGTTCAGCAGGGTAAAAATTAATCCAGCGACATTGCCGACAGAATATTACCGCCATATCCCTTTGTCTAAATTGTCGAAACAGGCAATCGCCGATCTGTTCTCTAAATTTGCAACGCCGGATCAAACCAATAAAGCAAGATTTGAGCTGCTAGCTCCCAAAGAGGTGTGCAAAGCGATTAATATGCTCAGTGATTATCATTTCACATTACTTTCTGATGCGCAGATTCGCGTCCTGAATATCAGTCGCTTATCGCAAGAACAGATCACTAGCTTGTTCCCTACGTCGGCAATCCCAAATGAAATTCAAAAAAAACAATTTAGTCTCCTTTCTCCTCCAGCTGTCTGTCACGCTTTGCATAAATTTAATAAATATCAATTAGGGTTGCTTTCCAATACACAGATTTTAGCCCTTGATGTTTCTAAGCTAAGCTCCGAACAAGTGGTGGATATTTTCTGCAATGGTAAAAATACAGATGAGCTAAATAGGCAAAAAGTCGCCCTATTATCAGCTCCACAAGTTAACGAGCTATTGCAATCAAATAAACTTCATCCAGGTTTTATGGAATTTCTTTCTGAAAAACAGATGCGAGGACTTGCCACCAAGCATTTGTCACAAAAACAGATCGATCAACTATTTCCCACATTTGATATGAACAATCTCCACCCAGGCTTCACGCATAAGACAATATATGTACGGAATAAACTCTATCACCGTTTTGAATTCAAATTCGAAAATTCCGAAGATTCCTTTGGCTCAACGAGCCATTGCTACAGCGTTTCTGAATTGGATATGATTTTGGAAAAAAATAAGCGGATTTGCAAGCAAAGACTGCTGGCGCTGTCTCCAATGCAACTAGAAGCAATCAAAGATAAA
>JABDEO010000101.1 GCA_013287015.1 Chlamydiota bacterium
ATCGCTTTGATGTCCTGACGCAGCGCGCTTGGAGTCGCCGAAGCCTCAGCTAAAGCGATGAATTCAGCTTGATAAGGCGAACCTTTAAGGCCTTCGCATGCGAGAACCAGATAGTTCGCGAACACTGCGTCCTTTTTGAGATCGAGTTGTTTAAGCATCGTGAAACAGGCGATTGCAACCTCTGGATCATCCTTAAAACGGCTTAATGCAATGGCTGCGCGTTCATTGTCATAAGTGAACGGCCTCGCATGCAGCGGCTTCAAAAGAAAAGTTTTAGCGGGCTCTCCGATAGCCTTCAGAGCATCCAAAGCAAGGTCTTCATTAAAAAAATCTGAATCTCCAATCGTTTCAAACAAAGAGATAATCGCCCGCTTATCGCCAATTCGTTTCAAACATTCTGTGGCTAATCTCGGAGCTAACCCATATCCCGGAAATAATGGATCATGGAGGTCCTCAGAACGCAAAAGCGTAATGAGAGAGGGAACGATGGCGGCCTGTTCGGCGACGATGGCGGCGATCTCAGCTTCGGGCTCTTCATCCTCAGATAAAACCAAGTCGGCAACCAGCCTCGGATAAGAAGCTTTTATCGGCTTGAAATTCGCTTGGCCCTCGTAAAGAGAACGAAGCGCCTTATAAGCGTTTTTGGCTAGGGCGACCCGTTCAGCTTCTTCGCCCGATAAAACCAAAGCGGCTAAATTTTGCTTCAACTGTTGTTCCAAAAAAGACAATTCTCGAATGCGCAGCTCGTCAAAATCCGGAACAGCTCCTTTGCCGCCTTTTTGATAATATTCAGTCATCGTCTCAAAATCGCCTCCAAAATGGACGTCGCGATGCATCAAAATAAGATGATCCATGGCGTCAATTAGGGGTGTTTCTTGCATTTCAGGCGGTTGTTCATTCATAAATCACTCGTTATTAATTATTTTAACTTTTTGATTGGCTTGTTTTATCACCAAGTTGGCGTTATAACTGGAACGCACAAATGGTCCACAGTACATATGACACACTCCCAGAGAATATCCATAATCCTCATATCTTTTAAATTGATCAGGCGGCGTAAAAGATTTCACAAGCAATTTTTGTTGATTAGGCTGCAGATATTGACCGATCGTAATGATGTCGCAGCCATGCTCATGGAGATCCCGTAAAGTCTGATAAACCTGCTCTTCATTTTCTCCTAATCCCACCATTAACCCTGACTTCACCATCATGCCTGGATGGCGTTTATGCTTATTGGCATATTGCAAAAAGGATAAGGTGCGATCATAAGTGGCGGTGTGCCGTACGCGCGGAGTCAGTTCGCGCACGGTTTCAATATTATGGTTGAAGATTTCCGGTTGGGCGTCGAGAAGGGTGTCCCAGGAGGCATGGTTGCCGGCGAAATCGGAGGTAAGCGCTTCTATTGTGGCGTCAGCGACGCGGGCGCGTATCGCTGCAATGACTTGCGCCAGGTGATGGGCGCCGCCGTCCGGCAGGTCATCGCGCGCCACCATTGTGATAACGACATGTTTTAAGCCGAGCTGAACGACAGACTCGGCGACGCGCGCCGGTTCGTCAGCTTCTAAGGGATTTGGCTTTTTAGAAAAATCGATATTGCAGAACCCGCAATTCCGCGTGCAATCTTTGCCCATGACAAGAAAGGTTGCGGTTTTCTTAGACCAGCATTCCAAAAGATTGGGGCACTTGGCTTCTTCGCAGACTGTGTGCACGCGCTGTTCATTAATGACTTCTCCCGTCCTGATCAATTCGGTTCCTTTTGGCAGCTTGCGGTGCAACCAAGAGGGGAACCGCCCGGGGCCAACGGCTTTCTCAGGGTCGGCGTTTTCGGGGTTGGCCGGCAAGACATTTAGACGTTTTTTTTTGACCGCCGGTCGAGTATCAAATTTATCTGAGTTCAGCATCGTTCACCTTGCTTGTAGGGGTGAAAAAAAATTATTTTTCAGGATAGGCAGGATAAGAAGGATGGAAAAAAGTTATTTTGTCAGGATAGGCATAATGCCTATCCTGACAAAATAATTGCCTTCCCATCCTACCTATTCTGCCTATTCTGATAAATAACTTTCTTCATTCTTCCTATCCTGCCTATCCTGAAAAATATTTTTTTCACCCTTGGGGGGCAAATGCAAGGGCTCGCCGGCCCCCACTAGAGCCGCTTCCAACCATGCTTCAGCGATAGTTGGATGCGCATGAATTGTATTCACAATGCATTCAATCGTCAATTCATTTGCAATCGCTAGAGCCATTTCAGCCACGAGCGTGGAGGCCTCATGACCAACAACTTGCGCTCCTAGAATTTGCCCTGTGCGTTTATCCAATACAATTTGAGCGAAACCTTCAGTCTGATACGCGGCTTGCGATTTACCCAAAGCTTGGAATGGGAAAGCGCCTACAACCGCTTGAAAACCTTGCGTGATCGCATCATCCAGCGTCAGACCAACCATTGCGATTTCGGGATGGGTGTAGATCACCGATGGAACTGAGTTATAGTGCATGCGCGCCGGTTTTCCAACCGCATTGCTGGCGGCGACCAGTCCTTGGTGCGTCGCCACATGCGCAAGCCACCACTTTGAAGCGATATCGCCGACTGCATAAATGCCAGGAACATTTGTTTCCATTTGATCATTAACAGGAATCGATCCGTTGTCCCGAACGATTACGCCAGCCTTATCCAGTCCGATCCCGTTAGTGTTGAGAACCCTTCCAATGGAGACCAATGCGATCTCAGCGGAAAATGATTGCCCTTGTGCAAGGCGCACCGTGACGCCATCCGCTGTTCGGTCTATTCCCGTCACTTGAACATTGACATGAATTTTCACGCCTTTCTTTTGAAAGGCCTTCGTCAGTGCATTGGAAACGCTTTTATCTTCCATCGGAATCAAACGCGGCATCAGTTCCAATATGATGACCTCTATGCCGAAAGCGGCATAGAGCGAAGCGAATTCACAACCGATCACGCCGCCGCCGATGATCACAATGGACTTTGGCAATTTTTTCAACTCGAGCAGCGAAGTGGAGTCGTGGATGCGTTCGTAGTCAAAAGCGAAGGCCGGAATATTGCGCGGTTCAGATCCTGTTGCAATGATGGTTTTGTCCGTTAAAAGCACAGCATTGTCTTTGCCTATGACTTTAATTTCACGCGGAGAAATAAACTTGCCAAATCCGCGCATGATCGTGATTTGATTCGCTGCGATCAATCCTTCCAGCCCCTTGCGGATGCCAGCTACAATGCGGTCTTTGCGTTCCGCCATTTTGCTGAAATCGAAACTGATAGGCCCTGTCGCAATTCCAAACTCTTCGGCTTCCTTGACGCGTTGCAGCGTCTCAGCGCCGGCGATGAGCGTCTTTGAGGGAATGCATCCACGGTTTAAACAGACCCCTCCCAAATCCTTCGCTTCAACCAAAGCGACTGTTTTACCATTTTGGGCGGCCCTAATCGCCGCTGGATAGCCGCCTGGCCCTCCGCCAATTACTACGACATCGAATTTATTCTGTTTCATCTTATCCATCATTAAGGTTGAATTGCCTTCCTAGGCGTCTATCTTTTGTTAGGTCTGAT
The DNA here is from genome assembly GCA_013287015.1 of Chlamydiota bacterium. Taxonomy (GTDB): domain Bacteria; phylum Chlamydiota; class Chlamydiia; order Chlamydiales; family Parachlamydiaceae; genus JABDEO01. The sequence continues at coordinate 3,557 of JABDEO010000101.1, forward strand.
CTTAAAATAACGCGAGTTTTGGATAAACGATTGTCCTGACATTGACGCTTTGGCGCGTATTTTGGGTCAGGCCTGACCCCAAAAATACCCTGGCGCTTTTAAAAGCATCAAAGCGTCAAACTCCCAAAATTCGCGTTAAATAGTAGAATACAATAATTCCGGATAAATTTCTATCCGCGCGGGGTGTTCACAAAAGGACCGCCGGGACCGCCATACTGCGTCATACGGTAAAATATTTGCGGTTGAAAAAAATAAAGATAAAAAGCTGCAACAAAAAACGTCAGCCAAAAAATCACTAAAAAAATTTGAATTTTCCGATTAAAAACCATCCCGCCGTCCTTTTTATTTGTTGCATATGCTTGCAATTTTTTTATGATTTCGACCCTTTGGGCCAGTCAATATGTCATCGGGATTTGGGTGTGCTTGAAGCAGCTTGGGAACCATGTCTAGCGACGCCGTTTCAATAGTTGCAGAAGTGGGAATGGCCCCATGCTTTAAAAGCAGTTCTGACATTTTGTCATATCTTTTCTCTACTGATATCTCCAGCATTGTTCCTTTATACGGAATATGCTTTCCTCCATGACTATAATATCCTTGATAGTGGCAGTGATTGATCTTAAGGCCTTTACCATTACTATCATCAAGCAAAATTTTTGTAGATCCAATTTCATTTGTTATGACAGTCGCAGCCAATAGATCAAGCCTGGCTTTGTTTCGGTCAATCAATACAATATCATTATTCAGGCCGGCATCAAGCCAAAAACGAAGGCTTTCACATGACAAATTTTCGAAAATAATATGGTAATATTCATGATAATTATGTATGATGCAAGAATTGGGATCTAGGCCGTGTTTAAAGAAAATTTTCACAAGGTCATACCGCTCCATTTCTAATACGCGTTTAAATGCTGCGCATTTCAGATTTCTCTCATAGTCGTTGCTCCAATCAAGATTCTCCAATGGGCGATATTTTAAATAGGCGTCTAAAAAGCAAGCAACGCTATCATCCAGAATCCCTTTTTTTGGCGCTGTCAAGATCGAATTCAAAACTGTGACAAGGGGCGTGGCGGCGAAATCCGTCCTGCTGTTATAAGGGTTGGAGAAATCCGCCTGAACGACCAAAAATTCTATTGAATGTTTGTTGCCGGCCTTCGCTAATTTTTGAATCTCTGCTGAATCAACAAATTTTGGCCGCCCCTCTTTGATCATTTTAATCGCAGTTGGAATGCCCTGGCCCTTATCTTGGGATAGAACCTCTTCAAATGGACGATCGCCGACAAGACGTTTCCAACGATGAGATATTTTCTGCACAAAATTGTTCTCATCTGACAAGCGGTCGATTTTTTTATAATATAAAGTCCGACTCTCCTTTCCATCAGTTTCATATTGGTCAATAAGCTGAACGAGCGTTTTAGGTAAATAACTTAAATTTTCGTACAACGCCCAATTATTAACCTGGCTGCCGCCGACAAACATATATAAACCTCATATTAGTACAATTCAGGATTAGCTGGTTCCCGTCCATTATAGTCAACGCACTTAAAAAGAAAAGCCCCCTTAACCATATTGCCATAACAGGAAAACAAGGGACTGACTCCCAGAAAATGCACTTCTGCAAAATAACGCGTAAGCGTTTGTTTATAGAATTTCACTTGATCGTCTTGATTACGTTGCAGGTGAGGCGTATTTTCAGCCAAGATAAAAAAACCTGTTTTACCTTTTTGTTCTTGCGCCATGCTTGGCCAAAAGGAGAATTGATTATGGCGAATGCCATGAATATTAAAAAAATAGGCGCGCTTCTGATGAGGTCCATAGAAGCTCAAAATGCTGCTCATCTGATATTTATCGCCAAATAAAAAATGTTCATCAGCGCGATATCCATGTTTAAGCAAAGCATTGGATAAATTTTGCCACCCTAGATTATGCCGAAAGGGATTAATTTTATATGGAATTGGATAATTAGACCAGACTCCATGCATTTGAATGTAGGGCATGCTGAACGCCGCCAGACACAAAATAATAGACGATATCACTCCTGCTTTCAGCCAGATTTTTTTCTTAAAATCAGCTTCACATGCATGCCAGCATAATAATACAATTCCCGGAGAATAAGCGAAAGAACACCAATTGCCTTGCATTTTTTGAAAAAAAGCCATCACGCTGTAGAGCGTTAACAATCCCAGACAGCATATTCCACAAAATATCAACGCCGGAGAAATCCGCCGTCGATATTTAAATAAAGCGATGAACGCCAAGATCAAAAGAATGAATATAATGGGCGATAATAGAGCCGCCTGAGCGGCTAAAAATTCGAAAAAATTTCCGTGGAATAGTGTTAGAGTTCCTTGCTCCTTTCCATGTTCTCCGGCAATCGTAGAAAAAACATGGCGAAATGTAACCCAGTGATGGGTCCAATTCCAAATGACGCTGGGAAGGAGTCCGCACAAAGAGAGAACAAAGCCTCCGAAAAGATGTCGGCTTATCAGCCAAGGATAAAAAAGCGTGAGGCTTAATGGAAACACCCAAAACAGGTAGATGGGCCACTTAAAGAGCGCTCCGCATAGGATGACGAATCCCAGCGAATAATACCTGGGAACCTCTTGACGCGACAAAGCATTTGCTAAAATTAAACAGGCAAGGGTCCAAAAAAGCGCCATGCCGACATCGGTGATCGCGAAAAAAGAAGCCAACATGCCTAATGGAGAAAAAGCCATCACTACACCGGCCCAAAAGGCGGTATTCGGTTTAAGCTTGCAAGCCAGGGCTAGAAAATAGACTGCAAGGCTAAGCGGAAAGGCAAATAGAATCGAAACGAATCGGACTCCGAATTCCGTATCGCCAAAAAGTTTGACGCCAAGCCAGATTTGCCAGGCGATGCCGGGGGGTTTGCTATAATATCCCCAATCCAGCTTTTGGCTCCAGGTCCAATACTGCGCTTCATCCGGCCCCAACCCGACATCGCCATAGATGATGAGGCTAGCCATGAATAAGGCTTTTATTAAGAAAATCGTACATAGCGCTGTGAAGTAGATATAGACGGCCTTTTTATCGATCATTAATTAGACCCTCCAAGAACTCTCAAACAATTCAGGCATGGTTTAAAATTAAGCAAAAGCGGGTAACGCTTTTTTATGTCGTCCTTCCAGGACTCAGCTCTTTATTTATATGACCCAGGCCTCCGCTTCGCTGCGACCTGGGCTGTAACATTTCGGTCCTTCAGACCTTTCTAAACCATTCCTAAGAGGTCTGAAAGACCAGAATATTACAGCCCAGGTCGCAGCGAAGCGGAGGCCTGGGTTATATAAATAAAGAGCTGAGTCCTGTAAGGACGGCATAAAAAAGCACGACTAAGCAATCACTCTGTTGTTGGATAAAACTAGAGTTTGATATCTTAATCATTTTTGCTCATTTTTTCTCTCATTTTGTAGCCCACACTAATGTGCAGCGAGCCCTAGCGAGCGGAACCGCAGGTGTGGGAATCAATGATCGCATGACCTAACTGGGGACCAGTTCTTCATTATTTATCTTTTTTGCCTCTTTTTAAATCGAATGCTTAATATTTTTCTGTAGAAAAAGCAAAAAAGATAAAAAAGAAGAACTGGTCCCCAGTTAAATCATGTTATTCATTGGTTCCCACACCTGTGGTTCCGCTCGCTAGGGCTCGCTACACCTTAGTGTGGGCTACAAAATGAGAGAAAAAATGATGCAAAAATGATTAAGAC
>JABDEO010000102.1 GCA_013287015.1 Chlamydiota bacterium
GAGTCGATCCGCACGACTTCAGTCTCTTTTCGAGGCTTTACCAAAGCTATTTGCTGTTGGAATGGCAGGAGATGGCTTTTTTGGAAAGGCGGTCAAAATTTTACAAACAAAGCTTACAGACAAAGAACTTGAACAACTTCATTTAATTCTTAGTTCAGTAGTTATAGCCAATCCAAAGGACGATCTTAAACGCCTTTTACGTCTTGCTATAATTACAAAAAAACTTAATGATGACCGATTATTTTCCAACATGTTTGCTTCATGGAGTCAAGAGCAATTTAAACTCGTGTTAGATGATATGCTTAAAACATGGCTATCAAAAGCTAGGCAGAAATGGTTGCCGGCCGAAAGCGATTTACAGTTGAAGCATCCGGACCAGCCAAAAAAGATCTTCGAAGTCTGTCTCTGCATCATTGAGCAATTAGCTTGTTCGGCGGAGCTTTCCCCGGAAGATCTCATACGTTGGAAAGAAAAATTTCAAGTATTTGTTAATTTTCTACAGGATGTCTTTTTGGAAATTTCTAAAGAAGTCACTGTACGCGTAAATACTGATGGACTGGCTCCAGACAAGGAACGCCACTACGCAAGCACTGCCCCTTCTTTCCAATTTTTTGAACTTATGGCGTGCACCTTAGACGGCGCTTTACTTAAAAATCTCATGCCGGAATATCTGAAAGAAAAGGGTGAAAAAAATGAAGTGAACCCTTTACGAAGAATGCGAACGCCTTTAAACTGGAAAAATCCTCAACTTTGCGAATATCTAGTCACTCTGCGAAACGGCTTTTTCGATATATTTAAGAAATACCAGGAAACAGCCGGAAGTTCTCTTTCTGCAAAGCAATCCCTCCACCAAAATATTCCTCCCTATCAAGGTATGATACCCTTAAGAAGTCTCTATATACAGGCGATGCCGTTCGAAAAATGGGACAATTTATGGAACGAACATTTGCGTAGCAGAGGCGCGGAGGGCTGCACCGAAAAGGAACAAACAGCATTAGCGCTTAGTTTTGTTAGTTTAATAGGTGGAGAGATGAGCTCCTCTGCAATGCATGAAATGGTTGCGTTTGTAAACGAAATCGATGTCGCAACAACAGAGGATATAATGTTATATTTTGACGCTCTTGACGCATTGGTTGTTGAAAAAGGAATGTATTTATCCGGCTATGAAGCGATTTGCGCCTACTATTTAGAATCCACGATGGCTGAAGAGTTGACAACTGAAGAAAACACTCCCGAGAGCATTTTAGAGGACTTAGAAAGAATGCATCTATTAGCCGCGCTCATTAATCGTCCTTTTTTACGCCCTGAACATGAGTGGAAAGCGTATGGTTGTAAACAACCTATAGAAACGATCATGAATATCGGATATTTTGTAGCGCAACTAGATATACCCACCAATCATGTTCTTGGCGGCTGCAAATATATTACTTCACCTGAAAAACGCGAGGAATTCATTACAGGATACCTTCAAGGAGAGTTGGAAACGGGTAATTGGCTCGAACTAGAAGAAATATGCAAACAAATTATTTGTTTATTTAATAAAGAAATTCTAACTGAAATAAAACAAAAATTAATACCATTTAAAGCATTTGATACACATGACATTCTTGATAAATTTTAAATACTTAAAGGTATTTAAATAATGTAAATATTAAGCAAATAAAAATAAGTTAATTATGGAAACAAATATTATTTTAACAAAAACATTAATTTAGGAATTATCATGCTCTACGGAAATACAGTAGATACATCACACTCACTCTCTAGTAATCCTTGGACTACAATACAAAATCAATTTGGCAAGCTTAACGTAAAAATCCAAGATGAGGCTAAAAGAGATCAAGAAAAATCCATTTTAGCGCTAAAAGCAGAGCAGCTTTCTTCTGAAAAAAAAGAAGACTCTTCTAAACCCCCTCTCGATCCAGCAAAATTCACTCTTTATACAAATGAAGGTGAAAAAAAGATAAAACGTGATGCGCCTAAGTACCACTATTGTCTTACAACTACTGTTCGAAAAGAATTCGTTCTAAGTCATCATCTTCTTGAAAAGATTAATACCGTATCATACAATCAATTAATGAAGCAGATTAATTTAGATGTTCCTCAAAACATTATGCGTCAATGGTCGGAAAATCTATTGTTTCAACAAATTAATAAAGGATGTTTCTCTCTTCAAAATTTTTGGAATTTTGTTAAAAGTCATAGTAAAGAACTATTCGCCCACAAGTTTGATGCCTTTTATCATACATGGATGGAACATTATAATGCCCTCTGTGAATTTGCAAAAAAAGAGGGCGAGTCAAGAAACATTTATCTTACGCCTGAAGATGTTTTTTGGACTTTATTGAGATCAAAATTTCCAAATGATCCCAATTTTGAAGAGTTTAGGAATGCAACAATAATAATGATAGCTAGTATAACAGATAAAAACAAGAAACATGCAAATGCACAAATTTTAAAAAATTTCTGGGAAAATCCAGCTTTCAAGCGCTTTAGAGGCGCATATGGAGCATGTCGAAAGGAACACTCGTTAAATTATTTTCACCAATTCTCTAAGGCAAAAATAAAAATTATTAATCTCGTAACGGAACAAGATAGACTTTTTTGGGCACGTGTGAATCCAGCGATAAAAAAAGAATTAAAACAATTAAAAAAAACATACTATGTAAATGCCGTCTCAATTTGTCAAGAAACTACTAATAAAGTTATAGTTCAATATGGAAGACATACTAGTCAGCGTTTTCCATTATTATTTAAAACCTTAAAAATTTGGCATCATGGTTTCAAAATTGTTTCACCAATAATCATTAACAAAAAAGTAAGTGAAACAGCAATCAAAAATATCATCGTAAGCAAAATGTCTCTTGCTTGCGACAAAGACGCTACAGATAAAAGCTTTCGGTATCGTCGTTTACAAGGAGGCCATCATAACAAGGATGAAATTGCTATGTGTACAAAAGGTGCAGAGAGAAATGCACAGGTAATGAGATATATTTTTGAAGAGACATTTGTGAATCAGTATATTTCACCATACCAAAATGCACACACGATTCCTGGGCCAGGATTATTTGCGTGGGAAGGTCAGTATTTAGATGATTTATGTGTTTCTCTCACTGAAGACACTTTCGAAAATCTGCATAATGATAATTTTCAACTCATCGCCACTCAATTAAAACACGATTTAGACGTCCTTGCAGAATCAATTTCTGATCCGATGGAATTTGCCCATAAAGCCTTGAATTTGGTTAATTTTCTTGCGCTTACAGTAGCTTCTCAAACATTCCATGCTCCGGCTTTTCTGAACAAAATAGACCAATATACAGAAAACCAGTTGGAAGGCAGGGGGTACAAATTCCTCATTATGGACGCCTTGCTTAAGTTGATGGATGTAAAACAAACAACTAATTCTGAAAGAGAAGTCATTAATGCTTTAGCTGTCTACATTAAAAATGCCAAAAGCACAGTTGAAAAGCAAATTTTGAAACTTTTAAACGAGCGCCCTCGTTCACTCATAACTGTATTTGAATTAAACCTTTTGTTTAAAACATATGAAGCGATTTTAAGAATTCCATTAAATCTTGAATCACCAGACATAATTAATAAAATGAACGGGTTGTTGAATCAATAAAAAATTAAGGAATTTTCATGTGCAGTCAATTTTTACATGTTTTACAAAGTGAACAAAAGACAGAAAGCAGCAATATGCTATTAGTTCCTCCAGCATGGGGAAATATATCTACATTGGCCTCCAGTCAAATTATCGGAGGGCGTAAATTTTCATTTTCGTCTCAATTAAAAGAGCTCACTGCAAAAGGCTATTCCGCTTTTTTAGTAGTAAAAAAAATTGGAGAAAAAACGCTTTTTTTTGATGGTTTTGAATATTGCACTTCAAAAACAGCTCAGTTGGATGACGAAAGTTTATTATATAAATTTACAGAAGAAAATAATAATACATGGCAGTTTGTTTGTAAAATGAATGCGCTCTCAATTGCAGGCGGCGGTGACATTTTCAGAAATTATATTGCTGCAAATAATCCGCGTCTGGACTCCATGAAAAGAGCAAAGGCTCAAGGAGAATTAGCATTGGCGTGCACAATGGACAATGCGCCTCATGTTTCCGAAAAAACACCCGAAAAGACAAAATTTTGGTATGAAGTCTCTACAAAGGAAGACAAGGATAATATAAAAACTCGGATTCAGCTCGCATATATTTATGACAATGAACAAGACGGCGAATCCATAAAAAAAGCTTTTGAAGAGTGGAAAACTGTTTATGAAATCATCGATGCTAGAATAGTAACGCTCATGCGTACATCTGACATGCAAAAATCAGAATTTGAAAAAAACAGCAAAACAAAAAAAAGCAATCAGAAATATAAAAACCTACAAGATCTTTCTTTAGTAAAAATTGATAACGAAATGATTCGTTGTAAAGTGCTGAATGTCCTTCCAGAAATAGATAGGAAGAATCTGGAAAGAGCCGGCCGTGGATTAAAACGCGCTTTTACTAGACGCATTATAAGTATCGGAACACTTTCTCCAACTAATTTTAAAATATTTATTTCCGCAATTAGAGATTTAAATATTTTAAACGCTTTAAATCTTTCACAAACAGACGATATAGAAAATGAAATTTCTTTGTTTAATTTAATTTTATTAGTACTACAAATAGCGGATATGCATAGAAACAACTGTGTTGTAGAACATGAAGTTATTTGTTTGACACAAGCTTTGCAGCTCATTGAATCTCAACTAACAAAAAATTTATATATATCTAAATTTCAAATAGAGTTCATTTCTTTATTTGTACAAGGCTATGTTGCGCAAAAAACAAATAATATTTCTTCTCATAAAATTTTTATTGATGCGTTAAAATTAGCCGAAGAAAACCCTTCTCTATTTGGATTGACATACGAAAGAATACTCGAAATGTATATACAACTGGCCGTGTTTTATGAATTTGGAGTTGGGATAACAATCGATAGCGAGTTTGCTAAGAAACTTTACGAGCGTGTGATTGAACTCCAATCTAAATTAATTGAAGAGCTGCCGCTTGCACAACAAAGCGTCCGCATGATTTTTGGTGACGAAGCATCTGTGCGAATGTCAAAAATAAATAAAATTTTTAAACAGCAACAAACTGGCAAAATAAAAAAATTCTCAGAAACACGGATAAACTCAAAACATAGGCAAGATAAAAATATTGAAAACATCTATAAAAATTTAGAAAAAATTAGAAAGATTTTTGAAAAAATAAAAACAATTATATACGACCTATTTAAAATGAATCATGATCTTCCTGGACTTGTTTTAGCCTATTTCCTTGTCCCAGAGGATTTTAAGTATGAAACTTTATTCGGCTCGGAGCCCCAGCCCCATGCCTTTCTCCGATCGCCGAAAAGCAATTGATAGCACACAATCTTACAATGTGGCTGCTTCCTTTATCCGCTGCATCGACCGCGCGTCACTGCTGCTAAGAGAACAGTATGCGCTGCATGAGACGGGCTATGCCTTCCTCGTTAGTTTCCAATAAAAGAGCGGTCATTGGCTCTTGTTTTTCAACTTCAAAATTTAAACTTGACTGTGATTGTGGTTGAGTTTCGGATTCCTTACAAGGTGGGTTTGATCTCATGAAATGGAAAATTGTATCAGATTTTCTAAAGTCTTGACCCCAATCCTGTGTGCTTGCTTCATTGCTTAATAGTCTCTTAGGTGTCGTCGGTTCCTCTTCTTCTTCTGTTTTTTCGGGTATTAATTTTGCAGCCATATGCTCAGGATTCGACGTTATGTTTTTTTCATTTTTGACAGAATTCAAAAGGCCGAATCCTAAGTCTTTATCCGCTTTGTTGTCAAAATAATGTTCCGATGGTTTCTGTTTTTCAGCTTTATGTTGTGGATTTAGATGTGGTTGATTTTTGGATGTCTCCGTGGCATCAGCTTCACCTTTTTTACATGTGCTGGGAAGTGGTAAAAACGGTTTTCCGATATATTTTGGAGGGCTATTGGACAAGCGACGTTTACCTTCTATGATTATTTCATTCTGATGAACCATGATATTGTTAATTAAATTTGAGAAGGCTGCGACCACTGTGCTGTCGACCTGCTGTATGGACGTTGGAGCATTGTTAGGAATCGCACCACCCGGAGGACTTGTTGTGGAATCGCTGCTAACGAAGGGCGGAAGCCCAATTTGACATTTTTCTATTGGCATAATTCTCTCTCACTTATATATAAAAAATATTGATTCATCCTGGTTTAAATCATGCCAATTTTTCACATAAGTTCTTTGCAACTTGATATGAGAAGGCGAAGCTTCTTGTTCGACATATGTCCATATAGTCTATTTTGTTCACAACTTATAGATCTAAAAAATTAAGATATTTGTCGATGCATAAACCAACGCTTCTGCTTGTAATAAGGATGGCATCATCATGAGAGATTCCTCGCCCCTTCATTTTTTCCCTTGCAATATTAGAGTCTGCTAATAACTGAGCCACTGCGTTTCCAAAAATCTCGATGTTGCCGTGACCATCAAGTTTATTCGTTGTTACGCGCTCCACCAGGGGTGGAAAGTCTTTTGACTGCAGTTTTTTATCCTCAGGGCGCCAAAAATAAGAGTATGAACATGGTCTTTGTTGTTTAGTCGTTTTTGTAACGTTAGTTTGACCTTCGGATTTTTGAGGATGTTTTAGGTGTTGCACTTGCCCGGTTATTTTATTCAGAAACTCAAAAACATAATTAGCCAAAATTGAAAAGCCATTGAGGACTAATAATTTTTGGGTGCGTTTTTCGAGCTCTATCGTCCTTGCAGAGCGAATCTGAGCCGTGTTGGGAACCGCATTGTACTCAAGATCTGTTGGAAAGCCTCCGGCAACGGGTTGCGGATGGCAAGATGAACGTGTTTCTAATGGCATAAATTTTTCTTATTTATATATTTTTTTATAAGAGCAACAACTAAAACTGTATACTGTATAGCAGTTATTCGAAAGGATTATTCTACAAGCTTACAATAATTACAACAAAAAAAATCACGCAAATTTAAGCGTATAACTTCTCCATACGCTCCGCGATTCACTGGAGTTTGTCTGTAAATAACGCGAGTTTTGGATAAACGATTGCCCTGACATTGACGCGTTGGCGCGTATTTTGGGGTCAGGCCTGAC
>JABDEO010000103.1 GCA_013287015.1 Chlamydiota bacterium
GTTGAATGGGTTCAATGGCGTTCTCATAGGTATGAGCCGCATACATATTTTGTCCCACGCCCACAATGTTATTTATGCCGGCTGCGGCGTCAATTAAGTTAGGCTCGTGTCGACGATTTCCCCCCGTAAAGACATGCGATGTATGAGCCGCCATTTCTCCAACCGCCATACGATTGTGAACTTGATTAACCCTCTGATTATAAACTGCAGCATGAGGAGCCGCTTGATGAGCGTATTCTTGCGTAATTGCATTATTGTCATGCCCATGCTGAGCATTCAATCCAACGCATTTGCTATAAATTATTAAAAACTGCTGATATTTTGCTGCATCAGCGACGTGCCATTTTCCCCGCATTAAGTTGTAGCCTACAAGTTCACGATCTGTAAAATCTTTAACGATTTTCGGGAAAGTCAAAGAGCCATTTGCAATTTTGGCGATCACTTGATTCCTCTCTGAGGGAAGATCCAGATCAAACCGCCGTTTCACCAAATAATAGATGCCTCCAATTATGCCCGCCAACCCGAGCATCACTCCCAAACCGAATAATAATGGCATCTGCAACATCACTCCGGTAAGAACAAGACCAACAGCGATCAAAATAACGACAGCCGCAAGTGTAATTGCCTTACATTTTTCTTTTTGACCAGGAGTCCACCTAGCGCCATTTTGATATTCGGGATGAGCCGTGACAAGGTCATCAACGCCCACAGGGAGAACCGGAAGAGGATCGCCAAGATGAGGGGCGAAATCAACGTCATAATTATAATTTATTGTAAATGGTGTTTGGTTAACTGGATTGTAATGCATATTGCCCTCTTATTTTTAGTTTGATTTTTAATTTTAACTAGACGTTATTTTATATTATTTTAATATTAAAAGCAAGCTATTTGCAACACAGGCTCTAAATATATCTATTGATATATCACTACTTATTAAAATATAATATAGTTATACTAATTTATTAATAATTGTATAACAACGGTTTTATATATGATTTCATCATCTAATGAAAATTATTTTCATGAATATAACAAATTGGAAGAAGAGCTGTTTCAATATGAAAAAAGCATCAAAAATAGACTGCCGTTGAATATATTGCTTCGCAATTTCTCTTATAGTGGGCATTTTCAATCTGACCAACTCGTGAACTTCTCTGCATCGTTAAGCGCTAAAACTTTTGCTACTCTAAATTATGGACTATATCAACTTAAAAAGAGCAACGCCTTCACAGAGGAGGATAGCTTCAATTTTAAACGCTTGGCAATAAAAGAAGAATGCGGAATTCCCTATACAAAAAAAGATATCCGAGCTCTTCGGCTTATTCAGGACAAGTGGAAGAAGTACATCTATAAAGAAGATGTCTTATTTTGGCACGCTATTATGGGAGACAAAATCAATAGAATGGCAAAATCTCAAAATACGAAATTCTATAACGAATGAGAGGGTTGCAAAACTCACAAGAAAATTCTTCTCTGCGTCGTCGCGTCTCTGCGTCAGATTGTTTGTCCCTGTCTCCAATGTCCCTAAGGTCGCTGGAGTCCCTATCGTCCCTACATCTAAGGAAATTTTTAGTGGTCATGTCCATGTCTGTCCACTTGCATCCATAGAGCCAACCCCATTCTGAGGCAGGGGAGCGTATGATTGCCGCGTGGCGTACGAGACGACATAAATCGTCGCCAAACTGAGAAAGAAAGCGGGAAGCATGGCGGGAATAGGATAACTTGTCAGATAAGGATTGATGAGGGACCAGGTCGCCGCAAGGCCGCCTCCGACGCACACTCCGGCGATGGCGCCATAGCGGTTGGCGTGGCGGGAATAGAGAGACATGATGACAAGCGGGCCAAATGAGCAGCCAAGTCCTGTCCATGCATAGAACACCACTTCCATGACAGTTGCGCTCTTAACCAGGGCGATGCAAAGAGCGATGGCTGAAACCAGCGCCACGCTAAGGCGCGAAACCTTTAATAAATGGCTGGAGGTGACAGCCTCTTTGCGCATCTCTTTATATAAATCTTCGCTTAAGGCGGAAGCGCAAACAAGAATTTGCGAGGCGATTGTAGACATGCTGGCCGCTAATACGCCGCATAAAATCACTCCGGCGAAGTGCGGCACGAAGAGCTCTTGACTCATCTGCATAAAGATCATTTCTGGATTTACGACATCTTCTTGATTGAAAAAAACAATGCCTACCAATCCAACCATCGCGCCGGCGCCGAGCACGAGGATCTGCCAGGTTATCCCAAAATATTGAGATTTAACAATTTCATCAGGATTTTTAATGCCCATAAATTTGGTGATGATGTGCGGCTGACCGAAATAACCAAGTCCCCAAGAAGCTGCAAGCGCAAAGGCGGCAAGCATGGAACTCCAGGAAATATCCGGCAAAAGGGCAAGAGAGATCTGTTTATGCTGAGCGACCGTTTCAATAGCGCCCCATCCAGCGATCTTGCTATATGCAACGACCGGGACAATCAGGATGACAGCCAGCAAGAACATTCCCTGGAAAAAATCAGTGCGCGCGACAGCTTGGAATCCTCCGACACAGATATATGTCGCCACCACTCCCGCTGCAACGACCAGGCCGATATAATAATCGACATCGAAAACATATTCGAACAAGTTGCCCATGGCGATTAGCCCTGAGGAAACATAAGCGGTTAGAAAAAAAACAGAGATAAGGGCTGTAAGGGTGCGGATAATATGAGACCTGTCTTGGAAGCGACGTTCAAAAAAAGTGGAAAGCGTACAGCAGCCAAGCTGTTCTGTTTGCACACGAAGCTTCTTGGCGATAAAGCGCCAGTTAAGGAACATGCCTACGACTAAGCCGATGATCAACCACATATTCGGCATTCCCTGCAAAAAGAAACCTGCAGGAATCGCCATGAACACCCAGGCGCTCATATCGCTTGCATGCGCATTCAGCGCAGTCAACCAAAAGTTTGAACGCCGTCCGCCCACGATAAAATCGACGTCGTTTGTTTGCTTGCGGCCAAGAAGTCCAATGACCATCAAGACGACAAAGTATCCAATAAAGGAAAGTTGCAACCAATTAAGCATAAAAAAAAGCCAAATATAGATTAATACATATCTATTATAAATAATTTTAAGTTTTACAGCAATTGTTTATTTCGCGTCCGTTTCAGCTTTGTTCACCTTTTCGGTCACTAGAATCCCCTCTCTGTGTGCTCTGTGATCTCTGTGGTTGATAAAAACGCCTCGAATTTTTTATCAACCACAGAGATCACAGAGCACACAGAGAGGCGACCGAGTTCTTTCTTAGTGAAGGTGAACAAGGCCGCCATTTCGTATTTGCTGACGTAATTTAACATTGCCTAGCTGCCCACACGCCGCCATAATGGTTTCCCCTTTAGTCGAACGCACTAAAGTATAATAGCCTCGCTCCCGCAAACGGTGGGCGAAAGCCTCCAACGTTTCCGGCTCAGGAGCGGCAAAGCGATCGCGGCTTTGCGCATTATATGGGATCAAGTTGACTTTTACCGCCAATCCTTGCAAATAATCGGCCAATTGATCCGCATGATCCAGCGCGTCATTTTGCCCTTTCATCAGCACATAAGCAATCAAAATTTCGCGTCCGGTCTCAGCGCAATAACGCTGCATCGCCTGATGCAGCCTCTGCAGATCATGGGTGCGATTAATGGGCATGAGGCGATTCCGTAAGGCGTCATTCGGCGCATTGATCGAAACAGCCAGGTTAGGGGCGTATTCCCCTTCGTCTATCAGGCGATCGATACCCTCTACGCAGCCGCTGGTCGAAACGGAAACATGCCGTCGTCCCAAAGCAAATCCCTTGGGATCGTTGAGAATGCGCACAGCCTGCATGACGGCGTCATAGTTGTCAAACGGCTCGCCCATGCCCATAAACACCACGTTGCGAAACTGAAAGGCCAAACAGTGACGCGCGACGAACACTTGCCGAATCACTTCTTCAACTGTCAGATTGCGCAGCAATCCCATACGCCCTGTTTCACAAAAAGCACACCCCATCCGACATCCTACTTGCGATGAAACGCATAGGGTTCCACCCGACTGCATCGGGATGAGCACGGTTTCAATTTCGAGTTGATCGGCGGTTTTCAGTAGAAATTTTCCGGTTTTGCCATCGTGGCGTTTATCGATGAGTTCAGGAAGGGAAAAATCAGTGAGGCTGAGAATGTCGCTTAAAAGAGCTTGGGCGTTATTAAAAGCGGGATTGCGCCCTTGAATTCGTCCCTGTCGAAAAAATTCCTCGTAGACCAAACCTGCATGCACATATCCCTTGCCGAGGACAGCATGCACCGCTTCGGCGAAAGTTTGCGAGGTATGAGCCAGTATGGAAATTTTCGACATGATTTAAAAAACAGATAAAACTGCACCGAAGAGGGCTCGAACCTCCAACCACCCGGTTCGAAGCCGGGTACTCTATCCATTGAGCTATCGGTGCCTATTGCAAAGGACAAAGGAGCGATTCTACCGCAAGATGTTTTTTTCAACAAGCATTGATTTAATTGCACTCTTTATTGATTCAACATGTTGATTTTTTTTGCGATTTTGAACGTTTTTTTCACTACGGCGCGAATATTATAGAAAAAAACAAAAAAACTTTCCACTTCAGGCAGGCTGAAGGTGCGTGTAGATCGTGTATTTCTATAGCGAAGCAGCTCTCCTTCTAATTTCTCCTGAACTTCGATCAATTGCGTTAAAGGGGCGACTTGATCGCCCGAGATCAAAGCTTGAGATAACTCCTGCAGAGCTTTGTCCAAGCTGTCAACCACTTGCTCCAACTGGATTTTCAAAGGAGCGTCTAAGAGCCTATATGAATGCTGAGAGACATTTTTTAGGGCGATCACAAATTCAGACAATTGTTCCAGATGCTCTTGCAATGAAATCCAAACATCCAAGCGTTCAGGCTTCATCAAAAGCTCCATTTTCGCCTCTTCAAGAAACAGCGAATCTTGATTGAACAAAGGATTAAGCTCCTCAATCAAGCGGTTGCATTCTTTGAGGACTATCGTTTCTTTAGATGCGGGTTCAGGCGCGCATTCAAAACGTAAAAGCTGATTAAGCCGCGATAAAATCCGAGCTGTATTTTGCTGCATATTCTGCGTCGCTTGAAAAGGCCACAAGGCATACGCAACGGTCACTCCCACTATAATGCCCAGTATGGAGTCGATAACGCGAAAACCTGCAAAAGCCCAAGGGCTGATTTCCGGACTCAATCCCCAAAGAATCATAACGACCGCAACGGATAAACAGGCGATGCGGACGCTTTCTTTGAAATTAAATAACGTGCAGATGACGATTGTGACAAAAACGCTAATGCCCAAAGAGATGGGGTTGGAGCCGAAAAAAGTTGTGCAGAGGCCTCCAAAAAAAGAGCCGATGATCACGCCCAAGAAGCGCAGCCAGGCGGCCTTATAGGTGCCTCCTAAGCGGGCCTGCAGCACGACAATCGCCGCCAGCGTGCACCACATGCCGCTGACCAATCGATCCGGGCGATGCATAAAGCCGCTTATTCCGACGCCCAGCGCCCATGCCAACGCCGCCGCCACGCCTGTTTTGATCGCGGCTTTAATTTCTAGGCGTTCAAGAAAAACGTTCCATGCTTTTTGACGCCAAGGAAGTTTTTGCGGTTGTTCCGTTTCCATAAGCGCGCCTCCATTACAATTAAAAAACGCAACATGCAAAGGCGATCGCTTACCCCTCTCTGCGCTCTCTGTGGGCTCTGTGGTAGCCAAAACGCCTTAAAATGATTCCATTTAAGGCCCTTTGGCTACCACAGAGCCCACAGAGAGGGGTAAGCGATCGCCTTTGCAATTGTCTCCGCTGTCCTTCGCTTACGCTTGAATCATTTAACCTATTTTAAAGCGTCACAGTAGGCCTGGTAGTCTTTATCTTTAGTGGGCCCCCAGAACAAGAAACGCACTTCCGTTCCAGGATGGTTGCGAAGCCATTTACGCACCGCTTTTAATGCGACTGGCGCAGCTTCTTCAACCGGGTAGCCGAAAATGCCGGTGCTTATTGAAGGAAAGGCTATTGTTAAAGGCTTTTTATCAGGGGCGTCATCGTTTTTCCAGGCCTCATACGCCAATTCCAGACTATTTTCGTAGGCGTTTTTTAGGATGATAGGCGCCTTATTGGAACTTGTTATCACATACATCGGACCCACAGCATGAACCACATATTTTGCCGGCAGATCGCCGGCAATGGTGACAACCGCCTCGCCGGCTGGACATGGAGGGATCTTGCCTTGCGCTTTGCGCTTTTCTCGAATTTCTTGGCAAGCCTTCGCTATTTCGGCTCCGCCGGCCTTATGAATGGCGTCATCAACGCCGCCGCTCTTAAGCAAATTCTCATTAGCTGCGTTTACAATGACATAAACTTCTTCTTTAGTGATATCGCTTTTTTTGCAGATCAGAATGGAGTTTCCTCCGCCTTCACAATCCAACACAAGCTGGCTCTGTTCAATCGGTTCCAAAGCTTCTGGAGACTCATTTGCAGGTCCGTCCATATTGGGCGCCTCTTGTGGTTGTTCTTCTTCAATCCTGTAACTCTCAGATACAATTTCATTGTAATTTTGAACAGCTTTTTGAAACAAAAGTTGAATTTCCGGATCCTTATCCTTCACTAAAGGCCGCAGTTGACGCAGACTCTGCGTCGAAAGATTTAAATCGATATGGTAAAAACGAGTGCGCAAGCAATCAAAAAACTGAGCGATGCACCATAGAAGTCTTCCCCAGCGCGTTGAAGGAGAAACAGAGAGGTCGCTCTGAATCCAATGAGTCTCCTTCCGCGCTTCAGCTAAAGCCCGTAAACGCTCAGAAAGAACGACATCATAGGACAAAATAGTTGCACATGGTGATTCAACTGCGTTTGCAGGCATATT
>JABDEO010000104.1 GCA_013287015.1 Chlamydiota bacterium
TAAAGCGGATTGGTATTCATCAGGGGATAAGAACGAAAATATATGTTTTGCGACGTCATTGGAGACTCGCTCTTTTAGCTTAGCCTGTACTTTGCATTGTCTTAAACCGTTCCACCTCTTCCAAGATTATTTGCTTTAAGTTCTCGCTAAAGAAAAAACCAGCAATTGGGAGACTCGCAGCCTTCGCCTTCATTATTTTCTCATCGGGCGTGAGTTCATTACTCAAACTGAGAGGAGGGTATAAATCATATTTATATTTAGAACTGCTTAGTTCGCCTAAAGCAACATTGTTATGCATAATTAGCACCTTAATATAACAGTATAAAGTTTTTTATATCCGATTGTACATTATTTATATTGAAAACGCAATATTTATTTTATTTATATTTATTTTTTTAAATAATTTATACGTGTAATAGTTTTTGATTTTAAAAGTGAAATTCAATATGATACGCCAATTAAGGTGTCTAGAATTGAATTTTTGTCGAAAAAAGTTTATGTTTTTGCTGAACGAAGACTTCCTTGCTAGGTAAGATCGAGGCTCGATGTCTTAATCATTTTTGCTCATTTTTCTCTCATTCTGTAGCCCACACTAAGGTGTAGCGAGCCCTAGCGAGCGGAACCGCAGGTGTGGGAACATAGTGAATACATAACCTAACCGGGGACCGGTTCTTCTTTTTTGTCTTTTTTGCTTTTTTACAAAAAAATATTTAAGTCTTTGATTTCAAAAAAGAGGGAAAAACGATAAAAATGAAGAACCGGTCCCCGGTTAAGTCGTGCGCTCATTGGTTCCCACACCTGCGGTTTCGCTCGCTAGGGCTCGCTACACCTTAGTGTGGGCTACAAAATGAGAGAAAAAATGAACAAAAATGATTAAGACATCGAACCTTGGTCTTACCTAACTCAGTCCTTCAGCCTGAGGAATTGATGGGGTTCTTTATGTCAAACGCTTTGATCATTGTCGATGTTCAAAATGATTTTATGCCGGGCGGAGCTCTGCCTGTCGCAAAAGGCGATCAGGTGATCCCAATGATCAACCGATTGCTTCAGCTTTCCTTCGATGTGAAAATCGCCACCAAAGATTGGCATCCCCCTGATCATGGGAGTTTTGCTGAAAGCTATGAAAAAAAAACCGGTGAAATCGTTGAACTTTCAGGGATTCCTCAGATCCTATGGCCAAAACATTGCATACAACACTCCCACGGCGCTGAATTCGCTCCGGGATGGGACACAGCTAAAATCGAATGCGTTTTCTACAAGGGAACAGATAAAAATGTAGACAGTTACAGCGCTTTTTTTGATAATGGACATCTCAAATCGACAGGATTATCCGATTACCTGCGGAAAAAAAACATTGAAGAGATCTACATTGCCGGCCTAGCTACGGATTACTGCGTCAAATACTCAGTCTTGGACGCCTTGCAATTAGGATTTAAGACATTCGTAATCGCCGAAGCGTGCCGCAGCGTAAACCTCCAACCAGATGATGAAGCGAAAGCCGTAGAAGAAATGCGCAAAGCGGGCGCTCATATTATCACATTGCAGGAGTTGACATGACAAATACAGCGCCTCCAATCGAAGCTGCAGAAGTAAAAACATCGCCCATGATGCTGCAATGGCAAGCATGCAAACAAACAGCCGGCAGCGCCGTTCTATTATTCCGCATGGGCGATTTTTACGAAGCTTTTTATGATGACGCCGCTCTCATTTCGCGAGAGCTCGATTTAACCCTCACTCGGCGCCAAGAGATCCCCATGAGCGGTGTTCCTTACCATTGCTGCGAAACCTATATCGATCAACTGGTCTCTAAAGGATATCGAGTCGCCATCGCAGAACAAACCGAAGATCCCAAAAAAGTTAAAGGTCTTGTCAAGCGCGAAGTGGTGCGCGTCGTCACTCCGGGAACGGTCATCAACTCCTCGCTGTTGTCTGAAAATTCAAACAACTTCTTCGCCGCAGTGACGCGCGTAGGCTCCGTCTTCAGCCTTGCAGCCCTGGACCTTACCACCGCAGACTTCCGCGTCATCGAATTGGAAAGCGAGCAAGACCTTCTCAACGAGCTTTACCGCCTGCATCCCACCGAACTATTAACCCCACGGAAATTTCAAGAAAAACATCCCATTCTATTGGAAGAGTTCAAACTAACTTACAACTGTCTCATCACCCCTTATGAAGATTGGCGGTTTGAACATCAAAGCGCCTATGATTTCCTCGTCTCCCACTTTCAAGTGCATAGCTTGGATGGCCTAGGTCTAAGAGGCATGGTTTCAGCGATCAACGCCGCCGGAGCCCTCTTGGGATATTTACAAGAGGTTCTTTATCTGCCAATCGAGCATGTCAAAAGCATACAAACTTATTCCACAGCGCATTATATGGCTTTAGATCGCGCCACGCAACGCAACCTCGAATTGATTGAACCGCTGCACCGCGAGGGCAGCCGCAAAAATACATTGCTCGGTCTGCTGGATAAAACCGGGACTCCGATGGGAGGCCGCCTGCTGCGCAATTGGATCAAGCGCCCACTGCTGTCCATGGAGGAAATCACGAAACGTCAGGACGCCATCCAAGCGTTTTTAACGCACTCCGCGGCGATCGACCAGCTCAGCCAGTTGATTGAAGGCGTACGCGATATGGAACGCCTAATGATGCGCATCAGTTCCGGATACGCTTCGCCGCGCGATCTGGCGGCGTTGCGCGTCTCCTTTGAACCGCTGCCTGCCATTAAACTTCTCTTGCAAAAATTGAGATCCGCCGCTCCACTGATTCAAGAAATGGAACAAAATCTGGACGATCTCCCGGCCATGATAAACTTGATCGCCCAAGCGATTGTCGATGAACCTCCTATCCGCGTGAGCGATGGCAAGATCTTTCGCGACGGTTTTCACCGCGAATTGGACGAGCTGCGCGCCATCAGCCGCGACAGCCAATCCTGGTTGGCGGCTTATCAGATCCGCCTGCGCGACGAAACCGGAATTAAAACGATAAAGGTAGGCTTCAATCGCATGTCGGGCTACTACATCGAGGTCAGCAAAGGACAGGCGGAACGCATGCCGGAGTTTTTTCAGCGGCGTCAAACTTTGACAAACGCTGAGCGCTTCATTACGCCGGAACTCAAGGATTTCGAGACCAAAATATTGACGGCTGAAGAACGGATTGCATCGCTTGAAAACGAACTTTTTAACGCTGTGCGTTTAGAAGTTGCAAAATATGCAGCGCCAGTCATGCGCACGGCTCAAGCGCTGGCCGCCATCGACTGCCTCAGAGCTTTGAGCGAAGCGGCGCGCCTCCACCACTACACCCGTCCCATCGTAGACAATAGCTCGCTTCTCCATATTGTAGAAGGAAGACATCCAGTCATTGAAGGGTCCGGCGCCGGAGAAAAGTTCATTCCTAACGATACGGAGCTTGATAATCAAGACAATCGCTTGTTTATCATTACAGGTCCAAATATGGCTGGCAAGTCCACGTATATCCGCCAAGTGGCCCTCATCACAATTATGGCTCAGATGGGTTCTTTCGTTCCCGCAAAGACGGCTCATATTGGTTTGGTCGATAAGGTCTTCACGCGCATCGGCGCCAGCGATGACTTGTCGCGTGGACAATCAACATTTATGGTTGAAATGACCGAAACCGCCAACATCCTCAATAACGCCACAGCGCGCTCGCTAGTAATCTTGGATGAGATCGGAAGGGGCACCAGCACCTATGACGGCATTTCCATTGCATGGGCCGTTGCAGAGCATCTGCTGTTAACGGAAGAACGGATGGCGAAAACCCTCTTCGCCACGCATTACTGGGAACTGACTAAGCTGGAAGGGAAAATTCCAGGCGCGGTCAACTATAACATTGCGGTGCACGAAAGCGCTGACCACATCATTTTCCTGCGTAAAATTGTGCGTGGAGGCACAGACAAGAGTTATGGCATCCACGTTGCCAGGTTGGCAGGATTGCCCTCCCCTGTCATCGCACGCGCCAAAGAGATTTTGACCCATCTTGAAGAAAACGCCAACCGAAAAAGCGCTTTCGAACCCACAGCGCGCGCTAAAAAACCTTTATCTCGTCCAAAGCCTCAAGGCGACCTGCAGCTCACCTTCTTCGAGCCTAATATAAAATAAAGAGAGCCAGAGACTTACGTGTAAATTCATTTTTTTTATTGACAACTCAGCTTTTTCATGGAATAGATAAAAATCGTTCTGAGGTTCTTAAAATGAGGGCTGCCGGGACAAACAAACCTTAAGGAGTTTACCATGTATACAAAAAAACAAAAAAACAAGCCTCAGCAAAATCCTTCTACAAAGAAGTAATTTGCTGACCGAGAAAAATAAATGTCAGGATGGGCAGGATAGAAAGGATAATCAGGCCTTGCTATCTCCTTCCCATCCTGCCCGTCCTGCTATTATCTAATCTGTTACACTTAACACGCTCTTAACGTCGTCCGCTGGCAATTCTATTGTGTAATGTTGGTCTACGCCATAAATAGGACGGTGGATGCCCTCAATTAAAATCTTTGTAATTTCTTCTTTCTTGTCTTTTGGCATCGCGGCTCGAATGGCGGCCAATTTCTCTTTCGAATCAATTTTTCGTAAAATACCAAGGAAAACTCCTAACTCATATTCGCTATATTTTTCATGCTCCGCCAAAAATATAGTAAATGTTAATTTTATTTTCTCCAAATCGTTCGACTCCAAAATTTCAGACAAAAAAGCAATAGTCAGAGTCTCTCTCTCTTTAAAAGCAGGAAAACAAACTGTTATCTCTGTTTGTGAACAATTTTCCGCTAGAATTTTTCCAAACATTTCTTGTTCAAAAAGACGGCCATCATCAGTTCTCTTACAAGATAGATACTGAATAATCTGTTTTATGTAGCCTGTTTTAACTACTTCATGTCCTTTTTCTTTAAATATTTGCAGAGTCTGATACAAAGAAAAATACACTCGTAGTTCAGCTTTGTCAGCAAAAGCGGATTTAAACTCATCGGACAATGATCCATCGAAATTAAATATTTTTTCAAATTGATAAAAGGGGAATGCCTTTTGTATCTTTTCAATATATTCAAAAATTTTATTTGCATTAGCGACTTCCGCTTCGTTTTCACCCATGCAGTCCTGCAGTAACCGTGTGAAAATTACTATCAAATAATGCTCGGATGGTTGATTTGCAGATATAATTTTTAGCTGTTCATCTGTTACATTTTGTAGAAAAATTTCGCTAGAATTATATATACCACAAACAGCGCTTATACATAATAAGTGCATAGGGTCATCATTCTCCTGAAGCATAAATGAAGTCAGCGCTTGTTTGAGCTCAATGTTGTCGGGTATGTCGCGGTTTTTGTAGGCTGGGAAAAGTAATGTCTGTAAATCTTTTCGTTGATTATTGGACATCTCTTGTTTTAGCGCATTATTGCTTATCAAACATGTTAGAAACAATTGATAGTGATGCTCATCATATCGATGCCGGTCATGTTTTATAGATTTTTTTTCTAGATTCAACATAGCTTTATTAAATTGCTGCTGAAATGCCTTGAGAGTCAGACATATTAGGTTAACATTTTGAGAGGCGTGCACAGCAAGACATTTAATAAATGAAGCGTCCAATAAATGCAGGGAAGGCAAAACAATCGATTCTATTTTGTCCCCGGTCTTCAATAATTCCTGAAATTCTTCAAGATCAATTGGCAATTTAAATTTATTAATACCCAGAACTGTGGCATTGCTTAAACGGGTTAGGGGATCAGAATCAGAATCCGAAACAATAGACGCGAACGCGCTTTTTTTAATAAAATCGTCAGCCAATTTTGTGGGCAAAGGAAGTTCTTCCGCGCTGTCCGCAGCAGGGTCATTCGCGTCCTCATTAACGACCTCCACAGTTGGATCCATCTTTGCTTTAGAGATATTATCATTAATTATCTGCGGTTCGTCTTTAAGTGAAATCGTATATTTTGAAAGTTGAATCAATCGACAAATTTTATAAACGGCGGCGGCGATGAAAAATCCGAGGCAAGTTAAAAAGACCTTAAAGGCGATTTCCGATGAAGTCAAAGGGCGATCATCCCTGACCACTTCCATCTGATTATTTTTTATTGCAATGAGTCTGTAGCCTCTTCCACTGTAGTCGAAAGGACTAGCTAAATAGTTTTTTATGTTTCCACATACTGATTTATTTTTGTTTTCATTGTGATGTATTGGAAGACATCGATTAACTGTAACGCTGGCCATCTCTGATCCTATTTTTTAATTCTGTGCTCTCTGTCTTGACTTTAGGCTTTTTTTTACCCCTTCTTTCGCGCAGCGTCTAGAGCCCCCGAGAAACTTCGCCTTCTCATATCAAAAAGAAAGCGTATTTTCTCAACCTGACACTGTGATGCTTTTAAAAGCGCCAAGGTATTTTTGGGGTCAGGTCTGACCTGGACTGAAACGAATGACCGATTTTCGAAGAAAATTCCCTTGGTTTTATCCCACTAATTTTGGCGCCAACGGTAGCCAGGCTTTTTCATGTCGTCCTTACAGGACTCAACCTTTTTTTGTTTTACCCAGGCCTTCGCTTCGCTGCGGCCTGGGCTGTAACATTCCGGTCCTTCGGACCTCTAGGAATGGTTTAGAGAGGCCCGAAGGACCGGAATGTTACAGCCCAGGTCGCAGCGAAGCGAAGGCCTGGGTTATGCCAGCGAGGGGTTGAGTCCTGTAAGGACGACATAAAAAAGCCGGGCTACTGTTGGCGCCAAAATTAGGGGGTAAACCACAAGCTGATTTTCTCCGAAAATCGGTCATTCGTTTCAGCCCAGGTCTGACCCCAAAATACGCGTCAAAGCGTCAATGTTAGGGCAATCATTTATCCAAAACCCGTGCTTTCTCAGGAGTGCGTGCGACTTGTCGCCGCTTTG
>JABDEO010000105.1 GCA_013287015.1 Chlamydiota bacterium
CTGCGATGAGCTTTACGCCCGCTTCAACCAAAGCTCTTAAAAGCAGCGTGCCTGTCGTTGTGCCGTCGCCGCAATTTTCTTTAATTTTTTGCACCACTTCTTTGGCCATCGCCGCGCCCATATTTTCATATTGATTCGGCAAAGAGATGTCTTTAACGATGCTGCTTCCGTCATTTGTAATGGTGGGGGCTCCCCAGCTTTTTTCTAGGCCGACATTGCGTCCTTTTGGTCCGAGGGTAAAGGCAACGACTTCCGCCAATTTTTTGATGCCGTTAAGCAACAGATCGCGCGCTTCTTCTTCGAAAATAATTTCCTTTGCTGACGTAGACATATTGTTTTTCTCCTTGTTTGTCGTTTGCACGAAGTTGTGATTGTAGTGAAAATCAATGAATCGTGCAAGAAGTTTTAGGAACTGTTTTCAATTGAGAAGCTCTCTCGGGCGAGCGGATGATCTCAACACAGCTTCGTTGCAGCAATAACAGTGAATAGTCTAAAAGATCGTCTCCGATCTTGCGTCCTTCTTTTAGAGCGAACAAATAGGGGTGACATAGCACGGCTAAATGTTGATTGATTTTAGCATTCATATTACTTGCCATAAATTACCTTTTCCACGGAGTCAGAATTTCGAACCCTTCATTAGTTAATAAAATAGTATGTTCCCATTGAGCGCTAGGCTTATGGTCACGCGTGCGAGCTGTCCACTTGTCGAGGGGATCAACCACAGCCTCACGCACGCCTGCATTAATCATAGGTTCAATTGTAAAGGTCATGCCTGGCGTAAGGCGGATATCAATTGCATTGCGGTAGTGAGGAATCTGCGGCCCTTCATGAAATTGGATCCCTACGCCATGTCCGACAAATTGATTGACAACGGAGCAGCCCTTGGATAATGCATATGATTCAATGACAGCGCCTATTTCCGAGATCGGAATGCCGGGCTTCAAGACTGCAATGGAGCGCATGAGGCACTCATAGGCGACATCGATTACAAGCTGCTTTTCGGCGGTGATCGATCCGATGGCGACCATGCGGCTGCAGTCGCCATAATATCCTTTATAAATGCAGGTGACATCGATGTTAAGGATGTCTCCCGACTTTAGCGTTGTTTTATCAGGTATCCCATGGCAGATCACCTCATTAAGCGATGTGCAGATGCTTTTGGGAAACGGTGGTTGGCCGTATTTCAACGGCGCGGGCACGGCGCCGGCCTTCAAGTGCAATTCATGGGCGAAGTCATTCAGCGCCAAAGTCGTGACCCCTTCTTTTGCCATTTGGCAAGTGGCGTCCAAGATATGCGCGGCTAATTGACAACTTTCGCGAATTCCCTTAATTTGTTCTTCACTTTTAATTAAAATTTGATATTTGCGCAGGTATTCCTCTTTGAGCTGATTTATTTTGAGGTGATCGGCTGCTTTCGGTTGTACAGTTCCTTGATTAGGAAAGTGGCATTGCTTCCACTTGCGTCCGCTTCCGCACCAGCATGGATCGTTTCGGCCAATCATTATTTAATTCCTATATAGATTAAGCCACTCATTCTAGCATAGTTCCATTTTCGAATCACTCGAAAAAAATCGAAAATGAACCGAAAATGAACTTGCTCCTCTTTATCGCGATATGGTAGAATTCTTAGAAAAAAACGGGATGGTTCAAATTAAGGTGACACTTTCTATATCGTCCCTACAGAGACAATTGCAAAGGTGAGCGCTTACCTCTCTATGGGCTCTGTGGCAGCAAAAAAGCCTTAAAATGATTCCATTTAAAAAACGAAACAAATAGAGATGAAACCAGAACATTTGAAGTCGCCATTTTCTTGGGGAGAACGAAAAGTTCAGATACATGACAGGGTATGGTATGCGCCTGAATATTCCGTGCATGACGGCGCTTTTATTTTTCCCGGCTGGGAGCACCCTGATCTCTTTGGCAACCAGAATCCGGTTCAAGTTGAGTATTGCAGCGGCAATGGCGCTTGGATCGCCGCCCGGGCGTTGGCGGAACCCAATAGTAATTGGGTGGCGGTGGAAAGAAAATTCCCTCGAGTACAAAAGATTTGGTCTAAAATCAAAAATTTGAATCTGAATAATTTATTGGTCGTCTGTGGTGAAGGACATAACATCACGACTCGCTATTTCCCATCGGAAAGCGTTAGTTCCATTTACATTAATTTTCCTGATCCATGGCCAAAGAAAAGACATGCAAAACATCGATTGATACAACCGGCTTTTGTGGGTGAGATGCGCCGAGCGCTCAAGCCGGATGCATTATTTACTTTTGTCACTGATGACGAACCTTATTCCCAATGGACGATTGAGGCCTTGCACGGCGATTCCGGCTTCAACAACTGTTATCCTAGTCCCTACTACTCGATCGACTATCCTGAATATGGAACTTCATATTTTGAACAACTCTGGCGTGAAAAAGGCAAAATTATTCGATACCATCAATTTTCCAGGAAGTAAAAGTGGCGCATATGTATATATTAAGCGGAGGATCTGAAGTTTCGCCGCTGAATATTTTCGACGCCCTTGAAGTTGGTGAAGAAGTTCCGCCTGAATTTAACGCTGTTGTTATTTCTTTAAATGGACGCGCCAACGCCGATCTGGATTGGAAACGCGCTCGCGCGGCCGCCAGCGGATATTCAAAACAAGGTTTAAAAATTTTTTGGCAGATGGATCTCGGACTGTTTGACCGCTTAAACGCGTCGCTGTCAAACCAAGTTCAATACCTGGCGTTGCTTTTATCTCTCGATTATTTCCGCGATATGATATGGAAGGAGTTTCAATCCGAAACAATTGGCGTTTGCCTTTATCGAGGGCGTATGGATTTGTGCAATCAACTTGTATGGGACGAGCAGCAGGAATCTTCATTGCAAGGCTGGCTCCAGGATCGATTTGAGAAAGCGGCTGTCTTGAATGAGCGGGTCGGAACGTCTGTGGAAGAATTTACTCAAATTGATCATTATTCGTTGGCGGCGACTGTTGAAGGGCTGCGTTTGCTGAATTTTTTTTGTTGGGATGTCGCCGCTGAATTCTTGACGCTGCTGGCGGCTCGCCTTCCGGATGGACTTCAGCCTTTTGCATTATTTGCCGCGGGCAGTATAGAAAATGATCCTTTGCTAACGGCTCAACTGATAAGCAAAGAGCGTTTTGAACGCATTCATTGCGGAGTTGCGGAAAATGCGCTATTTTTGCGGCCTTTATCGGAACCAATCTTAGGTTTTATCGGACGTAAAATTCAAGATTCACCATTTTCTTCATCGAAACCCATTGGAGTATGCCTGCCGTTGGCTTCACTATGCCTTCCTAAACACGAAAGCCAGTTGCAACTAGCTATAGAGGAGATGCAGCGTAGTGGAATTCTTTTTCGTTTAATATCGGAAGCCACGTTGACGACTGAATGGGACGGCTTGGATTATCTTATTGCGCTTTCGTCGTGCGTCAGCTCAGTCGGAATGCGTAAATTGCATGGTTTTTGCGCAGCCGGCGGGGTCGTTGTCTCTATTGGAGATCCCATCG
This sequence comes from Chlamydiota bacterium, assembly GCA_013287015.1. Classification (GTDB taxonomy): domain Bacteria; phylum Chlamydiota; class Chlamydiia; order Chlamydiales; family Parachlamydiaceae; genus JABDEO01. The sequence goes on from JABDEO010000105.1 coordinate 3,513, forward strand.
GCCTGCCCAATGAACAATCTTTTCATGATTGGTATAAGGAACTGTGCAATAATAAGTTGGACGATTGGACTGCGTGAAAGCTCCCGCGGTTGAACGATCGAAAGTGACCCAATATTATAATATGGGGTCACTTTCGATCGATTCAACCCCGGGGCTTTGACGCAGTCCAATCGTTCAACTTATTGTTGCACAGTTCCTAAAGGAATCAAATTATATGACAACATTTGATCGATATAAGTCTACACAACAGTTAAAACGTTTGGCGGAGCGACCCTTTGATTTAACCGAGCCGGGAAATCTAACGCCTGAGCGTTTAAACCGATTCAGCGCTGAATCCTGCGGTTATAAGCTGTTGTACGGAACAGAGCGCGTTACAGAAGAGGCGATGTCGGAGCTTGTCGCGCTAAGCCGTGAAGCCGAGGCGCTTTCCAAGTTGGAGCGGATGCAATCAGGCGAGGTGATGAATAGCATTCAGGGATATCCCAGCGAGAATAGATCCGTTTTGCATACCGCTGCACGTGATTTTTTTGACCATCCAAATTCAGCAAAGGCCGCGCAAGAGGCCGCGCGTTTGGCTAGGGGGCAAGTGGATAAACTGGAAAAGTTTATTCAGCAAATAGACGCCGAAGGACGGTTTACGCATTTAGTGATGATCGGCATAGGGGGCTCTGACTTGGGCCCTAGAGCGCATTATTTAGCGCTTCAGAACTTGCAAAAATCAGGTCGGGAAGTGCGCTTCATTTGCAACGTGGATCCCGATGACGCCGCCGCAGCGCTGCATGGTCTGAATTTATCCAAAACACTGATTTTGGTGATTTCCAAGACCGGTTCTACATTGGAGACGACGACGAATGAGGCGTTGGCGCGCGACCGTTTCGTTCAAGCAAAGCTCGATCCTTCCCAGCATTTTATTTCGGTCTCTCAACCGGGCAGCCCTTTAGACGATCCTAAAAAGTATCTGGCATGTTTTCATATTTGGGATTGGATTGGCGGACGCTATTCAACCACTTCGATGGTTGGGGGAGTCCTTATGGCTTTTGCATTTGGTTTTGAGGTGTATTGGGAATTTTTACGCGGCGCTAATGCAATGGATAAAGCCGCATTAAATCCGGACGTTCGGCAAAATCTTTCGCTTTTAGCGGCCTTGTTAGGCATTTGGAATCGCAATTTTCTGCATCACCCAACGCTGGCGATCATTCCCTATTCCCAGGCCCTTGTCCGGTATCCCGCCCATATTCAACAGCTGGATATGGAGTCTGATGGCAAACGCATCGATAAACAGGGCAATGCCGTTGCTTTTGACACCGGTCCAATCATTTGGGGAGAAGCCGGAACAAATGCGCAACACTCTTTTTATCAACTGATTCATCAAGGAACGACTGTCGTGCCTTTAGAGCTTATTGGATTTAAAGAGAGTCAACGTCAGCAAGATTTGATGTGGGAAGGGACGACTTCTCAGCAGAAATTGCTGGCCAATCTTATCGCACAATCGCTCGCTTTAGCGACCGGACAAACCGATGCCAACCCTAATAAGGTCTTTCCCGGCAATCGTCCCACTCATATATTGCTCGCTAAACGGCTGACTCCTTTCACTTTGGGCGGCTTGCTTGCTTTTTATGAACATAAAGTCGCTTTCCAAGGATTTATTTGGAATATAAACTCGTTTGATCAGGAAGGGGTGCAGCTCGGCAAAATGCTGGCTAATAAAATTATCGGACGTTTTTTAACTAAAAATGAACCTCAGAATTCATCTGGGACCTCTTATCCATTAGGCGATGCGATCCTTGAGCAGTTGGAGAGCTTATAATGTCTTCCTTCTATCTAACGATACCGCGGCGCGGCAATCAATGCAGCAAAGGACAAGAGACGCTGGGTCCTGGCGATGAATATTATTCAGCGCTTTACGATGACGAGGTCAATGGCGGTTTTCAACGCCAAGATTTTTGTCAATCATGCTGGGAAATTGAAACCGCGCTTGGGGTTTCAACCGCAGCGCGGAGCTATTGGAAATCTAGAGTTGTTGTTAAGAAAGAGGAGAGCGACGCTTGTCAAAATCGCGATGAGCGTGCGATGTTTCTTTTGAAAGAAGCGTTGACGCGCAACACTCCTGAAGATATCGCCGAAGCTTTTGTGCTTGCTCTGTACCTAGCTAGAAGGCGTTTACTCTATTTGCGACGGCAGATGATCCAGGGGGAAACATTGATTAATTTATACGAAACGGCGGCGACGGAAGAGATGCTGGCGGTAAGGAAGGTCGCTGTTTCAGAGCTTCAAATCGCTGCAGTGCAGAAGAGTCTGGCTTCGAAACTGGGGGCGCTTGTAGCGCAGACTGAAGTCTACGCTACAAGTATCCCCGTATTGAGTTCTTATGGATACGATTTTAGATGATTTTTTGAGCTATATCGCTTCGGAGAAGGGAGCCGCCCCCAATACGATAGAGGCGTATCAACGCGACATCGCTGCGTTTTTTGATTTTTTGAAGCGGCATGGCGCAGCTCAGGTCGCTTTTATAAACCAAGACAACATCATCGCTTTTTTAGCTCAAAAGAAGGCGGCTGGTTATGCGACGGCTAGCGTTAGCCGGGCATGCATCGTAATAAAAGTGTTGTGCCGCTTTTTGAAAAGAGAAGGTTATACCGAAAGTAATGTCGCTCAGCGTTTAGAAACGCCAAAACTTTGGCAACTGATTCCAGACGTTGTTTCTTGTGAAGAGATGGAGCGTCTACTGCTTCAACCGGATGTCAACACATCGACGGGGGCGCGCGATCGGGCGATTTTGGAGATTTTGTACGCTTCGGGGTTGCGTGTTTCGGAATTATGCGGACTCAGCATCTATGACATTGATGATGCGTTTGTAAAAGTCCTTGGAAAGGGACGTAAGGAACGTTTGGTTCCAATTGGTAAAAAAGCGCTTGCCGCCGTCGATCACTACCTGACGCTTTACCGTTCACAATGGGATAGTGAGCGGCAAACAAAGCTTTTTTTAACAAAATCGGGAAAATCGATCGATCGAATCATGACATGGCGCATGATCAAACGCTATGCGAAGCAAGCCGGCATTAGCAAGCAAATCTCGCCTCATACTTTGCGGCACTCTTTCGCTACACATCTATTAGACAACGGAGCGGACCTGCGCATTATTCAGGAGATGCTTGGTCATGCGAGCATAAGCAGCACGGACCGTTACACGCATATTAGCCGCACCCATTTGCAGGAGGCCTTTCAGGCCGCCCATCCACGCCAATCAAGTTGTCAATAGACGGAAATTCTTAT
>JABDEO010000106.1 GCA_013287015.1 Chlamydiota bacterium
ACTGTGTGGCCTGATGCTCCAAAGAATTGGAAAAATATTGATCGCTTTCCTGATAACCAGGCTAAAACTCAGGCTTATGAAATTTTTAAGCTACTGGATCAGCTTGTTGTTGATCATCATAGAATGGAGGAAGGCCAAATACCTGCATTGCGTTTCACCCTAGAAGGACAGGAAATTTTTAATGCGTGGCGCACAGACCTAGAATTGCGCTTAAGAAAGGGAGAGCTCTTCCCTGCTTTAGAAAGCCATTTGGCAAAATATCGTTCACTGATGCCAAGCATTGCTTTAATCTTTTATGCTGTGGAGGCACTTTCAAAAGGTCAATCATTAACTTCCGTTAACCATGAAGCAGCTACCCAAGCTGTTGCATGGTGCGCCTACTTAGAAAGCCATGCACATCGTCTTTATTCTTCTGCTAAAGACCCTGGAATGGAAGCTGCACGTGCTTTATTAGATCGAATCAAAAAAGGGGATATTCAAGATGTTTTTGTACTTCGAGATATTTATCGGAAACAATGGTCTCAGTTGAATTCATCAGAGCTTGTACATCAAGGAGCTAAAATTTTAATTGATTTTGGTTGGTTAAGAGAAGATTCCATAGAGCAAAATGCAAAAACCATGCGTATTCATCCTAGTCTGAAGGGAAAGCCATGAATATTTATACACACCAGTCAAGGAACTGACATCACTGACAGGCTAATACATGTCAGTGATGTCAGTTCCTTGACTTAAGCTACAAAAAATAAGGAATGAGGAGAAACCATGACCAATCCAAAGAAAGAGATCGCTCTCACAAACCAAATCACTCTTTTAGTTGAAGCGATCAATTGCGACAATCAAGAGACCGCAAGACTATTGGTAAGACGGGCATTGAATGTGGTGTATGACAACAAAAAATCTCAATGGTCCCTTGATGATAAAGCTGATGTTGAGGTTGATAGTGGCGAATTCGATGCAGTGGTTGCCTTAATTCGGAGTGTGAAACCCAAGGACTCTGTTGAGGCTATTTTAGCTGCTCAGTTTGTAGCTCTTCATCTTCAAGGAATGAACGCATTAGCTAATGATTGTGGAGCAACGAAAGGTCATGGGATGATGATGGTTCGCTTAAGTCATCAAGCATTGGAAGTGCTACAACGCTACCGAGAGAAGAATCAAACAATCATCGAATCGAATTAAGAATAAAAAAAGGAGAATAGCCCATGGCGTTTGATTTCAGAAAGTTGCCAAGATGTGGCGCCAAAGCACGAAGTAATCATCAACAGCCTTGTCGGCAAGCTGCAATGCCAAATGGGCGATGCTATTGGCACGGAGGAGCAATGTCGATAAAGCATGGGCACTGCACAAAGAAGGCACAAGCCGAGCGAGTTGAGTGTCGACATTTGATCAATGACTTGAGAAAGTCTCTCGTGTCTTTGGAGGATTTTATTTATGTGGGATGACTTAAGATACCTTGACAAGGACTTTGATATAGCCAAGGCAAATAAACTTCATTTGAAGTATCTCCGAAAGATGCGGTCGGAATGCCCTCATCTATCTGAGAGTTTAGCGAAAAAGTTAGATCTATGGGAAAGACATTTTATGGGAGATTTAGAGGCTACTAAAGAAGTTTTGATTTTATGTGGCTTAGCTCAAAAAGATGATTTTGACTTTGAGCAAGAGGAATGGTTTCAGCCTGATTAGAATTGAATTCTAGTTGCAAAGTTCTGCAAGCATTGATATTGTTTAAAATCAATAATGGAGGAAACCATCATGGAGAAGATTGACGATTATCTACAGATCAACGAAGCCGCCGCATATTTGGGTATTTCACCTAGCACTTTGCGAAATTGGGAAAAGCAAGGAAAGCTATCAACCCATCGTAATCCTATAAATAGCTATCGCCTCTATAAGAAAAAGGATCTTGAGAACCTTCTGAAGTCTATTCGCAACTCAAGTACCTCTAAATAACCGCAAGGACCTCTCATGGATCAACTAGAATTTGAAGAGCTATTAAATCTCATACAGAATGCTGATGAATCGGAAAGGGTTGAGGTTAAACGATCGGCTGAAAAAATTGGAGATAGCGCCTTAGAAACTATCTCTGCTTTCAGTAACGAACCTGGCTTGGGTGGCGGCTATCTAGTTCTCGGACTTACGAAAAACGATTCTAATAAAGCTCCTCGCTATAAAGTTACTGGGGTTTCCGATCCTGATAAACTCCAAAGTGAACTTGTGACCTTATGCCGTCAAAATTTTAATAAACCCATTCGACCTGCTATTGACGTGCTTCTTCATCCACAAGGGCCTATCATCGTTGCTTATATTTCTGAAGCTGAAATTTATGAGAAACCTATTTTCATTAAAAGCCGCGGAATAGAAAAGGGAGCTTTTCGAAGAATTGGACCTACTGATCAACTATGTACTCAAGAAGATCTTGACATGCTTTACCAATTCAGATCTCAGAAAAAATTTGATAAAACAATGTTGGAAGAGGCATCCTGGAAAGATTTCGATCCGCAAGCTATAGCGGCTTATCGTGTGTATCGAAAAGAAGTTAATGCCAAGGCGAAAGAGCTTGCATGGAATGACCAAGAACTCATGATTGCCCTAAGGGCCGCGGTGGAGATCAAGAACGTAATTAAACCTACAGTGGCGGGGATTATCCTGTTCGGAACTGAAATGGCTCTGCGTCGATTGTTTCCGATTTCATCGAGAATAGATTATATCACTGTCGAAGGAAGAGAATGGGTACCACATCCTGAAAAACGCTATTCGCAATGTTATGAATTTGGCGAGGCTCTCGTTTTGGCAATCCCTCGTGTCATTGCCAATATTATGAGAGATATCCCCCATGCTTTTTCGATGCAGCCAAACAACATTTTTCGTAAAGACATCCCTTTGATACCCGACGTTGTCATTAGGGAGGCTGTCTGTAATGCTGTCATGCATCGTGACTATAGGGCTGGTCAAACGATTCAAATTATCCGCTATGCAAATCGCATCGAATTTTTGAATCCAGGGTATTCATTGAAACCCGAGGATCAACTTGGACTTCCTGGATCAATAACGCGTAATGATCAGATCGCTGAAGTGCTGCATGACTTACAAATTGCCGAAGTAAAGGGCACGGGGATTCGGACAATGCGTGAAGCAATGCGGGAAGCTAATTTATCTGTCCCATTTTTTGAGTCAGATCGAACAGCTAATAAGTTCACACTGACATTACTGACACATCATTTTTTTGACGAAAAAGACATTGAATGGCTTAAAAATTTTAAAGAATTCGACCTGACTGATGAAGAGGCTCGAACTCTCATAGTGGTTAGAGAAATGGGAGCAATCACTAATGCAGACTATCGAAACATTAACTGTGTGGAAACCTTAACGGCTAGCGCTAGCTTGCGACGATTGAGAGATTTGGGCCTTTTGGAGCAAAAGGGCCGAAGCAATGCAACCTACTATGTTCCAACAAGCAAATTATTGACTGGTCATATAAAGCCTAACCTTCAGAGTTCAAACCTACCTAGCTCTACTCAGTTAACTCCGAAGGTAAGCGGCTTATCTTCAGAGTTCCCATCGTTATCTTCAGAGTTAGCAAGCTTACCTTCGAACCTTCAAAATGAACTAAAAGTAGTAGGGAAGCGAGTTAATCCCGAGAAAATGAAGGAAATAGTTAAACGTCTCTGTGCGATTCAACCATGGAAACTCCCAGAGCTGGCACAATTGCTTCATCGTCATGCAAATTATATTAGGCAAAACTATCTTTTACCTCTTATTGAGTCAGATGAACTTGAATACCTATTCCCTCATCAACCTAATCATCCCCAACAAGCTTATCGGACAAAGAAATAATGAAGGCTCTATTACTGGCTCGCGTTTCAAGCAAAGAGCAAGAGGAAGGACAATCTATCCCTGCTCAAGAGCGTCGTTTAAGAGAATATGCCGAAAGAAAAGGTCTTATTGTTGAGGAAGTTTTTAAAATTACCGAGTCATCGACTAAAAATACCCGCAAAGAGTTTGAGAAAATTTTAGAACGTATCCGCAAGTCACGTGAGATCGTTGCCTTAGTTGCTGATACAATCGATAGAGTTCAGCGCAGTTTTAAAGAATCAGTGGTTCTTGACAATCTGAGAAAAGATGGAAAAGTAGAAATCCATTTTATGCGTGAAGGATTGATTCTCAATCTTAGATCAAATAGTTCTGATATTCTACGTTGGGATATGGGCGTCATGTTTGCTCGCAGCTATGTCCTCCAGCTAAGCGACAATATTAAACGTAGCAAAGAGCAAGCCGCAAAACGAGGGGTATGGATGGGTTTGGCTCCTACAGGTTATGTGCATGTCACGAATGATAAAGGAGAAAAAACAATTGTTCTCGACCCTGACCGAGCACCTTTTATTAGAAAACTGTTTGAAATGTATGCAACAGGAAATCACTCTTTGCAAACATTGAAAACAGCAGCAATTGAAATGGGATTGAGGACAAAAAAAGGAGAGCCTCTTGCCATCTCTCAAATCAATAAGATTTTAAAGAAGCCCTTCTATTGTGGAATGATGGATACCAAGTATGGGATTGTTGAACATTGTTACGAACCTCTTATCTCACAAGCTTTATTCCAGCAAGTTCAAGACGTAATCAACGGTTTTCACAAAAAACCTCATAAGACGGCAATCAAGCCTTTTATCTTTAAAGGGCTGATCACTTGTTCTGATTGCGGATGTGTGGTTACTCCCGAAATTCATAAGGGACGCTATGTTTACTATAGCTGTACCAATGCAAAGAAGATTTGCAAGCGAGTCTATGTAAAGGAAGAGGAACTGGTTAAGACTTTATCAGGATACCTGGATCAAATTGCTCTAAGCGAAGAGCAAATAACTAGCGTCACCAAATATCTCAAAGAAATTCATGAATCAGAGAATCAGTTTCATGGAGAAAGCTTAACTGCTCTTCAAAAAGAACGGGATAAGATTCAAAAGAGATTGAGTCAAATTTATGATGATAAGCTCGATGGGTTGATCGATGAAAAGCTCTATCTTGAAAAAGTTCGAGAATACAAAAAACGTCAGATTGAGATTGCCGAAGAGATGAAGAACCACGAAAAAGCCGATCAAAATTTCTATATTACGGCAAATATGGTCATGAATTTGGCGGCACGTGCCAGAGAAATCTTTGAGAGTTCTGAAGTTGATGAAAAACATGAATTGTTGAATTTGGTGTTTCAGAACTTGAAATTAGAGGGTAAAAAAATGCTCACGGAAGTCCGTGAGCCATTTTCTACTATGATTGGATATAAGGACTGTCCAACCAATTGGAGGTGGAGAGAATTGAACTCTCGTCCTAAGCAAACTACGTATTAACCACTACATGCTTAGCGCCCTGTTGTTAGCCGGTCCCGATGCAGGACGCGCCACTGAGAACGGCTTGCTCCATTTAATCTCGATGCAAACCCCCTAGAAGCGGCGGAAATTGGCACCATACCAAGTTTATAACGATAGACCCTGAAATCCTTGGTCCAGTTTCAGGCTATCGTGCTAGTTAATCTGTTAGGATTAAGCAGCAATAGCCATTTCGCGGGCGGCAACGTTCTTACGAACAGGAGCTTTTCCACCGAAATTGACCTTGACAACTTTTGTGTTGGCAATTAATGTTTTTATCGGCTTTTTAAGGAGGCCAACCGACGTCCTCCGCATGCAATTAATATTTCGATTCCTAGTCGAAACCGTAACACCCCCGTAATAACAGGCTTGTCTACCCTCATTCTATCAGAAAATTCATTATTTCGAAAGATCAAAACGCTAACTGTAAGAAACTAACCCGGCAGAAGGCGCTTTACAGCCTTAGGCTGACTCGCTACAGTAGACAAAGTTGCGCTAGGGATGGCCGCCGCGATGCCGGTAAAGATATTCAATACACGCGAGCTGGTTTTTATGGCCATTGCGGCAAGCCCGCCGAACAGCGAAAAGCCAAGTCCTCCAGCTATTGAAAGCAGCATTCCTTTTCGCGTCTCAAGGTGTTCTCCCATAATAAAATTCACAACGACTGTGACTGAAAGCAGTACAGAATCAGCTGCTTCTTCATAGCCATAGTTCGCGAGCCCGACTGCTGTAATAATTCCAGCAGAAAGAAAGGTCACTTGAACGGCTACCCTCTTAATATCATTCTGTCTTTCAATGTTAGGCGCGTTTTGAGGAGCATTTTGAAGGTTGTTTTGTGGGGCAGGCGCCTCGACTTCAACAGCTATTTTAGACGCTGATTCGTTCTGTGGATTTGGGGCGCCCTCGATCTGCGATAGAGGAGGCGCATATGGCAGTGGGGGAGAGAAGCTTACAGGGGGAGGCAACGAAGTTACATTTGTGCTCATGCTCATATGACTGCTCCTAAGAATTGAGTTGTTCCGTTGACCTCCTTATTTGATAGATGAGGTAATGTTTTTTTTGCAAGAATGTTATACGTCTGGATGCAATTAAAAGTGAGGGGCTAAGGAAAGGTAGCCAGGGCGTCCCGCCCTGCGACCAGGGCGTCCCGCCCTGCGACCAGGGCGTCCCGCCCTGCGACCAGGGCGGGACGCCCTTTTATATAACGCAGCTCTTTTGCATGTGTTATTTAACGCGAGTTTTGGGGGTTTGACGCTTTGATGCTTTTAAAAGCGCCAGGGTATTTTTGGGGTCAGGCCTAGGGGTATGATCTACGCTCAAAAATGGCTGATTTTTGCAGTTAGATAGGTTGGCAAA
>JABDEO010000107.1 GCA_013287015.1 Chlamydiota bacterium
TAGAGGGATTTTTCGAGCCCCACAACATATCGGTGAGGATTCAAAAAGCGTTTAGTTCCAACATGGAATTTTTGCAATTCCTGCTGAGTTTTGGCGCGAATGTCGTGGATGGAAGGCGGATCATAAACGCGGCGGCCATCTCGGAAAATGGGAATTAAAAGGTCAACGCCGCTTAAATCCTTTTTCAGAATTTTTTGTTGAGTGGCGTCTAAAGGGTCCACTATCGTACACCCTTGGCTCATATCGGTATGGAGATCATAAATCGCATCCGCTACATATCCTAGAGAAGTGGAGTAGCGCCTAATTTGTAGAATGCCTGGATTGGAAACCTTCACCATCTGCTCGGAAAGCTTTAGCTTGTATTTCCAAGGTCCCCCTGGATCCCGTATTGCGGACAGCTTGTAAACGCCGTCAAGAGCCGGTTGATCACGGGCGGTGACTAAATTGGTTCCCACCCCCCATAAGTTGATTTGGGCCCCCTGGCGCTTTAATTCGCTGATGATGACCTCATCCAGCTCATTGCTTGCGATGATTTTTGCATCTGTGAAACCGGCGGCGTCCAATAGCGCGCGGCTCCTGATGCTGAGATAAGCCAAATCTCCTGAATCGAGTCGAACTCCCAATAGTTTTTTCCCATGATCCTTTAACCATTTGCCGACTTTAATAGCATTTTTCACTCCCTCTATCGTGTCGTAGGTGTCGACCAAAAAAACGCAATCTCCGGGCAGGCTTTCCGCATACGCCTGGAAGGACTCCAACTCTTCATCAAACACCATGACCCAGCTATGCGAATGGGTGCCTCTGACGGGGATTCCGAATAGTTTGCCTGCAAGCACATTGGAGGTTGCCGTGCATCCTCCGATATATGCGGAGCGGCTCGCCGTCAAGCCTCCATCAACGCCTTGGGCGCGTCTGAGGCCAAATTCCAGGATAGGGTCTCCTTTGCTGGCGATGCACATGCGAGCGGCTTTAGTGGCGATCAATGAGGGAAAGTTAAAAAGATTCAATAGAGAACTTTCTAAAATTTGGCATTGAATAATGGGGCCTTGGATTCGCAGCAGCGGCTCATGGGGGAAGACGACGCTTCCTTCAGGGACGGCGTCGATATGGCAGGAAAATTTTAATGCGCCAAGATAGTCTAAGAACTGTTCGCAAAAAAGCGTTTTTCCATCAGGAGCTTGCAGCGTAGCCAGGTAGGCAAGATCGCTTGAATCGAAATGGAAATTTTCCAGATGTTTGACAACGCTTTCTAGGCCGGCGGCGATGGTGAACCCTCCTTGAAAGGGGGGACGGCGAAAAAATAGGTGAAAAACGCTCTCTTTTTGATCTAACCCTTTACTCCAATAGCCATACGACATGGTCAATTGATAAAGATCTGTCAGCAACGTGGAAGATTGAATCATATTGAAGGCTCCCAGGGTAAGGATGAGCGACCGCGTTCGATGAAGTCCATAATTTTCGCCTGTGCGATAGGATCGGAAAGCAATGTGGTCGTCATATCCACCGCAGCGTTTTCCATCGATTCATTAATGATCCACAATTTTCGGAAATAAGCTTTTAAATTGGAAACAGTTGTGATCTCTAAACGGGAAACGCGGCGCAAGATCTCTTGGATCGCTTCATGCGGGTTGTCCGTCAACACATCAATCAGATGGAAGGAGTGAGCTTCTTGAGCTTCCACTGTTTGACAAGTTAGAGAAAGCGCGTAGGTTTTTTGGAAGCCAATGCGGCGGATCAGATAAGGGGCGACCATGGAAGGAAGCAAGCCCCATAGGGCTTCCGAGAGTTTGAAGCTTGAGCGTTTTGTGGCGATGACCAGGTCGCTTGCGGCGGCAAGGCCTACGCCGCCCGCAATGACGGCGCCGTCAACGCTGGCGACGATGACCTTTGAGGTGGTTGCAAAACGTTTTAATGTAGCCATATATTGCGATGTCCAATGATGGAAGCCGGCGCTGTCTGAAGTTGGGAATTTCTTGGTTAATTCTTGAAAATCCATGCCGGTGCAAAAAAATCCCTCTTGTCCTTCCAGGATGATGAGACGGCAATGTTTTTTTTCTTCAGCGTAATCCAAAATGCGGTTAAGTTCTTGCAGCATCATTGAATTGATGGCGTTTTTTTGCTGTACTCGATTGAGCGTTAGTGTGATGCAATCGTTCGTTTCTTTCAGACTTAACGTTTCCAGCGACATAATTTTCCTAAGTTAAGGCTCAGGAATTGAACCTAGTCAAGGCAATTCTCTAAAGCAGGCAGTTCCTTGATATCACGCAGGCCGTAGTATTGGAGGAAATCCTTAGTAATGCCATATAGCATAGGTCGGCCGGCGACTTCCAGCTTTCCCACTGGCTGAATGAGCAGCCTGTCGAGAAGATTGCAGATGATGCCCGATGAATCAACGCCCCGAATGGCGTCGATTTGAGGACGCGTGATCGGTTGTTTATAAGCGATGATCGCCAAGACCTCCGCCGCCGCTTGAGAAAGCTTTTCCGTGCGTTTGTTTCGCCCCAGCAGTTCGATGAAAGGACTAAATTCTTCTCGGGTTCGCAAGACAAAACCTTGAGCGATTTCTTCCAGACGAAAAGCGCGCTGTTGCGCCACATATTCATCTTGCAGCGTCTGAATGATGCTGCGTAAAGTTTTTGGAGGAAGCGTCTGGGTTGTATCAGTGATTTCACGGATTTTATTGAAAGGCACAGGTTCGTTGGAAGCGAATAGCAAGGCTTCGATCACGCGTTTGATGTGCAGACGTATTTGAGCTTCATTTTCGACCTCGTTTTCAAAAAAATTGATCATCGCGACATCTCATATGTACGGGGGGAAGATAAAATAATTTCTCCTGAGATTTCTTCCTTTATAGCGCACAGCTCCTCCATCTTCATAAGCTCCAGGATGGCTAAAAAGGTTGCAATTAACTCTTCACGCGGTTGTTCCGCAGTGAACAGAGCAAAGAACGGAATTTTAGGCGTTTCTTGCAGCAATCGGCGAATCAGATTAATTTTATCAGACACTCTCCATATTTCCTCTTGAATCGATCCTGTATGCGTTGCAGTCTTTGCGATGACCTGTTGGAAGAGAGCCGCTAAATCGTTCAGTGACAAGTGTTCGATGCCGAGGGTTTTTTTAGGACTGGGAATTTCATCTGTTCCCCGTACGAAAAACGCGCCCTGCCTATCTTCGCGTTCTGCAAGAACTTTCGCCATATCTTTGAAACGGCAGTAATCAATGAGCTGATGAATAATTTCAAAACGGGGGTCGGCTTCTTGCTCCTCCATTGAGAGGACTTGATCATATTTTGGCAATAGCATTTTGCTTTTTAGCAGCAATAAAGAGGCTGCAGTCCCGATGAATTCAGCGCCGCCATCGGCATTTAGCAAGGAGTTTCCCCGATGCTTCGTCAAAAATTGCCGCATGATTTCCTGCAAGGAAATTTCATAAATATCGATCTCATTTTTTTGAATCAAGTGGAACAAAAAATCGAGAGGTCCTTCAAAATTATCTAGAGCAAACGTATCAGCATTGGCGATTCTCATATTAGCACAATACCAAAATGTGGAATTCGGATAAATCGCAATAATCATTAGCTTTTATTTTTAAACATAAAAGTTTACAGTTAAAATTATTTGAGGAGTTTCACCATGATGCATCGCAATATTTTTTGTTTTCTAGCAGTCGCTTTGACTTTATTTTCGAGTTATGCCTGGACCCATGATGAATTGCTGAAAAAAGGAGATATTTACAAAGTCATGGATCAGATTTTTCAGCAGCATGTTGAGCAGAAAAAGATGACGACTTCGATTCTTAAACGTGCGTTTCAGAGCTATATCGATCAATTTGATCCTACGAGGGTTTATTTATTAGAGCCGGAAGTCAGCCCCTATTTGAAGTTTTCTAATGAAGGTATGGAAAAAATATTGGAACAGTACATGCAGAACGACCTTTCAGCGTTTATGCAACTTAATGCAACCATTAAAAAGTCGATCGAAAGGGCTAGACAGTATCGTAAAAACCTAGAAAAAAATAATGTTAAGCTATTTCAACTAAGTAAAACGCACGACGCTTCGTTGCATGAAAAAGGCAAAGAGTCTGAATACCGCCGCCCATTCGCTAAAGATGATGAGGAATTGAAAACGCGTATCGCACACGAAATCATCAAATTCATTCAGGAAGAAGAAGCGCGATTTGGCGGCAATGCAATAACTGATGAAGCGAAAATTTTGGCTTTATATGAAAAACAGGCGCATACACTGGAAGATGAATATCTGGGAACCGACGCCGCTGGAAAACCGCTGTCTTCAGTCGAATTGGAGAACCTATTCGCTTTACATGTTCTTAAAGCTCTAACCCATGCTTTAGACTCCCATACGACCGTACTCAACAACACGGAAGCTTATGAGATGAAGCTGCGCCTAGAAAAAGAATTTCATGGAATCGGGGTGCGCCTAAAGAAAAAAGGCGATGCAGTGATCATTGCAAGCATAACCAACGATGGACCGGCGGCTAAGAGCGGACAAGTGCAAGTTAATGACAGAGTGATTGAAATCAATGGCCATTCCACTGCGAAAGAATCTTTTGAACGCATTGTGGAGGTCCTGCATGACTCCAGCGATCCAACGGTCGCCTTGGTTTTAAAGCGCAATGTCCAGAACAACGGCAGGCCTATCGAACAAGAGATCCGCGTGCAACTAAAACGCATCGTCATCGCCCTTAAGGAGGGGCGCATGGAAAGTTCTTATGAAAAGTTTGATAATGGAATCATTGGTAAAATCGTTCTCCATATGTTTTACCAGGGGGAAGACGGCATCAGCAGTTCCAATGATGTGCGCAACGCCATTGAAGACTTAAAAAAGAAAGGCAATTTGCGCGGGTTGATTCTTGATTTACGCGATAATGGCGGAGGTTTTTTAAATCAAGCGGTCAAGGTGGCCGGGCTTTTCATCACAACAGGCGTAATCGTTGTCGCCAAATATTCAAACGGGGATGAACAGATCTATCGCGATACGGACGCCAGCAGGGTTTTTGACGGCCCTTTGGTGATATTGACATCGAGGTGGACGGCTTCCGCCGCGGAGATCGTCGCTCAGGCTTTGCAGGACTATGGCGTGGCGCTCATAGTCGGCGATGAGCACACTTATGGGAAAGGCACAATACAGACGCAGACTGTCACGGAAAACGGGAGCTCCTCTTTTTTTAAGGTCACTGTAGGGAAATATTATACGGTTTCGGGAAAAACGCCTCAGTTGGAAGGCGTTAAAGCCGATATCGTCGCGCCCAGCCGGTATGGCGAACAACGCATCGGCGAGGCCTATCTGGATCGCCCCATCGCCTCCGATCAGATTACGCCGCTGTATTCCGATGATTTTTCAGACATCTCTCCTCGGCTTCGAGAATGGTATTTACGCTATTACGCATCAAATATACAGCGTAAAAGCCAGTCGTGGCGGAACATGCTGCCCGCCTTGCGCAAAAACAGCGAAGAGCGGTTCGCGCGCAATAAAAACTACAAAACATGGTTAAAAGTCGCTGATTCAGAAGAAGATGCGGAAAATGAAAGCCCTCAATTCGAAGATGATGACCTGCAAATGAAAGAAGCGACCGCCATTGTTAAGGATATGATTTTGCTCCAATCAGGACTCAAAGGATAGAATTTCATTGCACAAAAATAGATGAATTGAATATGGTTCTCTTTCCAACCCGGCCAGATAGCTCAGTCGGTAGAGCAGAGGACTGAAAATCCTTGTGTCGCTGGTTCGATTCCAGTTCTGGCCACTCTCGAGGGAAAAGGCATTTTGCCTTTTCCTTCTTTTTTCTCTTGCCGGAGAAAACGGAATTCCAACGTAGTTGGTAATTTCTCTTAATCACCCAAAACAGATCTTCAAAAATATTCTTGAAGATTGCTTTGGAGTGTCGGTTCCGTTGGATTTACGGTAATCAGTATTTGCACTCCTTTTAAGTAACTGTGTATCAAGCGTTAAAGTCGATTAGTCAGAGGACTAATGATCCTCTACACGCTTGCAGGGAGTTAAAATGGGTTGTATTCGAGAAACAAAACTTAAGAAAGGCAACGTTCGTTATCAGGCAGAAGTTCGATTAAAAGGACATCCCACACTTACAGCCATATTTGATAGAAAAACAGATGCTAAAACTTGGATCTCCAAGGTTGAAGCAGATATTCGCTACGGATTATGACGAAGAGGATTTACTTGCCGAATTGACAATTAATCTCAAACCTCAGAGCTCACCTTACGCAAAATAACGGGCATTTGGGCTAAAGCGAAAGCTCCCGCGGACGAAGTCTCTTGAGCCACCCCATATTTCCTAATATGGGGTGGCTCAAGAGACTTCGTCCCCGGGGCTTTGGCTTAGTCCAAATGTCCGCTATTTTGCGTAAGGTGAGCTCAGAGGAAAGAAAACGCAAAAGGCAACATAGTGGCTGCATGAACTATCTCATTGATTGCAAAAGGAAGATGAAGGGCAGCGAGCTTGGTATGTCAAGCGTGCATCAACTCAAGGAGAAGAACAGTGGAATGACCGACATGGTTGCTGGTCTGGCCAGCCCCTTCACAACTTTGCAAG
>JABDEO010000108.1 GCA_013287015.1 Chlamydiota bacterium
TTGCGCTTTAAAAGCGTCATACTGTCGGCCTTGTTCACCTTTGCCAAGAAAGAACTCGGTCACCTCTCTGTGATCTCTGTGGTTGATAAAAAAGGTCGAAACGTTTTTATCAACCACAGAGATCACAGAGCACACAGAGAGGGGATTCTAGTGACCGAAAAGGTGAACAACGCCGTAGTGTCAGGGCATGACCCCAAAAATGCCAATTTTTTCTTTGCACCTTCTGTTTTTTGGGTATATAATAAGAGATGCGTGGTATCTAATCCCAAAGCGAGGTGTATTATGAGCAGTCGCAAAGCAAAAGCTGCGGAGTTTGTTGGTGAAGAATATGCCATCATGGTGACGGGTCGTAATGTTCACGTGACCGAAGCGATGAAACAGTATGCCCTGGAAAAAATTGGCAAAATCGAGCGGTTTGGTCTGCGTTTGATCGACGTTCAAGTGATTATGGACATTCAAAAACTAGAACATCGCGTGGATATTATCCTCAAAGTGGATCATATTAAGATCAAAAGCCAGGCTTTAAGCGAGAACATGTACGCTTCCATTGATAAGGCGATTGATAAGATGCAAAATCAAATTCGTAGATATCATGACCGCATTCGAGATCATCAGGGCAAGCATCCTCAGACAGTCGATATGAATGTAAATGTCTGGAGCAATGCTTTGGAAGCGGAACTGTCGGATGTTAACGAAGAAATTGAGGGCGAAAGCCAAAGACGCGCCATTGATAGCTACGGTTCTCATAAAATTGTTCAGAAAGATACAATCCCGTTGAAGGTGTTGACCAAAGAGGAAGCGATCATGAAAATGGAACTCTCCGGCGATGTTTTCCTGATTTTCCGTCAAGAAGAGGATAGAAAACTCAAGGTGATCTACCGTAGAAGGGATGGAAATTACGGCATTATAGAAACTGAGGCTCAATAAGAATCATTATGAGTCAGGTCGATCAAATTTATTGTCTGATACGCAAAATTTGGGTGGCGGCTCAACCTGAAGAGGTGGTGCGGCAGCAGCTTCTTTCACGCATGGTTCATAATCTTGGTTTTCCTGCGGCGCATCTGGTGTTGGAAAAAGGATTGAAGCAGCTGCCTCACTTGGAGTTGCAAGACCAAGTCGTGCCGGAGCGCCGGGGCGATCTGATCTGTTTCGCCAAAAATATTCATCCTAGCCATTCCCTGTATCCTCTTTTACTGGTTGAGTGCAAGTCGATCAAGCTGACTCCACGCGTTGTCCATCAGGTCGCAGGTTACAATCATTTTGTTCAGGCTCATTTTATCGCTGTCACAAACGGTCAGCAGATCAAAACAGGGTGGTATAACCGTGAAAAAGCGGAATATCAGTTTGTCGACACCCTCCCTAGTTATCAAGAACTGTTGAAAGCAGTCGGCCAGCATTAAAATTTCAACCCAATAAAAAAGTCGATGTCAGGATGGGCAGGATAGGGAAGGATAGAAATAAGATGGAAGCGTACAGGATTTTCTGCAAATAAATCCTGTACGCTCCCATCTTATTTCTATCCTTTCCTATCCTGCCCATCCTGATATTATTTTTTTTATTGGTTTCAATCTAAAAACCATGGTCTCCTCCGACGACTCCGGAGGCGTTTTCAGAAAAATAATAATTTGTCGTATAGGGATTGCTGCTTACCGCCGTGCACCAACCCACTTTATTTTCAAAAAAACGCTTTTAATTCAGGATCGGCATCCGGCTGAATGACGATAAAGCCATGAGGAGGAAGGGTGATGGCG
The DNA here is from genome assembly GCA_013287015.1 of Chlamydiota bacterium. Lineage (GTDB taxonomy): Bacteria > Chlamydiota > Chlamydiia > Chlamydiales > Parachlamydiaceae > JABDEO01. The sequence goes on from JABDEO010000108.1 coordinate 1,752, forward strand.
CGCGTCAGTGTGGAGTCGTCTTTTTCTCGGAAAAAAGATAATTGAATTTCCGCATGCTTTGTGTAGTGGACTGCAGGGGAAGAGTTCATAATCCAAAGCGATGCATGGGGATGGTCCGTCAGGATTGGCGACCAGCGGAAAGTGGAGGGTTTTGTGTCGAAAGCGGGATTGAACGGCTGCAGATTCGTGCAAATGTTGCAAGGCATTTGCTGCAGTCCCTGTCCGATATCCAAGCCTAACTTTACGCGGGCCGGCAGGTTGCTTTCGCCAATGGCGCGGGCGATCACCCTAACGGCGAGCTTTTGAAGCGATGTAATTTTCAATTCTTCGCATAAGGATTTGATGTTGATAAGCTTAAGCTCTAATTTTGGAGACTCGATTCTAAGGGCTTCACTTTTTCTTCCCAAGCAGTCGCCTGCGGCGTTGTAGATCTCCACATCGATCACAAATGTCGAAGGGGAATAAATGGGATAGAAATATAGGTTGGTGAAATGCTTGTCTTGGATGCAGGCAGGGGTCATAAGGGCGGCCGCATGCCATTCTTGCCGCGCCGGCAGCCAATAATCTGTTTTAGACTGAGCGTTGCTGCAATCATAGTAAGTGTGTGTAATGGTGATCGCCGGCGGCGAATGTTGCATATTGCCTGCCACCAATCTGGGAAAAATCCAATTCACATTGAAGCGCGCTTTTACCGCTCCCACCTTGCCTTTGAGGAATTTTTTAAGATCCACCAAACGAGCGGGATAGATCATCTGAAGCTGGTAGGGCTTCAATGGGCCTGAATTCAACTCAAAAGAAAGAGTCTCTTTGTCCGTATTGAAAAATTGCATGTCGATTTTGCTGTCAGGCACTGCCTCCGGGCCATTGATCAGTCCGAAAAATGGTTCGCGCTCATCATCGGCGTAAATGTTAAAGCCCGACTCTGGCACGTGCGTCTGGGAATTATTGCGCATATCTTCGAAATCGTTATAAACGCGCTGCGCAGTATGCACCACGGAGCTGAAGTGCGGTCCATAGTAATTGATCGCGACGGCGGGATAGGGAAAAACAAAGTTGTTCGTTGAGAAAAATTCCACCTCCAACGTTCCCACAAAGGGAGTGTCTTGCGGCAACCCCATGCCCGCCAGCTGATCGGCAAGTTCAATGCGATACGTTTTGGCTTCTTCGATCTGCATTGTGCTGCGATGAAGAAGATCGCCCTGCTCTCCACGCAGGGAAATGACTGCCGCGACTTGTTTGATATTGCGCTTAAGAATCCAGTACCCCATAAATAGGATTCGTGAAGAGACGCCGATTTGATTAAGCGCGGGAAAGATGGCCGATGAACGAAAGACGGGTTTGGCCAATGCTGTTTTCTTCGCAGCTCCCGTCGCTGTTTCCAAATGTGCATAGTAACTGCGCATAGCCGCTCCTTGATTCAAAGACAAGCAATGCAAAGACGCCAAAGAATTGAAGTTAAAAAATAATGTCAGGATGGGCAGGATAGGAAGGATAAGAATACAAGATGAATTTCGGCAAGCCGCCCCATCCTTCCTATCCTGCCCATCCTGACATTATTTTTTAACTTCAATTCCTTCGCGTCTTTGCATCTCGTTTGAACCATGCCCAAAAGGCTGCAAATTTTCAAGCAATAAAAATTGAACAGATTAAATAGGAAATCTTGTATAAGTAGATGCTTTATTGGAGATGGTCAGTATGAATATGGATGGCAAAACGACAGGAAAAATGGAAAAGCTCGTTGCATTATGCAGGCGTCGCGGCTTTATTTTTCAATCATCGGAGATTTATGGCGGAATCAATGGATTTTGGGATTATGGTCCTTTAGGCGCAACCCTGAAGCGTAATCTTAAAAATGCATGGTGGGATGATGTCGTGCGCTTTCCTTTGATGGGAGTGAATAACAAACTCCTGGATATTGTAGGCGTTGATTGTTCGATCATTATGAATCCAAAAGTTTGGGTCGCCTCCGGTCATGTAGAGGGGTTTAGCGACCCTATGGTGGATTGCCGTGAAACGAAAAATCGCTATAGATCCGATCACCTGATTTGCGCTGAAGCCGTGCTTGTCAAGCAAGGACAAAAGCAGTCTTTAGGATTGCTGGCCGTGCTTGAAGGCGATGAGGCGGAAGCTGTCTGGCGCAAGCGAGCCGAAAAAATGCTCAAAAAGAGCGGCGGGGGCGAGCTGGCTCCCCCCAACTGGACGCCGTATGGCGAGCTTTCCAGCGACGTGCAAAAGACCGTGATCGGTCCTGACGTCGATGCGCCTGGGACGCTTACAGAACCGCGTCAATTCAACCTGATGTTTAAAACGACCATCGGCGCAGTGGAAGACCTCTCAGCGATCGCATATTTACGCCCCGAAACCGCACAGGGCATCTTTGCCAATTTTCGCAATGTTTTGGACACCAGCCGCGTGAAAATACCCTTTGGCATTGCGCAGATCGGCAAGGCCTTCCGCAATGAAGTGACGCCGCGCAATTTTATTTTCCGTTCGCGTGAATTTGAACAAATGGAGATCGAATTTTTTGTTCATCCGCGTGAAGCTAAAGAATGGTATGAATTTTGGAGAATGAATCGTTATCAATGGTGGCAGTCGATTGGAATCGCTAAAGAGAACTTGCGTTTGCGCGAACAAAGTCATGAAGAGCTGGCCCATTACGCCAAAGCGGGAGTTGGAAGCAGCGATATCGAGTATCGTTTTCCCTTTACAGATCCGGGTTTTGGCGAACTGGAAGGCGTTGCACACCGAACCGATTACGACTTAAGGCAGCATGCTGAGCACTCCGGGCAAGGCGAGCGGATGAAATATTTTGATCAGGAAGCTAATGAACGCTATTTCCCTCATATTATTGAACCGTCGGCAGGCGCCGATCGCGGCGTTTTAGCTCTGTTATGCGACGCTTATGTGGAAGACACCTTTCGTCCCAGCGGCATGTACATGAAATTTCACCCCCGCATGGCGCCGATTAAGGCGGGCGTCTTCCCTCTCGTCGATAAAGACGGCATGGGAGAAATTGCGACGAATCTCTATATGGATCTGCGTAAAAAATGGGATGTGCAACTGGATATTAAGCAAAATATCGGCAAGCGCTATGCCCGCATGGATGAGGCCGGCACGCCTTACTGCTTTACCGTCGATACGCAGACGCTTAGCGATCAAACTGTTACGGTGCGCTATCGAGACTCTCTACAGCAGGAGCGTCTCGCCATTTCCCAAGTCCCCAACTTCCTTGCAGACCGAATCGTTTAAGCGCAATACGTTATTTCCGATAGTTAAAAATTTTAAATATCTATAAATAGCAAAATGTGTTACAGTTTTAATATCTGCACTCAAAAATTATAATTATTAGGAAACAATGTCATTTAAAAATTTTGGTCTTCAGCAAGAACTCCTTCAGGCGATTGATGAAAAAGGCTACGTCGAAGCCACTCCCATTCAAATGCAAGCCATTCCGCTTATCCTTAAAGGAGGGGATGTCCTAGCGGGCGCTCAAACAGGCACCGGAAAAACAGCTGGCTTTACGCTGCCTCTTCTGCAACTTTTGATGATCAATCGGAAAAATCAAAACAGCCATATAGTGCGCGCGCTCATTTTAACTCCGACGCGTGAGCTGGCTGCGCAGGTGGCTGATAGCGTTAAAACTTATGGAAAACACCTGCCGCTAAAAGCTCAAGTCATTTTTGGCGGGGTGAACATCAATGCGCAAATTAAAAAGTTGCAAAGCGGCGCGGATATTCTTATCGCCACTCCTGGCCGCCTCTTGGATCTTATTTCGCAAAAAATTATTGACATCTCCCATGTCGAAATTTTTGTGCTTGATGAAGCGGACCGCATGATGGATATGGGCTTTATTCCTGACATCCGGAAGATTCTGGCTCTCTTGCCAAAAAATCGACAAAATCTTTTGTTTTCCGCAACTTTTTCAAATGAAATCAAAAATCTCGCTTATGGCTTCCTGAAATCCCCTCAAACAATTGAAGCGGTGCGTCATAACGCTCCGGCTGAATTGATTTCACAGGTCGTTTATCCGGTCGATAATAAACGCAAGCGCGAGCTTTTGTCCTTCTTGATTTCTTCGCAAAAATGGAAACAGGTTCTTGTGTTTACTCGCACCAAACACGGCGCGAATCGACTTTCAAAGCAGCTCACCACTGATGGAATTGCCGCCGAAGCGATTCATGGAAATAAAAGTCAGTCGGCGCGTACAAAAGTTCTAGCGGACTTTAAAAAAGGCCAGTTGCGTGTACTTGTAGCCACAGATATTGCAGCGCGAGGACTCGATATTGATCAGCTTCCTCATGTAGTGAATTTTGAACTTCCAAATGTGCCGGAGGATTATGTTCACCGCATCGGACGCACTGGCCGCGCAGGGAATGAAGGCTGCGCCTGTTCTCTTGTTTGCATTGATGAACACAAATTACTTGTAGACATCGAGCGTCTATTAAAACAAAAAATTCCTAAAGTGGTTGAGCCTGGTTATGAACCGGATCCTTCCATCGCCGCTGAACCCATTCAAAATGGACGCGGCAATCAAGGGCGAAATTTTAAAAATAATTCACAGAGAAGCCACTCGCCAAGACAAAATACAGCTAATCATCGCCGATAATCCTGGAAACGGCGAAACGGAAGGTAGCCAGTTGCCTACGGCTCCGCGGTGTTTGTCTGTAAATAACGCGAGTTTTGGATAAACGATTGTCCTGACATTGACGCTTTGGCGCGTATTTTATGACACTTTTAAAAACGCCAGTATGACGCTTTGAAACTTGTCATACTGGCGTTTTTAAAAGTGTCATAGTGTCAGGCCTGAC
>JABDEO010000109.1:0-941 GCA_013287015.1 Chlamydiota bacterium
ATCAGTGAAAACGAGACCTAACCAGGGAGCTGGTTCTTCATTTTTTATCTTTTTCCCCTCTCTTTTTAATTCTGAAGAGGCAAGCGTTAAAATAAGTCAGAATGAGAGCCTGTCCTGGCGAAGGTAATATGCGTTTTTGTCGTTTTATAGACTAGCAGCCAGTCTGGTTCAATGTGACATTCCCAATAGCCAATGTAATTGCCCTTAAGCTTATGATTCCGATGCTTTGGTTCAAGCGGTTTTTCCTGAGTTAGAAGCTTCATAACCTCCTTTAACTTCTCCATATCCTTTCCACGTTTCTTAGCTTTTATGACTTCATCTTCAAATTTGCGTAGGTGGATGGGTTTCAGCATTTAGATGCCAAGCTTCTTAAAAAGATCGTTAATATTTTTACTTTCGATTAAATTTTCTCCGTTTTCGATCTGCCTTATAGCTTCCAGTGTTTCAGCATTAGGGGTATTTAAGCTGTAAAGATGTTCATGTATCCATTCGATAATGATTTCGCGCATGCTTTTCCCCAGAATAGCGGCAAGCGCTTTAAGTCTTTTATGATCTTCCTCCGGAACGTCTATTGTCATACGAGACAGATGACTCTTTGTCGTCATAATCTAACTCCTTGTTTTCCCCTTCTCACCTCATTGTACCATAAATAAAGAAATAAAGAAAATTCAAAGATAGTCGCCTCTCCTCTAAAAACTTGAAGAGTGAGCTTTTTTCAGAATTTCCCAGCTTCATAACTTTTCGCCTTTGATCCGAAATCCATTTACTTAATGTTTTTAATCTTATACGATAAAGAATATATTGACCGCCTTCAAATATCATTCATTTTTAGGAATTTGACCTAAAGGAGGAAGATGGACCCCGTTTTTCTTTATATTTTCTAAAATATTTTCCCAGTGTTTTTGCTCTTTAATATTGCCGACAGACTTGTAAAGTCCTCT
>JABDEO010000109.1:1041-6516 GCA_013287015.1 Chlamydiota bacterium
GGAGGAAGATGGACCCCGTTTTTCTTTATATTTTCTAAAATATTTTCCCAGTGTTTTTGCTCTTTAATATTGCCGACAGACTTGTAAAGTCCTCTCAATAGTTCAACCCCTTCAATATAAAGTGTAGTTTTTATAGCTTCTTTAACTAATGATATTGCCTCCTCTTCGGTTATAGGAGGTTTTCCAGGAGCCCAGCAACAACCAGCTAGAGCGACTAGTAATTGTGGAGGTTTTGGAATTATTTTATCAAAAGCCCTCTTATAAGCGGCAAACCTCTCATCATATTTTAAAATAATGTCATAAGCATATCCGAGTAATGCATCATATCTCCAGCTTGAATCCCATTTTTCTGAATATTTTTTTCTTACCTCCTCTAGAAGATTTGTTGCATATTCTTGTAATGACGTATCCCATTCTTCATTATTAAGCATATCGCAAGCAATGCACAAGGCCCCATCAAATCCTAGCGTACTGACTAAATCTGATGGATCCCAACTGTCGGATTTTTTTTTTAATTGCGCGTAAGTTAAAGAACTCATTTTGATATTACCATTTTTAATACTGACCGCCTCAGACATCATTCATTTTTAGGAATTTGATCTAAGGGAGGAAGATGGACCCCGTTTTTCTTTATATTTTCTAAAATATTTTCCCAGTGTTTTTGCTCTTTAATATTGCCGACAGACTTGTAAAGTCCTCTCAATAGTTCAACCCCCTCAATATAAGGTGTAGTTTTTATAGCTTCTTTGACTAGCAATATTGCCTCCTCTTCGGTTATAGGAGGTTTTCCAGGCGCTATACAGCATCTAGCCATAGCGACTAATAGTTGAGGAGGAGGAAGAGGCTGTATGTTATCAAAAGCTCTTTTATAAGCAACATATCTTTCATCATACTTTAAAAGTATATGGTAAGCATATCCGAGCAATGCATCGTATCTCCAACTTGAATTCCATTTTTCTGGATATTTTTTTCTTAGATTTTCCAAAACCCTTGCAGCGTATTCTTGTAAAGATTCATCCCATTCTTCATTATTTAGCATATCACAAGCCAAATACAAAGCTCCTTCAAATCCTATTGCATTCACTAATTCTAAAGGATCACAATTGCTGGATTTTTGTTTTAATTTTATATATTCAATTTGACTCATTATTTTGTTATCACCCAAGCATCTTTTAAGAAAATTTGATTTGTTTCTACATACGTCTCAAACGCAGCTCGAACTTCATGACCATTTATCATTTTTTTATAATCCGCTCTAATGATTTTCCCCTGAGAAAATTTTTCAGATTCTAAAAAATATTTATCAGATAAAATAACATTTTCTTCTAGCAGAAGAGCAACCGCTCTAAAATCCTCTTCTACATTACCGCTAAGCTTTATCACTTTATCCCAGGCGTGCTTTTTTTGCATAACATGATATTGGACATTAGAGTTTCGTATAAGAATATTCCCTTTCTTAGCCGCCTCAGTGAGTAAAGACTCCCTAACTGTCGCTCTTTTTAAACTTTCCTCTAAGATTTTAGCTTGTTTTGTTGAGGAAGCGGCACAGCTTTCAAGGGTGCACATTGCATTTGCTCTTTTCAAAGCTCTTACTTTGTTAATCCCTTTCAAGGCTCCGGCAGGTGCAAAGATGTCAACGCCATATTTACCAATAATATATCCAATTTTTTGCCCTCGGGAGTAATCGTTTATCTTATTCCATGAGATCGATAGCTCTTTTAATTCCGGAACAACACATTGAAAACATTCTTCTGTACTATGAGTGCTAATAAATTCCCCAATGGCATAAGCTGCGTTAACCATTTCTTGGCTAACTTCTATAGGAGAACAGACAAAAGCCCAAAGACCATTTGAAATTCCTCTAAAACAGCTAAAAATTGAAGGAACAAATTCCACAGTGGAAACTTTTGCTCCGTCTACTGTTCCCAATACTAATCCTTTGGAAAAGTCCGTTTTATTTTCTGGGATGTAAATGGCGGCCAGCGCCATTGCTTTCGGACTGTCAAGCTTAAATGGAGGAACAACCGTTAATTTTTTAGCTAATTCATAATCTTGCAAAGCTAGTGAAAGTTGATTCGTTTCAAAATAAGCCATAGCTCTTTCAATATATGCATCTCGATTGGATGGATTAAGCTGAATCGCTTGCGTTAAAACCTGGACAGCTTCTTTATATAAATTTAAATCGTTGTAAAATGTTCCATGCGATAAATAAACATCTGATTGCACCCAGTTTTTTGGAGGTGATGGAATATCCACTAAACAAACATTATTAAAATTTGAATGAAATGATTCAATTTTATTTCTATAACAAAATGGATCGTTTGAATATTTTTTTCTTCTTTTTTTGTCTAATTCATTTTCAACTGAATAAGGATGCTTGGAAAACTCGCAAGTCTTCAGAAAGCGGTCCTCTGTCATGCAGGAATATTTATCATCTATGTCAAAAAGTGGGAGATTCAGAAAACTACGAACCAAGCAAAGCTCTTGCTCTATGCGTTCATTAGGATGTTTTTTCAAACATTCTGTATAAACTTCTAAAAACATTAATGCTAAATCTTCTCGAATTTCATTCAATTTATTTCTAATTTCAGCTGCAGACTTTTCTTGAAAATATGACGTGCTATAAAAATCAATATCGCGACAAATCCAATCATAATCAGAATAGAAAAAACTTTGACAAACGCAACAAAGGGTTACTCCATGCAAGTTAAATCCATATTCTGGCGGTGTAATAAAAAAATCTTCCTGTTGGTCCAAATCTTCTATTAGTTCCTTTAAATCTGTGTTTTTGAAAAGATTTTTGAACAAATTAAAAGCAGTGTCATTAATAATTGCAGCTTTTTTTGAAATCTCCGGCCAAAAACAAGCGCAAGATTTGTTTTGATCTACATATTGAAGATATTCAAGAAGAAAAGAAAAATATTTAGTATGGTTATTAGAAAGATAACCGCTATATATTGAATGATTATGACAATGGACCCATTTAGGCATCCAATAGTCCCAATATTTTTTATAATTTTTACCTAACAATTTTTCTTTGCACTGACAATTCCAATAAATTTCAGTCCATTCTTCATCTTCATCATCAAAATTCTCATGTAGATAGTATTCAATCCATACATCATTACACTGGGGACACCCAACATACAAACATTCATCGGAAGATCCAGGTATAAGATAGAGATATTTTTCAATTAAGTTACGCTTACTAGAGTTTTTTTGATGTGAGTTGCAAAACTCTTCAACGTCATAATCTCTTTCTAGGGCCGCAGCATTCGACATAAAAAAATGAGCAAGAAATAACACAAGAAAACATTTTATTATCTGCATATGATTGTCCTTTTTTTTTTGAAAAAAAATTATCCTAAAGAAAGTTCACATGGAAGTAAATGAAAAACCATAACTACTCAACTCTTGATACAGTTTAGATGTCCGCAAGCCGCTCTTATTTAATGATTTGGAATCATGATATATCCCCTTTCCATCCCTCTCCAGAAAGACTTGGAAATAATCGGTTTCGTACCATTTTTAAGCCTTCTTCTAAACTCCATTGGGGCTCGACTTCTGGTGATAATAAAGCTCGAATATCGCCTACAAAACTAGGAGAGCTGGCTTTTTCGATTAAATTTTGTTCAAATTGGGCTCTGGATACTTGAATGCCTTGTTTGTCCAAATAATGATGAAATGTTTTGATAACACTCTGCAGATCGATTTGATGATGTTTAAGAACAAACCAGAAGTCAAATAAGTCACGTCCTTTTTTTCGCTGAAAAAGGGCACGCAGTTTGGTTCCCATGAGCTCTTCCAAATGGTAAGTTAAAATAGGCGCATTTCCTTGGAACCAGCCAGAGTCGACTTGGAAATTTTTATGGATAAATCCGTTTACGGAAAAATGCTCTCGGGTATTGATCTCAATTTTCAACTTCATAGGGATAGGAGGACTATCTTCTGACTGAAAAGTATAGGTAAGAGTAAAGCGTCCTTGTCCTTGTTTCCATTTAGGTTGGCCAAGCCAGGGATTTAGGACATTACGGATTTCAGAGACTACATCACCTATTGGTGTCTGTTCGACTTGAACGAGATCGATGTCTTCTGAATATCGCGGTGATGGATTGGAATATAATTTATAAAGGGCAGTCCCTCCCCTGAAAGCCAATGTTTTCGAAATCAGTTCTGATGAGAATAGCTCTACCAATGCTCTACAAATAATTAAATCCTGTTCTACTTGTACGTCTGATATCCAGGGAGCATATTGACGCCATTCAATAATAAAATTTCTAGGTATCATGTTCTATCTCTAATTCTGTATTGATTATTAAATTCCATCGAGTGTTGAGTATAGCTCCTTCCGACTTTTCGTGTGGATCCAACAATGCTTTTTTGACATATGAGCGCTTTTTTAATTCTTTTTCGCAAAGTTGAGCTTGTTCAGTCAAACCCAAAAGCTCCAAAAAGTACCCCAATCTTTGAAGGGCGGGAGCTTTTTTTAAATGAGGAATTGCTTCTATGCAATTCTCGACGTTAAGATGCTCAGAAAGATCTGACAGTATTTCAAAAACAGCAGAGAGCCCCCCAGATTTTTGAGGAAATGTCACAAGGTCAATGGCAATTGTTGCAGGATCTGCCACTAGCACGAATCCTCTAGAGGTATTGAACTGACGAATTGCAGATTGATCAGCATCATATTTGGTTGTAAACGAGATTTTAACCCTGCCAACCTCGATATTTCTTCGCGCTTGGGGTATGATGACTTGGAAAGTTTGAGGCTTTTGATGAGCAGCTCCATAAAATTGAGCTGCGCTAAGTAGAGCGACGTAATAGGGTGTTTTAAGATGTCGCATAAGATCATCAATAAATTGTTCGGGTGGAAGTGACTGCAGTGATTGGTATTCCGGAGGAACAATAACAAAGAAGCCGCTAAGAGGACAGGCTATCTCTCGCTTTTTTTTCAAGCGTCTTAAAGCTGCACGTAATGCGATTTTTGATATACCTATTGCATTTAAGGCATCACTCTCAGTGAAATATGATTTACCTTTTGCTGCTAGAGAGAGTATGTAATTTTTTAAGTTCATTTTCACCTTATATGCAATCAATTTACAAAAAGCATCATTTTTCGGTTGTTTTTGCGATTTCAATGCATTTTCAATATGTAACATTTTTCATTACTTTTTGCAAACTAAAATCAATAAGACAGGCAGAAAACAGGTTTGTCAAATTTGTCCATCAGTGCGAGCAAGTTTTAATTTACCACCGGACACTATGACACTTTTACGAGCGGCATGGCTCCATTGGGGTCAGACCAGGGGATTGTACCATAATGAAGAAAATTCAAAAATAGTCGCCTCTTCTTTTGTTGTGGGAAATTCCCACTTTTGATAGAATAAGGGTATCAGGAGGAACAACCTATATGAGGAAACAAAAAACAGTTAGTATGGATGACAAACAACGTATTTGTTTAACACGTGTGCTGTCCAA
>JABDEO010000110.1 GCA_013287015.1 Chlamydiota bacterium
CACAAAATAAAAGCGTCTTTACTTTTTATTATGAATCTTCTATGATTGCGCGTTATCAACCTTCTAAACTGGAGTACGCATGTCTTCCGTTAAAAAGAAACGAAAGTACAAAATTTCAAAACATAAACGTAAAAAACGCAGCAGACGTGATCGTCATAAGACTTAAGCTTTTTCATGTGGAAATACCCTGTAGATTATGATGTCATTATCATGGGCGGCGGCCACGCCGGATGCGAAGCCGCATTAGCGGCCGCCCGCATGGGCGCCAAAGCGCTCTTGCTGACCATGAACCTTGACACCATCGCAAAAATGAGCTGCAATCCCGCCGTTGGAGGCGTTGCGAAAGGGCATATCGTACGGGAAATCGACGCTCTTGGCGGCGAAATGGCAAAAGCCATCGATTGCACAGGGATCCAATTCCGCATGCTCAACGCCACCAAAGGTCCCGCTGTCTGGGCGCCTCGCGCCCAGGCGGATAAGGCTGCCTATCAAGTTGAGATGAAGCATCGTCTAGAGCAAACCGCAAATCTCGAGATCAAACAAGGCACCGTCGAAGAGCTTCTGGTCTCTGACGGCCGCATTGTCGGCGTCGTTACCAAAGAAGGCGTCATTTATCACACTAAAACTCTAGTCATCTCCTCCGGGACCTTCTTGCGAGGACTGCTGCACATTGGGGAAACCAACCTTTCAGGCGGACGCGCAGGCGACCAGCCCTCCGTCGGATTATCGGCCGACCTAGAAAAGCATGGCTTTCAACTCGGACGGCTAAAAACAGGAACCCCGCCGCGCGTCAACAAGCGCTCCATTGACTTTTCCCTAACAGAAGAGCAGCCGGGCGATCCGGACGTAAAATTTTCTTTTGACGATGAAGATCGTCCTCGCCTGCCCCAGGTGTCGTGCCACATCACTTACACCACGCAAGAAACAAAACAGATTATTTTAGCGAACATTCATCGTTCGCCGATGTATTCGGGCAAAATAACAGGCGTCGGCCCGCGGTACTGCCCTTCCATTGAAGATAAAATGGTGCGATTTGCGGATAAGGAGCGTCATCAAATTTTTCTTGAACCTGAAGGACTCAATACGCAAGAGGTCTATGTAAATGGGGTTTCCTCCTCATTGCCTTTTGATGTACAACTCCAATTCATCCATAGCATCCCGGCGCTGCGCAATGCTGAAATCATGCGGCCGGCCTACGCAATCGAGTATGATTATGTCGTTAGCGGTCAAATCGACGCCTCATTAGAGACCCATCGCGTCAAAGGTTTGTTCCTGGCGGGACAGATCAACGGGACCTCGGGATATGAAGAAGCCGCAGGACAGGGTCTCATAGCGGGAATTAACGCGGCGAATTCTGTATTGGGAAGGCCTCCGCTGATCTTACAGCGCTCTGAAGCCTACATCGGGGTGATGATCGATGATCTCACGACAAAAACATTAGATGAACCCTACCGAATGTTCACCAGTCGCGCTGAATATCGCCTGCTTCTACGCCAGGACAACGCCGACTTGCGATTGCGTAAGTATGGTTATGACATTGGATTAATCGATGCAGCGCGCTACGCTAAACTTCAGCATAAACAGCGCGCCATTGAAGAGGAAACCGAACGTTTAAGTAAAATTTACAAACACGTGGGTGGTCATGGTTTTTCGCTGGCGCAACTCTTGTGCCGTCCTGATAATACTTACAGTAAACTTTTTCAAGAATATCCCGAATCGATGGCGGACCATGGTCCGGAAATTAATTTCCAAATCGAGCTGAATTTTAAATACGCCGGCTACATCAGTCGTCAAACCACTGAAATCGCCAAGCTTTCGCATACTGAAAACATCTTAATTCCGGATGACTTCAATATAGCTTCTGTGCAAGGCTTGCGCATTGAAGCCCGTCAAAAATTACTTCAAAACAAACCGCAAAATTTAGGACAGGCTTCGCGCATCTCAGGCGTCTCGCCGGCCGATATCTCCGTGCTGATGATCGCCCTCATGCGGCATAGAGAACGTTGACGCATCTCAAGGCTCATTCAACACAGAGACGCGGAGACGCAAAGAAATTGAATCGATTAAAGAAGTTGATGTCAGGATAGGCAGGATGGAAAGGACAACACAAAATATTTTTTTTATATTAAGCTTATCCTTTCCATCCTGCCTATCCTGACATCAACTTCTTTAATCGATTCATTCATTACATGAAGAACTATGGATGGATTCAGAAATGCAAGGCGCGTCGTTTCCCAGATTGCGTTTAGTCATGATGCGTGGATGCCCGATCCTGGAGCAACTGCAACTGGAAGAGGCATTGTTGCGCGCCGATCAGGGCAACTGGTGCCTTATCAATCAGGGATCCCCCCCAGCCATTGTCATGGGGATCTCAGGAAAACCAGAATTATTAATCAACCAGCCCCTGTTTCAAAACCGACCAGTTCCTCTGATTCGCCGGTTTAGCGGCGGCGGCACAGTCTTTGTTGATGAACACACTTATTTTGTAACGCTTATCTGCAATCGACAAGAAGTTAACGTTTCTTGCTGTCCTCAAAGAATTCTTAATTGGACTGCAGAACTTTACCGTTCCGCCTTCCCAGTGGGATTCCATCTTATGGAAAACGACTACGTTCTTGGGGATAAAAAATTTGGAGGCAATGCGCAATACCTAAGCAAGGATCGCTGGCTTCACCACACGTCCCTTCTTTGGGACTACAATCCCGCGCATATGGAATATTTATTGTTTCCACCTAAAACGCCGCGCTACCGCGGCCAAAGGAACCATAGGGAATTCCTTTGCCGCCTCTGCGATCACCATGCCGATAAAAAACTTCTAGAAACAAAACTCGTGCAAGCTCTGGCCCGGTTTTTCATCATCGAAGAAGTTCCTTTAGCGCACGCTGCAACAGCTCTCCGGAGGCCTCACCGCAAAGCCGCTTGCATGGTCTAAAGTAATCCGGCGCAAAGCTTGAATCCAACTAGGGTCCGAATTGAGGCCTTCAACTAAATCCAAACGCTCTCCTCCGGCTTGCTTAAATTCTTGCGCATACTCTATTCCAATCTCAAAAGTCGTTTCCAAACAATCGCAAACAAAAGCGGGACAGAAAACCAAAATTTTCTTTTTTCCCTGTTTCGCCAACTCATGGATGGTCGCATTTGTATAAGGCTTTAACCAAGGATCCTTGCCTAAACGTGACTGAAAACAGATATGGTATTTTTCAGCTGCAAATTGGAGTTGAGCTGCAATGGCGTTGGCTGTAGCATGGCACTGCGCGGAATAACAACTGAAATTTTCATTGGAGATTTTTTTGCAACACCCCTCTTGGAGGCAATTGCCGCCTCGATCCGCCTTGCGAATATGTTTTTCAGGAAGACCATGAAAACTAAACAAAAAGTGATCGTATTCCTGTAGAGGATGTCTCTGCGCCACACTGCAAAAAGCGTCGATAAGCGCCGGATGGGAGGCGTACTGATCGATGAGCGTCACCCTAGGAAATACGTGATAGCGGCAAAGTATTTCCTGCACACGCTGATGGACGGACCCAGTCGTGGCGGAAGCGTACTGCGGAAATAGAGGCAGCACAATCAGATGGCTAAGGCCGATATCCATCAACGTCCCAATGCCCTTCGACAAAGAGGGCTCCTGGTAGCGCATCGCCAACTCAACATGGAACTGGCCGCCTAATGATTGTTGAAGCGCATGTTGCACTTTTTTGCCATGAACAAGCAGTGGAGAGCCCTCTTTGGTCCAAATTCGCTCATAAGCCTTTGCAGACTGCTTATAGCGGGAAGGGACGATCATTCCCCGTACAAGGAGCTGACGTTGAAGCCAGGGAATATCAATCACTCGTTCATCGGTTAAAAACTCGATCAAAAAACGATAAACATCGTTTGGATGCGGAGACAGCGGAGTTCCCAAATTAACAAGCAGCACGCCGATTTTTTGCATAATACCCCCAAAATGGATGGAACGTCGTTCATCCACTATGGGTATACTCAAAAATGATAAAATTGGGTAGTTTTAAACAGAGTCTTGCTCTGACTTATTTTCAACTTCCGCAATGATTACATGCATTTTCACATGTTGATAAATTTTATTTACAGCGAGGACGCCAAGCTCACCACGAGAAAAATTTCCATGTTCTAATGAAAAGTAATTGAATGTTTCCAGTCTTGGCGGAAAATCGCGTGGTCTGTCTATAATTTGCGTTCCTTCTCTATAACCACATTCGATGATTTTAAAGCCGGTTTTTTTCATCGTTCTTTTTATTTTATTTTCAAAAAAATCTTTATTTTTTAAAATCGTTAAACCTTTAATATTTATTTTCTCTATCCATGCTGATAAGGATAATCCGGCAGACATATCTTCGGGTAAATTGCTGAGATTCATTGTATTAAGAATCAGTTCTCTAACGCCAGAGGATAAATTTGCAAACCATCTTAAAAAATCAATTTCCTTTTCAGAAAGTTCCTTATTTGAATCTAAAAATTCAAGCAGCTCTTTTTTTGATATCATTTGGAGGCCTTCCAATCTTTCCTGACCATTTGCGAGTGGAAAGCAAATTGTATCTTCATTTGCATAAGCGGATAACAAAGTATTTCGGTATGGTTCTAAAGTTGAAATATGAAGAATACGCCCATTATCTTTTAACACAGAATGCATTTTTTTTAAAGTCGATATTAAATCCCCCTCGCTTAATGTATCCAACATGGCGGAGCCGATAAATCGATCTACTGACTGTGAAGGGTAAAGGTTCTCCAATTCTGTCGCGTCTGCACGTTTTAATTTTTCATCGCTTTGATTTATTAAGACCTGATTAATCTCTGTAGGCTCTACAACGTCCATTAATTCTTCAGGCAGCCTTTGCATGAGATAAGAGTGTCCGTATGGATCCAACTGACCTGCGCCAATCTCTACAATTTTTTGATTTGGATTTAAATGTTCGCTGCTAATGTCCTGAATTAATTTCGCTTCCATTTCTGCAACAAATTCTCTTATACGTGGAAATGAAACAGTATCGAATCCTGTAGAACTTCTAGTTTGCTGATTTATATAGTCGTGAAAATTTTTTATTTTTGACGATGTAAAAACAATAGAAGCGGATTCTTGCATCTGAATAGATAATTTTTCTATAATATCGGACATTTTCTGGAACTCAGATGTTGGTGCGGATTTAGATATTTTTTTATCTGATTCAGTTAATTCAATTAAATTATTGTTTATCTCTATGTTGGAAATTTTACTTAACGTAGTCATTATATTAACTCCTAAAATTACATTATTAATGATATAACGTGTAGATGATATCATTTACATTATTTACATTCCACTTGATAATTTTCCTAATAAATTGGTCGCTATGCTAGGATGAAATTAAAAGGAGAAAAATCTTTATGTTTGGGGCCATTCTTGCCATTATCGTCGCCGCGCTAGTGTATTTCACGCAGCCCGTTAACGAGACACTCCCTCAAGTCACTGTCACCATCATGGGAATCACCATCATCACAGTGGCGACATTATTTCTGTTTCTGCCTGTTTTGATTAATGCCCTTGCATGGTCTCCACTGCAAAAGGCGGAGCAAAATCTCACTCCGCGCATCTCAACGCTGTTTCGAAAAGATCGGTCTTTGCGCATAGCCAGCGCCTTTTTGCTGTTTTTTTCGTTAATCTCCTACCTGATCGCATTCGACATTCTGTTTTTCAACTTTTTAAATAAAAACATCGCATCGCCTGTCTGGATTGTATTGCTTGGCGTCGCCTTGGACGCCCTTCACCTCTCCCTTTCCAAAATATCGAAGTGCTTGGATCCATTTTATGTTGTGGATATGTATGGTCATGAAGCTCAACTGTGCATTCAAAATGGGGAGGAGCTTGACCTGTGTTACTGGATCGACGCCCTATCGGAAATTGCAATACGCGCGATGCAACGCAACAGCATGTCGCTCTGCAATCACTCTGTCGACGCTCTTCAACGCACGGCGCGCATCTTTATGGAGTGTTCCAAAAGCATTGCCCATGCGGAACCTGATGGGCAGGCAAAAGCGATGGGCATCGGCGACGCCGTCAGCTACATGCTGTTTTTCTTATTGCAGCGTTTGGAGATGATTAACGATAAGGGAATTGAACAACGCCTGGAACCGGTTTGCAGCAGCATCATAACAGCTATCGGCAAAATCGTCATCGCATCAGCCAAATGCGACATCTCCCTTCCGACATATCCGTTGCAGTTTCTCGGCCGCTTCGCCGTCAACGCCCAGCGCAAAGGCCTGCTGGAAGTCGGCCCGAAGGCGACTTGCACCCTAATCGAAGTCGCCAAAAGCATTTTGACGGATATCGACATCACTTATGCGGAATTACAACCACCCTATTTCAGCCTGATTGCACAACTGGAAGCGATCGCCAAGGAGATGTTTGCGCGAGACAAAACGATCAATATTAAACTGCTCATGCAGCCTTTTGAGGATCTAAAAACGCTTTTTTCCACAGAAAAAATGGCGGCTCAC
>JABDEO010000111.1 GCA_013287015.1 Chlamydiota bacterium
CGGCGCCAAAATTAGGGGGATAAAACCGGGCTGAATTTTGAAGATACTCAACCATTCGTTTCAGCCCAGGCCTGACCCCAATGCATTTTTGCAATTGTCTCGGGAGGGAAGCGAGAAGGCTTTCGTTTATCCAAAACTCGCGTTAGAGGCTGGTATAGTCATAGCTTCACACATCTATTTAAGAGGATTACATCAACTAATACTAAAGCAGCCATTGCTTCAACAATAGGAACAGCTCGAATGGCAACGCATGGATCATGCCGTGATCCCACAGGAAGCCTAAAAGAGGCCCGCTCGCCGGAAAGTGTAAGTGTCTCTTGTGGTTTCATGATGCTCGACGTGGGTTTAAAAGCGACTCTTCCAATAATCGGCATGCCCGTAGAAATCCCTCCTAGAGTTCCTCCAGCATAATTTGTTTGAGTCCGCACGTCGCCTGCTTCCTTTATGAATAGGTCATTATGCTCTGACCCTGACATGGCGGCGGATTGAAATCCTGATCCTATTTCAAAACCTTTGGCGGCCGGCAAACTCATCATTGCATGCGCAAGATTAGCTTCTAATTTTTCATAAACTGGATCGCCAAGCCCTGCAGGAACTGATAGCGCAATAAACTCAATAATGCCTCCTAAGGAATCTCCTTCAATCTTTGCTTTTTCAATTAAAGCAACCATTGCAGAAGTTGCATGTGCGTCGGGACAAAATACAAGACTCTGATGAGTCAATGAACGTATGAGTGCGAAATTGTTCGCCTCAATGACCGCTTCAACGGCGCCAATTTGCTTAATGTAGGCCGTTAATTGGACTCCACTGCATTCTAGAATTTTTTTAGCAATGGCTCCAGCAGCTACTCGACAGGCTGTTTCACGCGCTGATGAGCGACCTCCCCCTCTATAATCAAAAATCCCATACTTTTCTAAATAGGTATAATTGGCATGTCCCGGCCTAAGTAAATCTTTGATCGGCTCATATTTGCTTGAATCGGCATCTTTATTTGGAATGATGATGCAAATAGGGGTTCCGGTTGTTCTACCTTCAAATACGCCGGAGAGAATTTCCGCTCTGTCAGCTTCTGTCCTGGGCGAGGTATAGGGATTTCCACCGGGCGCGCGTAAGGCTAATGCAGCATTAATCTCACTTTCATCAATTTCTAAGCCCGCAGGACATCCATCGATGACCACGCCGATTGCTTTGCCGTGGGATTCTCCCCAGGTTGTAATTTTAAAAATATTTCCAAACGAATTACTCGCCATATTACCTATCTTTAACCAAATGCATATTTTCAGCAATCTCTTGCGCAATTTCCTCCACAGATTTTTTGTCCACCTCAACTACTTGATCCGCATACTTCAAATAAAGCGGTTGGCGAAAATGATACAAAGATTCCGCTTCTACACTATTTTTGAACAAAGGACGCAATGCATCATCGGCCAAACGAGCCGCTATCGTTTGAAAGGTTGCATTCAAAAAAAATATTCTCCCGTCACGCTTTTTTAAATAATCTAAAATAATTTTGTTCAATACTACGCCGGCGCCAGTTGAAATCACGTTGTTGCCGGTCGAAGCATATTCCTGAGCAATCATAATTTCTGTTTCGCGCAAGAGCAGTTCTCCTCCTTTAGCAAAAACCTCATGCATGTTTTTTGTATTTGTTTTTTGAAATACAAGTTCATCCATTTCAAGTATAGGCAATTTGAGAAGAAGGCCTAACTTTTTTGCTATCGAGGATTTTCCAGAGCCCATGAATCCAATTAAAATAATTTTCATAACGACCTTAACTTATCCCAAAATGCTGGAAACGTTTTATTTACCACCTCGGGATGACGAATTTTCATACCCGGCAATTTTGTACCCGCCACTGCAAACGCCATGGCCATGCGATGATCGCCATAGGTATCGATTATCGCCGCATGAGGGGCGCCTCCATAAATCGTTAGTGTATTGTGCGTATCCTCTGTTTTGATGCCCATTTTCGCCAATTCATTTTTTAGCGCTTGCACACGCTCTGTCTCTTTTAAACGCAATGAACGCACACCGGAAATTTTTGTCGTTCCCTTCGCAAAGGCGGCCAAAACGGCCATTGTTTGCACTTGATCCGGGCAATCTTCCATATCAAGCGACAAAGGGAGAATTTGTTTTCCTATGACCGTGATCCCATGATCATCCATGTTAATTTCATTGCCCATCCTTGCCAAGATATTTAAAAATTTTCTGTCCGCTTGAGTTGAATAAGGATCTAGATTTTTTAGAGTCATGACTGATTGCGTTAGCGCTGCAATCGCAAAAAAATATCCAGCGCTGGAAAAATCCCCCTCAATTGTATATTGATTCTTTCGATAATGCTGTTCGCACGGGATATGATACCTCCGATCTTCCATCTGTAAAACATCTACTCCCCACTCACGCATCCCACGGATTGTCATATCAATATAAGGCTTGGAAATAAGTTCACCACGAAGGCCAATTTTTAAGCCATCCAAAAAGGGGGCGATCATAAGCAATGCGGACAAAAACTGACTGCTCATCGAGGCGTCGATTGCAACTTCACCTCCTACGCATAAAGAGGAGGAATGAATTTTCAAAGGCGGCTGTCCTTCCTTCTCAAGATAGACAATCTTAGCGCCCAACAGACGCAAAGCATCAACGAGATCTTTAATCGGCCGTTCGTTAAGGCGCGCACTCCCTCTTATCACTTTGTCGCCGGGCGTCAGACAAAGCAACGCCAACAAAAAACGGATCGTCGTTCCAGAATCTTTGGCAAACAGTTCATACGATTTGTTTTGGATGATCGAGATATCATCATGGACAATGGTCCGGTCGAGCGATATTTCTATTCGAAGTCCCAATGTCCTCAAACATGCAATCATAGCCTCCGTATCTTCACTGTACAAAGGATTATAAAGAGTCACCGGGCCCTTGGTTAAAGCCGCCATCACGAGCGCCCGATTGGTGTAGCTTTTAGAGCCGGGAATTTCAATCGTCGCGGCAACCGGTTTTTCTAATGCTGTGACTTCAAAGATGCTCATACGGGTCATGTCATTCCTATCCTGATTGATATTTTTGAAGTATAAGGTATATCATACGTTAAACTTAACGAAAGATGATCTCTATGTTAATTGATCTTTCCCCACTTAAAGCGCTTAACTTCAGACGATTGTTTCTTGGCCAATTAATTTCAGCTTTCGGTTCGCAGATGACAGCTGTAATTATTCCTTTCCAAATATACTTTCTGACGAAATCCGTGTTATGGACCGGCTTAATCAGCGGCGTCGAATTCATTTTTCTATTTATCTCCAGCTTGATCGGAGGTGTCCTTGCAGACCGTTTTGATAAAAGACGTGTATTGCTTTTTGCAGAAGCGATACTTTGCGCTATCCCAGTCGGCTTGGCCATCAATGCATCTCTGCCAACGCCAAGTTTAACGGTTATTTTTTTGTTGGCAGGATTTGCTTCATTCATGAATGGACTGCATCGTCCCGCCCTGGAAGCTTTGACTCCTCGTCTCGTTGCTCCTGAGGATTTAGCCAAAGTCAGCGCTCTTGCTCCCATGCGCCATATTCTTACCACGATCTTAAGCCCTCTAGTTGGAGGAGTTTTGATTGTTAGCATCGGCCCTGCAGCGACCTATATCTTGGATGCCGCAAGTTTTCTTATCTCATTCTTCTTTTTATTGAGTATTAAATATAAAGGAGCTTCTGATATAGCCCCTCACAGCATAACCTTTAAAAGTTTTATTGGCGAACTGACAGAAGGAAAACGCTTCCTCCAATCACGTCCGGATATTCTTGGCAGTTATGTCAATGACTTCATAGCGATGGTTTTTTGTAATCCCGTGGCGCTTTTTCCAGCCTTAGCGATGGCTTTTGATCGCCTTGACGCTTTGGGGCTCCTCTATGCCCTACCTTCAACAGGAGCGTTTTTAATGACTGTTTTCTCGCGGTGGACGCTTGATATACGACGGTGTGGAGTGTGCATCGTCATCGCCGCCGGTTGCTGGGCGCTCTCAATGCTGTGGGTTGGTACGGTCTCGGGATTCGGATACATTCTAGTGGGATTGCTTTTTGCTGGGTATTTTGACATGATGAGCGGTGTGTTTCGGATGACAATATGGAATGAAACGATCCCCGAAACTATACGTGGTCGAATGGCGGGCTTTGAAATGCTTAGTTATATGAGCGGTCCCTTGTTGGGAAATACCCTATTAGGCTTTCTAGCGGATCTATACGGAATTCAAGTGACTTTAGCCATCGGATCTCTTATCGCTCTAATCTGTCTCATTTTTTTCAACGTATGGCTCCCACAATTATGGAAATTCGAACGAATTCCGCCTGTAACTAAAACATAACCAGCGCCAGTTATTGACCACTTGTCTACTGTCCCTGCTGTATGCGCACAAGAGTCCAGGTTTGGTCTGAACCATCGGAAAAATGCACATTAATCGGGGTCTGGTCTTCCGTCAGGTTGTAAATGCCGGTTGAAGCCACTGGAGCGCCTGGCTTGTTGGCCAAAGACCAATAAGCCTTCTGGGTCTCGTTATTGACAGTCCCGATAATGTCTTGCGCAACATCAGTTGCGGAATTGAATAAAACCCCGGAGATCTCCCCGCTGCGGTTGACGGCAAGTTGGATAAAATGATTGGTTTGAGTGGCGGCATTGGCGTCGCTCGCGACAGCAAAGACGCCAAGTGGAAGCCAATCTCCTTGTGTGGCGGTAGTCTGAATGCCCTGATCAGATTGCGTCTGAACAGGCTGTTGAGTGGGTGTTGTATTGCCGGGATACACAGTCGTAGTTGTAGGATAAGAGTAAGTGGATTCATCAGTAGTAATGGGGTAAGCATATCCCCCATCATCGTAGTAGTATGGCGTCGACCAGTTCCAGGCTCCCCAGGCGGCCAATGAAGCCCAAGCGGCAGGTCTCCACAAGTTGGCTCCCGTTCCATAATTCACATCTAGATTGTGGTTATCAAAAAAATTCCGATTAAACCACTGGTTGGAATCCGGCCGTGATTGCTGCAAACGCTGGCTCACATTATTGGAAAGCTGCCTATTTTGAGCAGACTGGCCGCTTCGGTTGCTGGAAAAATTCTTCGTCTTCTGAGCAAGATCTTGGCGATTAATATTTTGCACTTGACCGCCTTGCGCATACTTGTTCACCTGGTCCCGCAATTCCGCCCGGTTTGCCGCAGTGGGCTTTTGCCGCCCTCTCTGTGTTGATAGGCCTTGCTGGTTAGTCTGTCGAGCTTGTTGAGCCCTGCCTTGTGAGACATTCGTCCTTGCAGGGAGCTGCTGTCTTGTCTGAGATATTGATTGAGACGCGGCAGGTCTGCCGGAAGCGCGGCTCATGGTGGGCGTGCGGTTCATCGTACGACCGCCGCTGTAGGATCCTCCCTTATTTGCACCTCCGCCGGCTCTGCCGCCGCCGCCGCCGGCTCGACCACCGCCGCCACCGCCGCCGCCTCTTCCTCCCCCTCTTGCTTCAGCCTCAAAGGGAAGGATTAATAGACTCGTCGTGACAACTAGAACCATTAATGCAGCTATTCTATTCCACATGGCGCCTCCTACTCGATCTTTTCGACTGTGACAGGATTCATATCAGGCAGAATCTCTCCATCCACCTCTCGTTCTACTGAAGCAAACGTATAGCTGTGATCATCTACAGGGGTATAGATGTTTTTCGATGAAGCGACACGCCCATCGCTCAGGGTATAGCGCATGGCTGCGTACCAACCTTTATCCACCTTTTCCCATGTCCCCTCGCCAAATTCCCCATCTGAATCAAAGACCCAGGAGCGGATGACATTTTTCACTGAATCCCAGGCGATGATCTGCTTTCCTTCGATATCATCCTGGCCATGAATTTCCATTTTGAAGTTCTGAACGATAAAATTTTTGTATTTGTCCCATTGATTATCAAACAAAATTTTAACATTTTCGTCAGAGTCCTCCCACTTACCCACCATCCATGCAAGATCTTTAAGCTGTTCGAAATTGGAGGAGGGTTCCTGCAATTCGATCTCGTTAATGGTTTTCACCAGCCACTTGCCATTTTCCTTGACATATCCCATCTGGTAAGCCACCTGTAGCGCAGGTTGATCGTCAATGGTCACTTTCATTACGCCATTTTCGATTGCCTCATCCGGGTTGGGAAATCTGATGCTTTTGATCGTGGTCTCAAGGCGCCTCTTCTTACCTTGCGCAAATTTTTCCTTGAAAAGCTTTTCGATCGCCTCTCTTCCCTCTGCAAACTCC
This sequence comes from Chlamydiota bacterium, assembly GCA_013287015.1. Lineage (GTDB taxonomy): Bacteria > Chlamydiota > Chlamydiia > Chlamydiales > Parachlamydiaceae > JABDEO01. The sequence goes on from JABDEO010000111.1 coordinate 6,246, forward strand.
CTTGTCACGGGATTGATATAGGTGGCGTCAGGAGCCCACTGCGCCGCCAGTTTTGCGGCATCCTGTTGATTGTAAGCCTCTTGGTACGATTGAACGACATTTCGAATGGCTTTTTCATCAGCTTCTTCATTCCGCTGCGCTTGGCCGCACCCTGCAAGCGATGCTGTTGCCAACAGTGTCAGAATAATTTTGGAA
>JABDEO010000112.1 GCA_013287015.1 Chlamydiota bacterium
GAAGTACTGATTGACGAAAAGAAATTGCCGGCGAATAGGCAATCCTTCGATTTGATGTTTTTTTAAATGATAAAAAAAATGACCAAACAGATAGCGATAATCCAGCAATTGGCGTTCAATCTCAGCTCCAATTTCCCGCCTCCGATCTTCCGTCGCTCCTGTTTCGCTAAAGCGCCGTTGAACATGCCCTAAAAAGTCTTGCAGGTACCCCTTTATGTCATTAATATCCAACTCGATATCATGGAAATGCGAAGATGTTTGATGATTTGCAACCCATTCTTGGACCTGCTGAAGCAAGCTCTGGAATTTACCGTATCGTGTATGATGCTGCCGATCCGATATTTGCTTTGTCAGACCTTTGTGAATTGTATACAGTTCATGAAAAATCGGCGTTTCGAAGAGCGCATGATGCCTCCAATCCGCTCTAAGCAATTTGGCGAGAATCTCTCCAGTATAGTCTATAGTCCTGCTGTCAAAAGAGCCCAACTCATTGATCATCTGTAAGTTTTTCAACGTCTTTTCCATGCGAGCGTGCGTTGGCGCATAAGTGGATAGCGGCTGTTCCAGTTCTTCGAGATTTTGTTGGAGGATGCATTCGATTTTTGCAAAATCCGCATGATGGGAAGCTCCATTGCTTGTAATGGAGCGGCCAAGTTGATGGTAGAGTTTTTCGAGAGTTTGAATATCTTTTTTAAGGCTTTCACACGTCTGCAGTTGTGGAGGAGAAAGACTGCGCCCGCCTTTTGTCAGAAAAGCGTAATATTGCGCTAAGATCGCTTCCAATAGATGAATTTCATTTTCATATTTTGCAATTAAGTCGAGAAGGAAAGCCTTGCCTTGAACGTCATCGGCAAAATGATTCGCCTTGTCTTTGATCGCCAGGCTTTTTTCAAACAGCGCCGATCGGAGCGCCTTGTAGTAGTCCTGCAAAAGGGCAAAAGCCTTATCAGTTGGAATGACTTGCTGTACAGCTTGCACCATCTCTTTTTGAGGAAGTTGATGGGTGGTTTGATTTAATTCATAGAGTTTTAACATCTGATAGAGATCGATAAGTTGCTTTTGTGATTCGGCCTCCAGGAGGCGAAATGCACGGCAGTTCGACAGTTTATACAAAAGCTTGCCTACGCGTTCCAGCAAGGAAATATAGGCTCTATGACGACTTATGAAGCATTGATAATGTGTGTTTAGCGAGGTTTGGGCTTTTTTAAGGCGCCTTACACTGGAGAGATCCAGCAGTCGAGTCCAGCCGCTCGACAACTTCATCAAGGCGCGCTTCAAACTATGGGAACGTTCACAAGCCAACCGGCAGTTCCACAGCAGGCTATCAAGGCGTTTAATTGCCCATATGAAATCTTCAATTCTATGGGCAAGCATTTTTCTGATGGCTTCCACCACATCCAAGAGCTTATCATGCCACTGATCCAGTCCAAGTTGTTCGAGTTCTTGAAAGAAGCCCGCAACAGATTCTTCGAGGATTAAGCTATACTGCCGCACAGCCGCATCAATGCGACTAACGGCTTCGTTCCAGTTTTTTACATGCGCGGCGTTTTGGTGGACATTGCCATGTTGGTAATTGCGTTTGCTGAATATCTCAATGGCTTCGGATAGCGTGAGATGAACATTTGGAGCCGGCGACAGGCTTGGCGGTTGAGGCTCTGTCGTAGATGGAGGCATTGAATCGATGATCGTTCGCGCTAGAATGCCTTCTTGATCTTCTAAATATCGACGACAAAAATCAACGAGAGGAATATGCAGTGAAATAAAACTTTGGAAGTCCAGCGGTTTGTCGATCATAAAATTCCCTAAATCCAATTGTTTTCATATTATCAAAAAAATATTATAATACAAGCGATAAACTTTATCTTTTCACTTTATTCCGATTTCTGTTACAATTTTTTATTAAAATCTATTCAAAAGAGATGAAATGCAAAACATATCTAATGATGCTGCAAATGTTGTATTTCCCCCTCTCACGATAAATATTGAAGCGGCGGAAAACGCTGTAAATGCATTCCCTCTTGAAGCTCAAGTTGAGAATTTGCTAGCGAGAATTCAATTAAAAGAATTGTTGCTGGAAAAGTATGAACAGCGCGAAAGAATTGCGAAAATTATTTCGCTTGTCGGAAAAATTTTAACTATTGTTGGAGGCAGCGCTGCAGTTCTTTTTTTTGGAGCTCCTGCGATTCCAGCTATTATTTCCTCTGTATTTATCGTAGTGTTTGCAGCAATGTTGGGAGCGCACAGCGGCCCAGATGCATCTCTTTTCATTGTGGGTTATTACTATGCGCCAAAAGCAATTGCGGAGGCGATGTATTCCACTCCGCGGATCGCGATTATTGGAGGAATTGCATTTGGTTCATTCATTGCACTAGGCTTATCTGTGTATGGTATAGGAAAATTAGGTGAAAAGTGGTATGCAAAGAAGATTATCAATATCACTGCCGAAATTGCAAATCTACAGCAAGAGTTAAAAATTTTGGGCCAACACAATCCTTTGCAAGTGCATCTCAATTAGACGCACTTGTAGCGCAGACTTCAGTCTGCGCTTGTTTGCACAGGTTTTAACCTGTGCTTGTTTTTGCGGGTTTTAACCCGCAAGTCACACTTGCGGAAAAGGCCGAAGCGTGATTTGCGGGTTGAAATCCGCAAAAACAAACGCAGGTTAAAACCTGCGTAAACAAGCGCAGACTGAAGCCTACGCTACGATTTTCTTTGTAGATAAACTTCAACTCAGGTAACTTCGTTTCTTTAATTAAAACGGAGGCAATGAAATGTCCGTTATTGGAACGTATAGCATGTTGACTGTGTTGGATGATGCGATTGCTAAATCTCCAACTCTGGAAAAAGATCTCCTGTCTGTAACAATTGGCAAAAAAATATCAATCTCTTGAAGGCCGCATTCGTTGGGAACGTCCCTCTTCCAGCAGAAGTTCTTCCTCCAGCGGCGCAAACATAGAAGCTGCAACAGCTGATGCCTTTACGCGTTTTTTTAGCGCGCCTCCGCTATTGGGGTCAGGTCTGCTCCCAATAGCACGCCAATTTTACGATGACAAGCGTGCGAGAACGAGCGTTTGTCGCACTCGAGTCTAAGTCAGGTATAAAATAAGATTTCCATTTTTTTGGGTTTTTTGATAAGTTACGGCAGCGTTAACATTGGGAGAACATATGGAAAAAGAACACTACCAAGCCTCTAAATCAATGCAAAAATTCTTTGAGAATCTGCTCGAAATCAAAGGGTTTGTTAAGAAAAAGAGTGAAGAAACTAAAGATGAAGTTTTAAAAGAAGTATATGGGAAACTGGATAAAGTTATTAAAAACTCACAAGAAGAAGGTAAGTAAATGAATAAAGTAACTATCTCTATCCTTAGTCTAGTTATTATGTGTTCTGGGTTAGAAGCATGTGTGGAGTACAACCCTTCTACAGGTAGCTATACCGTAGATCAAAATGGTTCTGTGGATCATGAGAATAAACCTAAACAATCAGATAAAAAATCTGATGCAAAGCCTGCAAAAGAGAAAAGCAAGGCTAAGTAAATTTAAAAAAAAGCAGTAGCAGTTCAGGCGCCCCTCCTTCGTCGGGGTATCTAGGCAGCAATTCCCGCTTTTAGCGGAAATTGCTGCCTAGCAGCCTTTTTACGTGACTCTTTTTCGACAACCTGATAAGATACACACCTGTGAAGAAAAAGAGATTATATGCAAAAAAAACATAATTTACAGTTTGGTTGTCAAGGTTGTAAAAACCCTGTGTGTTTTTCCATTTTTGAACTGGATAATCCCAGCAGCCAAGTCGTCTGTTCGCAATGCAAAAAGAAATATGCGTTTTCCGATGAAACGTTGAAGCGGCAGCTTAAGAAATTTGAAGCTTTATGCCGGCAACTCGTCGATTCAGAAGAGATTTTGAGCAATACGGCTGTAGGAATTGATATCGGCGAACATCAAGTCAAAGTTCCTTATAAGATATTGTTGACACGTTTAAGTTCCACGCTGGATCTCATTATTGGCGATCAACCCGTCACAATTTCATTCCGCATTGAGCCTCTAAGAGATTTACCGATTACCGCATAAGGTGAACCATGCCAAGCAAACTCGAGCAGATTAAAGCGATGACCACCATTGTTTCCGACACCGGCGACATAGAGGCGGTCAAAAAATACAGACCCACTGACGCAACGACAAATCCATCCCTCATTCTAGCCGCAGAGCAAAATCCGCAATATCGTCACCTGGTTCAAGAAGCGGTCGATTATAGCAAGGCCAAAGGCAAATCGGCAGCCGAAACGCGAACGCTCATGATGGATAAGCTCTTCATCAATTTCGGGATTGAAATTCTCAAAATCATTCCTGGACGCGTCTCAACGGAAGTGGACGCTCGGCTCTCATTTGACGTGGAAGGCAGCATTCACAAAGCGCAATCCCTCATCAAATTATACGAAGAAGCAGGCATCCCTAAAGAACGCATCCTTATCAAATTGGCTTCCACTTGGGAAGGCGCTAAGGCTGCCCATCAGCTTGAACGGATGGGCATCCACTGCAACATGACTTTGATGTTCGGCTTGGCCCAGGCTATTGCTTGCGCCGATGTCGGAGCGACTTTGATCTCGCCTTTTGTTGGTCGAATTTTGGATTGGTACAAGAAGAACGATGGTGTCAGCGGATACGCTCCGGCGGAAGATCCCGGCGTCAAATCCGTCGTTGTGATTTACAATTACCTCAAAAAATTCGGCTATAAAACACAGGTGATGGGGGCTAGTTTTCGCAATGCAGATCAAATTGTGGAATTGGCGGGTTGTGATTTATTAACGATCGCGCCCCAATTTCTTGAAGAACTTTCACAAGAACAAGGCACTGTTCCTCGCAAGCTCGATCCTGATACTGCGCGTAAACAAAACATCGAAAAAATTGAAGTTGATGAGAAGACTTTCCGACTTATGCTTAATAATGATGCGATGGCTACTGAAAAGCTTGGATGTGGTGGAAGCCATCAGAAAAATGCTTGCCCATAGAATTGAAGATTTCATATGGGCAATTAAACGCCTTGATAGCCTGCTGTGGAACTGCCGGTTGGCTTGTGAACGTTCCCATAGTTTGAAGCGCGCCTTGATGAAGTTGTCGAGCGGCTGGACTCGACTGCTGGATCTCTCCAGTGTAAGGCGCCTTAAAAAAGCCCAAACCTCGCTAAACACACATTATCAATGCTTCATAAGTCGTCATAGAGCCTATATTTCCTTGCTGGAACGCGTAGGCAAGCTTTTGTATAAACTGTCGAACTGCCGTGCATTTCGCCTCCTGGAGGCCGAATCACAAAAGCAACTTATCGATCTCTATCAGATGTTAAAACTCTATGAATTAAATCAAACCACCCATCAACTTCCTCAAAAAGAGATGGTGCAAGCTGTACAGCAAGTCATTCCAACTGATAAGGCTTTTGCCCTTTTGCAGGACTACTACAAGGCGCTCCGATCGGCGCTGTTTGAAAAAAGCCTGGCGATCAAAGACAAGGCGAATCATTTTGCCGATGACGTTCAAGGCAAGGCTTTCCTTCTCGACTTAATTGCAAAATATGAAAATGAAATTCATCTATTGGAAGCGATCTTAGCGCAATATTACGCTTTTCTGACAAAAGGCGGGCGCAGTCTTTCTCCTCCACAACTGCAGACGTGTGAAAGCCTTAAAAAAGATATTCAAACTCTCGAAAAACTCTACCATCAACTTGGCCGCTCCATTACAAGCAATGGAGCTTCCCATCATGCGGATTTTGCAAAAATCGAATGCATCCTCCAACAAAATCTCGAAGAACTGGAACAGCCGCTATCCACTTATGCGCCAACGCACGCTCGCATGGAAAAGACGTTGAAAAACTTACAGATGATCAATGAGTTGGGCTCTTTTGACAGCAGGACTATAGACTATACTGGAGAGATTCTCGCCAAATTGCTTAGAGCGGATTGGAGGCATCATGCGCTCTTCGAAACGCCGATTTTTCATGAACTGTATACAATTCACAAAGGTCTGACAAAGCAAATATCGGATCGGCAGCATCATACACGATACGGTAAATTCCAGAGCTTGCTTCAGCAGGTCCAAGAATGGGTTGCAAATCATCAAACATCTTCGCATTTCCATGATATCGAGTTGGATATTAATGACATAAAGGGGTACCTGCAAGACTTTTTAGGGCATGTTCAACGGCGCTTTAGCGAAACAGGAGCGACGGAAGATCGGAGGCGGGAAATTGGAGCTGAGATTGAACGCCAATTGCTGGATTATCGCTATCTGTTTGGTCATTTTTTTTATCATTTAAAAAAACATCAAATCGAAGGATTGCCTATTCGCCGGCAATTTCTTTTCGTCAATCAGTACTTC
>JABDEO010000113.1 GCA_013287015.1 Chlamydiota bacterium
CACTGTTTTTAGATCCATGCCGTTTTCCAGCCAATGAGTCGCTATCGTATGCCGGATCGTGTGCGGAGTGACTTTGCTGGCCAAGCCGCTGGCTTTCAGGTATTTATCGAAATTTCTATCGATGGAGCGCGTGGTCAAACGCGTTCCTAATTTATTAAGAAAAACCGCTTCTGAATTTACTTGGGCTTGATGTCCATCAGTGTCCAGATGGCGTTCATGGTGAGCTAAATAGGCGGCGATCCATTCAGCGGCGTTTTTTGTGATAGGCACAATGCGTTCTTTTTTTCCTTTGCCCTTCAGTTTAATCAGCAGATTTTGAGAATCAAAATCGCTGCGATTCAACGCAGCCACCTCGCTGACGCGCAATCCTGAACTATATAAAAGCTCCATGATGACGCGGTCGCGAAACCCAAGAAATGAAACTGTATCGGGCTGTTCAAGGAGTGTTTTAACCTGATCATAACTCAAGAAAAGCGGCGCTTTTTTCTCAATTTTCGGAGTTTCCATTTCCTCAGTAGGATCACTAGCGATCAACCCTTGAGAGACCGCATATTTAAAAAAAGTGCGCAGCGAGGAGAGACGACGAACGATGGTGCGCTTGTTGCTATGATGAATATTTAGGCTGGCGAGAAAAGCGCGAATGGTTTTCTTACTGATGACGTCGAATAGTAGAAGCTGATCTTTGCCTTTCCAGCGCTCCTTATAAGAACTCATATAGCGGATTTTATCCGGCAGGTCTTCCGATTTGCAGTCTTTCAGCAGCTCTTTTTCCAGATGATTTTTAAAGGCGTTCAAGTCGATCGCGTAATTGCGGATAGTGTGTTCGGAAGAGTTTTTTATCACTCGCAAATACTCTAAAAAACGGTAAGCGGTTTCAATGAACATATGCTCCTCTAGGTTTCATCTTCAATTGATAAAACTTATTCGTTTTTTGGAAAAGGGAATACTCTTAAATCTTCAGCCATATACGTATTAGGAAAGACCGATTTGGCTTCCGCTTCCATCTCACGAAGGTTTTGGTAACGCGCTGAAAAATGAGTCAGGATGAGTTGGTGCGCTTTGGCTTCTCTCGCAATCGCGGCGGCCTGCTTGGCGGTTAGGTGGAAATGGAGGTAGGCCAACTCCTTGTGCTCTTCTTGGTAGGTGCTTTCGCAAATAAGCACGCGAGCGTTCCGTGCAATATTGATCGCATTTTGACATTGGCGCGTGTCAATAACGACTGCAATGCTGTCGCCATGGCGGATCCAACTGACCTCTTCCAGACGTGTGAGATGACCGCCAATGGTTAAAGACCCTGTCTCAATAAGCTCGCGAACCAATGGCCCGCGGATGCCATGCGCATCTAGTTTAGCGCGGTCGAACTTGCGCATGTCGGGCTCCGTCACGCGCCATCCAATATTGTCGATGCCATGTTCTAGAAAGGCCGCTTCGATGCGGAAATGACCGTCGTCTTGCACTAAGCCTGATTCCGAAACAGGATGTTCAATGACTGTGATTGTTTCATGGTAGCTGCTGCCATAGCGCAGGCGATCGAAATATTTTTTGCCGCTTGCAGGATAATAGCAATGAATAGGATGGGTTACCTTATCGAGGTTGAGACGCATCAGCATCGACCCCAGGCCTAAACAGTGGTCGCCATGAAAATGCGAGATGAAGATTCGGTTGACGACAGGGGGAGCGATATTGGCGTAAATAAATTGCCGCTGCGTTCCTTCTCCCGGATCAAACAGTAGGCCTTCGTCATTCCAACGCACCAGGTAGGCGCCGTGATTGCGGAAACGTGTTGGTTGCTGGCTGGAGCACCCTAAAATGATGATGTCGCGCACACTCATGATGTCAATTGTCCTAATCTTAAAGAGCGTCAGTATAGACAAATGGAGATTGGAGGTCTATGTGAAAATTCGACCCTGACGCGCACGTGTAGCGTAGACTTCAGTCTGCGCTTGTTTACGCAGGTTTTAACCTGCGTTTGTTTTTGCGGGTTTCAACCCGCAAAGGGCACGCTTCGGCCTTGCCCGCAAGTATGACTTGCGGGTTAAAACCCGCAAAAACGAGCGCAGGTTAAAACCTGTGCAAACAAGCGCAGACTGAAGTCTACGCTACAAGCGCCCATCTTCTTAGGCTGCGCGCCAAGCGAAATAGTTGCCGCGCGCCAATATGTATCCGCTGAAGGCTCCAGTCAGGTGGGCGGTGTTGGCGATGCCTACCGGGAGTCCTGAGCCCGTATAAACCTCCAAAAAGAACGAAACCGCTTGAATGCTGAACATGAAAAGAATGAAAAATGCAATGAATCCCAATGTGCTGCGTTCAAGTTGATAGCCTTCCCACGCAGCGCGCTTTTGACGCACCCAGATGAACGCCAGCATTGCGCACAGCACGCCGGAAAAGCCGAGAAATCCGGAACCGCTCATTAGGTATTGAGCGGTGTTGGAAAAAATTGCGGTGATGATGATGAATAGGATATAGCGCGACTTTCCAAGACGCTGTTCAAGTTGCTTTCCAAGGGCTATCAGCCAGATCATATTGAATAATAAATGCAGAAGATCGCTATGCAGCAAGCATGGCGTGAATATGCGCCAGATCTCTCCTTCGCGCTCTTTTTCAAACATTGGAGCGTCGAAAGTCCAAAGCGCGGGCGGATTTTTGTAGAGCAGCGTCAGCTTATCATACACCCCATGCCAGTAGGGGGTTTTGTAAAATTCTTGCAGCAGATATTGGCCCTCTTTAGGAAGCGTATTCGGTTCTTGCAAGGCGTCGATTCCGTAAATTGTGATTAGCCGGTCAATGAATTCATAGGCCTTGGGGTAGTCGTACATGAGCGTTTTATAAGTGGGCGACGAATAAACAGGGGTGTAGGGAATATTGGAAGAGACTTTATTGACAAGGGGGGCTGTGAGGTTGGCGATAATCAATAGAAGCGTGCAGGCGATCAGCAGGTAGAGAGTGATGACGCCCATCGGCTGCCGTTCTTTGAGAACGACTTCAGGCGCCGCTTCTATAGATATTTTAGGAAGAGGTTGATCTTTGACATGGAAGCGCGGGTGGGAGGGATCTCGCTCAAATTCTTGCACAAGATCCATCGCTTCTGCAAAACGATCTTCATCATAAGCCCAAAGTTTGCAGGTCGCGGTTCCATATTCCGGGCTTCCCCAATCGGTGTTGGTTGTAAGCTCTAATTGATTTTCGATGCCTCGTTGCATCAGATATGTCGAGAGCGCGCTTCCCTGCTTTGGATCATCGATGGTGCAAATAAGTCGCATATGACCGCTCTTGTTAATTTAGGTCTGAAATCACGATTGGCGCGCCTCTATCGAATGCAAAGGTGAGCGCTTACCCCTCTCTGTGCTCTCTGTGGGCTCTGTGGTAGCCAAAGAGCCTTAGATTGAATCATTTTAAGGCTCTTTGGCTACCACAGAGCCCACAGAGAGCACAGAGAGGGGTAAGCGCTCACCTTTGCATATAGCGTCAACTATTGCTTTGGATAGTAGCGATTTTCTGCAATATCTGTGAAGTGGATAATCCGGGAATGAGTTCTACAATGTGAATTTTTCCTCCATGCGAGCGCACCGTTTCCGCTTCGATGCAATTGGGGCCGTATTCGGCTCCGTTGACGTGAACATCCGGTTTAATGATGCCTAAAATACGCCTAGGATCCGTTTCATCAAACCATGTGACATAGTCGACAAATCCCAAAGCCGCCATCATTTGCAGTCTGTATTGCAGAGGAATGATTGGGCGCAAGGGGCTTTTATATTCTTGAATGGAGCGATCCGTATTCAGAGCGATAATTAGGACATCGCCTGTGCAGGAAGCTTCGTAAATCATATGCAGATGACCTGCATGCATCAAGTCGAAAGAACCATTTAGTGTAGAAATAATTTTTTTTGCAAGACGCAATTCCGCCACCTTGCCAGGCAATTGGTCGGGTGAAATGATTTTATTTTGGAGATAATTCGTTAATGAAGAGTGTTTTTTCATCTATTTTTTCCTTTGATGGAAGGCGATGGCAAACACTTCGTCATAGTGTTCCACAAAATGGATGGCGACGCCTTTTTTAATATATTCAGGCAATTCTTCGTAATCACGCAGATTGTCTTTAGGTAAAATCAACGTTTTTAGATTGGCGCGTCTTGCAGCTACGAATTTTTCCTTGATGCCTCCAACAGGCAGGATGCGTCCTGTCAATGTAAGTTCTCCGGTCATCCCCAAATCGTCGCAAACAGGCGTTTCCGTTAGGAGCGACAGCAGGGCTGTCACCATGGTGATGCCTGCCGATGGGCCGTCTTTTGGGGTGGCGCCTTCGGGGATATGGATATGCACCTGTGATTTTTTAAAAAAGGAAAAGCCTGGCGCATATTTATGGAGGGCGCTATGGAGGTAGCTCCAAGCGATCTCGGAAGATTCCTTCATCACATTGCCGGCCTGCCCTGTGAGTTTCATCCCTGTTTTTTCGCCCGCGACTTTAATCGTTTCGATGTAAAGGGTGGCTCCTCCCATCGAGGTCCAGGCTAAGCCTGTGCAGACCCCAATTGGAGTGCGCTTATAAAAACGGTCGCTGGTGAATATTGGTTTGCCTAGATATTCCTTCAGATCCGCTACAGCGATCAGATGCTGGTGGACTGGAGGCTCTTTTTCCTTAGCCTTGGCTTTAGCGCTTTGCTTGCGGCTGCCTTTTTCCTGTTGTTTGACGAATTTGACCGCGATTTTCCGCAAAATCTTTTTAATTTGATTTTCCAATGAGCGCACACCGGCTTCTCGGGCGTAGCCATTGATGATGCCGCGCAGGGCGTCGCGTGAAAATTCAGCTTCTTTAACCTTCAGTCCCATTAATTTTCGATTGCGTGGGATGAGATATCGCGTCGCGATTTCAATTTTTTCTTGTTGGATGTAGCCGGACAGCCGCAGAATGTCCATGCGATCTTTGAGCGGCTCTGGAATCGTGTCTAGGACGTTGGCTGTAACGATAAACAGCACATCGGACAAGTCGCAGCGGACATCCAGATAGTGATCGAGGAAAGCGGAATTTTGTTCAGGATCGAGCACCTCAAGCAACGCTGAAGCGGGATCGCCTTGATAGCTGACGCCCATTTTATCCACTTCATCCAGCATGATGACCGGATTCATGACCTGGCACAGCTTCAGCGCTTGGATTAATTTCCCCGGCATGGCGCCGATGTAGGTGCGGCGATGTCCCTTGATTTCGGCTTCATCGCGCATGCCGCCGACGGAGAAACGGTAAAATTTGCGATTTAGAGCGCGGGCGATGCTTTTGCCGATGCTGGTTTTTCCCACTCCGGGAGGACCGACCAAGCAGATGATGCTTCCTTTGACGCTGCCTGAAAGCTTTCCGACAGCCATGAATTCCAAAATGCGTTCTTTAATTTCTTCCAAGCCGTAGTGATCCTCTTCTAAGATCTGCTTTGCATGTCTTAGATTATGGCGTTCTGTATCGTAGATGCCCCAAGGAATGATGGTGAGCCAGTCCAGGTAATTGCGGCAGATCGCATATTCAGCGGATTGCACCTCGAGCGCCGCAAGTTTTTCCAACTCTTCAGTAATCGTTTTCTGGACATGTTCCGGAACTTTACGTTGTTTTAATCTCGCATCAAATTTTTCACGATCTAAAGATTTGTCCTCTTTTTCGATTCCAAGTTCTTTTTTAATCGTTTTAAGTTGTTCGCGTAAAAAATAATCCCTTTGGCTTTTGGAGATTGTGGCGTCGATTTTTTTGTTGATATCATGTTGCAAGATGCTGATATCCAGTTCTTTTTTTAGGAGTATCAGGGCTTTATCAATGCGTCCGGGAATATCGAATGTGCTTAGGACATCCTGCAGTTCTTCTCTTGATGCGGTTGTCAAGGCCACTGCAAAGTCCGCCAAGCGTCCCGGATCGGTGAAATCGGAGTGTCCTAGAAAAATTTGAAGTTCTTCTTTGAAGAGTGGATTGAGTTTCAGCAGCTCCTTGATTGTGGAGATGATGCTGATTGAGTAGGCTTTGAGTTCTGGGGTGATGACAGGGACATCTTCGTAGTATAGGACTTGCGCTTTCAGCAGTTTGGGATCGGGAATTTGTTCTTGGAGGGTCAGGCGTTTCTCCATATTGAAGATGACCTGAGCGCCGCCCTGTTCCATGGGGATGATGCGTAAGACGCGTGCAAGGACGCCAATGGGATATAGATCGCTAAAGGCGGCTTTA
>JABDEO010000114.1:0-5737 GCA_013287015.1 Chlamydiota bacterium
TGTTAAAAATCGGCGATATCGATCCGGAAGTTTATACGGGATTTGCTTGGGGATTAGGCGTTGAACGGTTAGTTATGCTCAAGTACGGCATCTCGGACATACGCCTCTTCACAGAAAACGACATGCGCTTCCTCAGCCAATTCACCGCGCTATAAACTAACAAATTTGACGAATCTCAAGGTCGATTCAACGCAAAGACGCAAGGTGCAAAGACGCGAAGAGATTGAAGCGAGTTAAATAAAAAAAATAATGTCAGGATAGGTAGGATAAGAAGGATGATCGTACGTCCTTCTATCCTACCTATCCTGACATTATTTTTTTTATTTAACTCGCTTTAAGTTGTGTTGAATTGTCTTTGTACATGGAAGAGTTATGCATAAGAACTGGGAAGTGTCCCAAACAGAATCAGGTTGCAAATTACAAGCTTTCTTAAAAAACAAACTAGGAAAAAACTTTTCAGCTCGACAAGTAAAAAAAATAATTGAAAGCAACCTTTGCCAAATTAATGGTCGCACCGAACGCTTTGCCTCCTTTCTATTGGGCGCCGGCGACCAAGTCGCCCTCTTAAATACAACTCCCATCTGTTCTTCCCCTATCCCCTCTTTTGAAAGAGAACGCCTCCTGTATGAAGATGACACTTTATTCATCTATAATAAACCAGCTGGAATCGCCTCCGATAGTTCGGAATGGCTCACAAACTTGCGCCGCCGCCACCCTAGCTTAACTCTTGTCCACCGACTCGATCGCGAGACCTCAGGCGTGCTGATCTTTGCAAAAACTCACTCAGCTGCACAGACAATGACTGAACTGTTTAAGAAGCGTCTGATAAATAAAGAATATTTAGCCCTTGTTGACGGCGTTCCAACTCATTTATCAGGAACTATCGACAACTATTTAATTGAACGTCATCGTTATCAAGGTCAAACTCTGTGGGGAGCCTCCGGTGAGGCCAAGGGACTGCATGCCATTACTGAATGGCGAGTGGAAGCCAAGGGACCAGATGCAGCGCTAATACGCTGTTATCCTAAGACAGGCAGGACGCATCAACTGCGTGTCCATCTGAGTGAGATGGGGCATCCTATTCTAGGAGACCATCAGTATGGACGTCAATTTCGCTGCCATTACGCAGCCCCCCGCTGTTTGCTTCACGCGGTTCATATAAATTTTCATTATCCGCTTTCGGAAAAAGAGATAGATGCGGACGCTCCATTGCCGGAAGATTTTCGTCAGGCATTGACCCAACTTATAGGAAATTTCAAACAATGAAATTTTTGATTATTAAAACATCGTCGTTAGGCGACATTGTCCAGTCTTTTTCTGTTTTAAGTTATTTAAAATTCCGCTTTCCCGACTGTCAAATAGACTGGATTGTTGAGGCTCCTTTTGCTGAGCTTGTGCGTGCGCACCCACATGTCAATCGAACCCTATGCATCCGCACTAAAGTTTGGCGAAAAGCTCCGTGGAATTATATTGAAGAGATGCGGCTCTTTCGAAAAAACTTGCGGGAAATAGAATATGACGTTGTTTTTGATCTTCAGGGGAATGTAAAATCAGGGTTGGCGACCTTTCAAGCTAGAAGCAAACACAAAGTGGGTTTCGCGCGAGGATCAGTTTCAGAATGGCCGAATATTTTGTTTACAAATCACCGCTATCAGCTTCCTCCACAACAAAATATCCGTGAGGACTATCTTTTCATCGTAAAAAGTTATTTTCAAGATTTCAGCCCCTTTAGTTCTCAAGGACTCTCATTAAATATTACACCAGAACTTCAACGAGTTACTGAAAAAATTCTCACTGGTCTAACTCCTCCTATTGTGATGGTTTGTCCTGGATCAGCATGGCGCAATAAGCAAATGACGGAAAGCGCGCTCATTGATTTTCTGAAACTTCTGCAAGTTAAATTACAATGTCATTTTTTGTTAATTTGGGGATCTGAAGATGAAAAGAAGATTGCGGAGCGCATTGTACAAAATCTATCGCAGCACGCTCAAATTGTCGATCGTCTTCCTCTGCCGGCGCTCCAAAACTTAATGAATCAGGTGGATCTGGTTGTCGCCATGGATTCTTTACCATTGCATTTAGCCGGTACAACTTCAACTCCGACATTTAGCGTCTTTGGCGCTTCATCTGCACGCAAATACCAGCCGGCAGGCGAAAATCACCATGCTCTTCAAGGGGCATGTCCATATGGCCGAACTTTTGACAAGCGTTGTCCAATTTTGCGTTCTTGCGCCACTGGAAACTGCATCCGAGCTCTCACAGGACTTGATGTATTTAAAGAATTCTGCAACAGACACTTGTAGCGCAGACTTCAGTCTGCGCTTGTTTGCGCAGGTTTTAACCTGCGCTTGTTTTTGCGGGTTTCAACCCGCAAGTCACACTTGCGGCAACTTCTTAGCGGACAAGGCCGCAGCGTACCCTTACAGTAGTTTTTACGCGCCATCCTGACTTTGCGGGTTAAAACCCGCAAAGACAAACGCAGGTTAAAACCTGCGTAAACAAGCGCAGACTAAAGTCTACGCTACAGAAATTTTTTAAAGGTGAATATCAGGATAATATTACATATGATGTTAGAAAATCGTGTTTTTTTATTGAACTTAGACAGATTATATGTTATATGCTTCATATAAAGAGGCGAATTGATGCAATACATCCCACGATTAATTACAGCTAAATTACTTCATTTCCTTCAATTTTTTCCAAGCGTAGTCATTATTGGGGCTCGTCAAGTCGGAAAAAGCACTCTTCTTAAACATCTTTTTCCCAATTACTCATATGTGCTTTTTGACCCTTTCGAGGATGTGGAAAATGCGCGTCGCGATCCAGATCTATTTTTAGATAATAAAGCGCTTCCTTTAATTCTGGACGAAGTGCAGTACGCTCCCGAAGTGATCTCAGCGATTAAGCGCAGAATCGATCGCAATAAGAAGCCAGGACAGTATATCCTTACCGGTTCCCAGCAATGGGGTGTGATGAAACAGATGACAGAAAGTTTGACCGGTCGGACGGTTATTTTACAGCTCGAGTCATTTTCATTAAGTGAAATCGCTGTGAACCAACCAGAAAATTCTTGGTTGGAAAAGTGGCTCTCAAAAACAAATGAAATCGCTGATTTTGAACTGCTTAATTTGCCAAGACCAACCTTTGAACAGCTATGGAGGGGATTTTTACCTGATGCGCAGACTCTCCCATTGGATCTCTTGCCAGCATTTCATGCTTCCTATCAAAAAACCTATATCGAACGCGATATTCGTTTGCTGGCCGATCTCCCAGATCTCCATCAGTTCACTCGATTTGTTCGACTTGCCGCGGCGTCGACTGCGCAAGAAATCAACTTTCAGGAGTTGGGGAGAGATTTAGGCGTGGCGAATATGACGGCAAAGCGGTGGCTTAGCTTGTTAAGAGAAATTTTTGAATGGTATGAAATTCCTCCATTTTCCATGAACACAACAAAACGAATCAGCCATAAGCCAAAAGGATACTTTTCAGATTCTGGTCAGGTATGTTATTGCCAAGCAATCAGCAGTCCTCAGGCGATCGGCTCCAGCCCTCTATGGGGAGCTTTATTTGAAACTGCCGTTGTAAATGAAATTCGGAAGCAACTATTATGGATGACTGGGGCCTGCAACCTTTACCATTGGAGAAGTCATAGCGGAGCGGAGTGCGACCTCATCTTAGAACGCGACGGGGTTTATTTTCCAATCGAGATCAAGGCCAAAACTAAACCCACTCGCGGTGATGCAACAGGGATTACAGCGTTTCGCAATGCCTATCCGCAAATTCAAGTTGCGAATGGATTAATCATTTGCCTTGCTGAAAATAGCTATAAACTAACTGAAAACGACTATGCCTTGCCTTGGCGCATTGCACAGAGGGCGTCTTCGTCGACAATCAGTTGAAGAAAAGGGTCTTGCTTTCATCGGAGGGAATAATATCTGCGCAAAAATTATGCGGCGCCTTTTGGATTTTAAATGGGATGAAAATCGATTTTTAACCCACAAGCCTTTATAGCATTGATAAGAGTAGTGAATTTTGCTTTTCCTTTTTGAGATAAACTCCTGTAAAAACTTTCCCGAGTCACATTTATTTTAGAGGAAATTTCAGCCATTCCTCCATGTGCTTCAACAACATAGCGTACGGCTAGTTGAAAAATTCCAATGTCGTTTACTTCAAAGCTTTCGTCTAAACATGCCGCTAAATAGGCTGATGCATATTCATGGTCTTTTAGTCTTTCGATCAACTGCTCTTTATGACTTCTAAACTTTCTCATTTTTTACCTCTCTTTAGCGAAAGACACTCACGCCAATATTCTTGTGCTTTGTCTACATCTTTTTGTTGTCTTTTTTTATGACCTCCAAAAAGCAAAACCAAAACTGTCTCTGTTTTGTATCCAAAATAAATTCTATATCCTGGTCCAAAATCAAGTTTCAGCTCAAAAACACCATCACCAACGGGTTCACAAATCCCGAAATTTCCTGTCTTTTCAATTCTCGTAATCCTAGCATCTATTCGAACCAACGTATTTTTATCAAGGCTTGCCGCCCACTCTGTATAAGGCTCTTTTCCTGTACTAGTCTTGTATACTTCGGTGTCGAATGCGTTAGTCATAACTTCCTTTTCTATCCTTATTGTAGCGTGTGGGCTACTTTCATGTAAATATGAATCTGCAATGGACACTTGTAGGCGTAGACTTAGAGGGAGTTGCAAACTCACTTACCCAGATATTGGGAGTAATGTCTGCGCAGATAATTGTAGGGACGATAGGGACTCAAGCGACCCTAGTGACACTGGAGACAGGGACAAACAACCTGATTGTCCCTATCTCCAGTGTCCCTAAGGTCGCTTGAGTCCCCATCGTCCCTACAATTTTTGCGGAGTTCCATAGCCTTTATGCTGATCAAACATAAAAAATCAACATGAAGATTCTTTAGAAAATGTCGCCTATCTGTTACAATCAAATTATGGATGAACAATTTGCCATTGAATATTACGAATGTCCTTATCTCGATTGGGAAGGTGAGCTGTCAATGGAATTGCGCGCTCAAATTCGCAAAAGACTAAATCGTGTCCGCCTTGGAAACTTTGGTGATATTGATCATATTGAAGGCAATATTTTCGAACTTCGAATTCATGCTGGAGCCGGATACCGTATATATTATGCAAAGAAAGACAACAAAATCGTCATTTTACTTTGTGCTGGTAGTAAGAGGAGCCAAAGTCGAGACATCGAGAAGGCTAAGAAATACTGGCAAGATTTAGGAGGTTAATATGGGAAAAACAAAAAAACATAAAGAGCATCTTTTAAAATCACTGGAAGATCCTAAGGAAGCGGCGGCTTATTTGGATGCATGTTTGGAAGATGATGACCCTCATGTTTTTTTGCTCGCGTTAAAAGATGTTGCTGAGGCGCGCGGAGGAGTGGGTCAATTATCAAAAAGATCTTCTCTCAATAGACAGAGTCTTTATAGATCACTTTCAAGAACGGGAAATCCAAAATTGATTAATGTCTGCACAATTTTAGCATCTCTTGGATTAGAATTTCATATCACTCCTGCCGCTCAAAATTGACATAAGTGATGGGAGACGGTTCTGCATAAGTGCATAATGCAGAACCGGCCCCAGACATCGTCGTAGCGTAGACTTCAGTCTGCGCTTGTTTACGCAGGTTTTAACCTGCGTTTGTTTTTGCGGGTTTTAACCCGCAAATAAAAGCTACGGGATTCGCAAGCATGACTTG
>JABDEO010000114.1:5747-6192 GCA_013287015.1 Chlamydiota bacterium
ATAATGCAGAACCGGCCCCAGACATCGTCGTAGCGTAGACTTCAGTCTGCGCTACAGTTTTGACGGCAAGAAATCGAGGGTGTAATTTTTGAAATAAGTTGGCGCTTTAGATTTAGACCCTTCTGACGGATTAATCAACTTGATATGAACTGGTCCCAAAATCTCTTCTAAAGCGTTGACTTTGGAAACGATTCTTGATTTTGATAATTTTTCACACATGGTTTTTAATTCAATCAACGGATGAGCTGTGACGAGATAGCGAATTCCCGACTCATCGAAAATTTCTTTGACAAAATCCATGCCCAGTTTTTTTTTTGATCGAATCCTGAATATCTTGACATAAATTTTCAAAAAAACTTTTTGCGCAATTTATTGGAGTGGGAAGCGCCCAATTTCCATCATTCCACCTAGAACTCAATCTTTGCGATCCTCCGAAATCAGACTG
>JABDEO010000115.1 GCA_013287015.1 Chlamydiota bacterium
GCCAATGCGATGCAACGTTTCATGTCATAGAGGATGCAGGGGCGTGTACGCCTGGCGAATTCTTGGTTTGAGCATTCACGTAAAGGGAAAATCCGGTTGATAAGATCCAACGTTGTCCGCGCGGCATGCGCGCTTGTATAAGGGCCGAAGTAAAGTCCGTCAGCTTCGGGTTTTCCTTTATAGCGGACAAGCTGCACCATTGGCCATTTATGCTTGTTGTTGACTTTCAAAGCGATATAGCTTTTATCATCTTTTAATAGAGCGTTGTACTTAGGTTGATGCTGCTTGATTAGTGTATTTTCCAACAGGAGGGCTTCTTTCTCAGAGGGAACAATGATCGTATCGATCTGAGTCACTTTGCTGATCAGATAGGGGATCATGGGCCGTCCATCCCCGCCGGCTGCAAAATACTGTTTAATGCGCTGACGTAAGTTTTTGGCCTTGCCGACGTACAATACGGCTCCGTGCGCGTTCTTCATAAGATACACGCCCGCTTGCATAGAGAATGCTTCCAGCTTGCTTAGGTCATATGTCATGATGTAGTTATGTGGGGGGAAGGGAAATTTTATCAACAGAAGAATTGACGGAATTCATTGTAATGCTGCGTTTTTTTTGCAGAGCCAAAAGCTCTTCGGTGCGACGCACAAAACGATCTTGAACCCCGGCCCATGTTTCGCTTAATTTTTTGTGATGTTTTTCCTTGCGCCGTTTATTTTCGCGTTCTAGCTCGATCTGATTCTTTAAGGCAACGTCGGAGCATTTTTGCATTTTTTTAATGAGGTCGCTCTTCAGAGACGCTAAGGATACTATTTTCTGATTGAGCAAGGTGGAAGCGGAGATGGATAAGGCTGCGCCTGCAGCTAAGGCAAGGGGCAAAATTGAAGTCAAGAGATCAGCTTGGGAGGTTGCATTATCGGGAACGGCGAATTGATGCGTTTTTCGCACATTTGAAGCCGCAGCGGCTTCACCTGTGGCGGCTTCGGCGGTCGAATGAGTGGATAATGGCAAAGAACCAGTAACACGGTGGGTTCTTGACATGGGAGCCTCTATTAAAGCAATAATATTGTCGATATTAAATAATCTATAACTTAATTGTATACTAATTCGATATTAAACAGCAATAAAACTCTTTCTTTGGAGGGGAAGCGCTTGTAGCGTAGACTTCAGTCTGCGCTTGTTTATGCAGGTTTTAACCTGCGTTTGTTTTTGCGGGTTTCAACCCGCAAAGGGTACGTTTTGGCCTTTCCGTCAGTATGACTTGCGGGTTAAAACCCGCAAAAACAAGCACAGGTTAAAACCTGTGCAAACAAGCGCAGACTGAAGTCTACGCTACAAGTGCGTCCTCCTGACCCAATGAATAATATTTTTTCTTGATCTAATCAAAACATTAATATACGCTGCGATCTTATTTAAAAATACAACTATAGATTTTTGCAAATTGGGGTTGAGAGCATGTCGCCGGTAGCAAATCGAATACATGCGTTGCCTATTGAAGGCATTGCAGGAATAGCGCAGGAACAGCCAACATCTGTTTGTTGCGCGTGTGTACGGCAACGTTTTGCTAATTTGGCCGCAAGTTTTAATCAGTCCTCTGTAGGCAGAATATGCAATCGATACATCTACCCGTATACAGCGATTATCTTCAACATGATAAGGATGGTCATCAACCTGTCTAATGCACGCATATTTAATATTTTTCTTAATCTGTTTCGAAATGCAGCGACCGCTACGCAAGAGCGCTGGGTTCGCTCCGATTTAATGCTTAGAATCGTGCGTTACACAAAAACTTTGGCGGTACTGAGCATTCCATTTGCATTATTTACAATTTGCAAGGAAATTTATAATTGCATCGTGGAACCCAGAAAGTATGAGGCTGTATTGAGGTTATTGGAGGCGTTTGCATGGTTAAGTGATTCAATGGCGACGTTTCTGAATGGTTTACAGATGCTTGGAACCTTGGCGATTCAAGCGACTAATTGGGTCTTCGCCTTGTCATTATTAGCCGCTTTCTTGTCCCTTGCAACGATTGCATTGAACATAAAAAATCTATATCACGTTCGAAGGTTGCAGCATCTAATGTCAAATGGAGAAAACCCTGCAGTTATCCTTGATAACTTGCTTATGAAAAGCGACGCCAGACTTAATAAAGCTTTTGATGTAAATGCAAGAAGACTGCGGCATCAACTCGTGGAGGTTCATCAACAGTCAGGGCAGATCCAACAGCGAGCTGTTGAGGCATTAAAAATGCGTATCAAGATTAAGAATTTTTGCCATAAATTGGCGATTGTCAGTTCTGTTATCGCCTTGATCGGCATGTCTCTTTTTTTTATCCCATTAGCCGGGCCAGGATATGGCATGCTTGCCGTTGCAGCGGGAATTTCAGCTGTTAAGTCATTATATGAAAGGCAAGCTGTACGTCGATTAAATATAGCGCTCGGCGGACTAGTTCCTGGTATTTAGGTTATGTACCGTTGACGCGCCTAACGAAAAGGACCTAAAGGGGTTATGTACCGTTGACGCGCCTAACGAAAAGGACCTAAAGGGGTTATGTACCGTTGACGCGCCTAACGAAAAGGACCTAAAGGACATAAAGGACCTAAAATTGGCAGGGTTCAAATGTCCCTAAATTCCTTTAGGTCCTTTATGTCCTTTAGGTCCTTTTCGTTAGGCGCGTCAACGTTAATAATCATGCTTCCATTTGAGCAATAGCTGACCGGTCGAATCATCGCCGACTTCGGCTTGCACCTTGACATTGCGGATTAGGTTGGCCTCAATGGCGACGCGGTTGGCTTCGCTGCTGACGCTCTTGTTGATCGAAACAAAAATGCCATGCGAAATATATTTCCCAACCTGGACGGAGACCTCATTAGAGGTCCCATTTTCACCTCGGCTAATGTCAATGCGATCGATCCCCATGCGATTGCGTATTTTCGTCAACATGTCCGGTTGCTGGCTTGAGCTCAAGTTTGTGATTGAATCATTCAGCTGCGTCCCCTGAAAAGGAGTGATTTCCGACGTCCCGCGGTTGAATAATATCCAGGAAACAATCTCGCGCTGCGACAAAGGCGGATTAGATCGAAAGGAGATGGCCGGATTCTTGATCGGTCCTTTAACAATGATTTCTGCAATAATGTCGCCCAGATCACGACTGGCGATCACATACAGTGAAGTTTTCTTGTCAGGTTCCCCAGCAAAGGAGATGTTGCCCTCTGTAATCTTGAAACCCTTGCCATTGAAGCGGTATTCTCCTTGCATGATTTTGCAGCTTCCATGCAATAAAGGAGCTTCTGCGCTGCCGGTTATTGCAACGCGTCCCTGCCATTCGGAATTCCAGTCTTTGCCGGTGATCATCCCTTTCCTAGGGATTTCAATGTCCAGATCAAGCGCGATAGGCCATGTTGAGGTTGAATCTGCAATAAGGGTTGGTCGAATGGCGTTGGAGGGTTGGTTGATATACAGGACTTCGACCGTGTGAGTCAGGGCTGGTATTTCGTCGGGGATAGTGATATCGAAAGCGTCCGTGAGGATTTTTCCTTGCAATAGGGCATGTTGAAGATCTCCTTTCACGGTCAGGCGGCCTCCGGCAAGGATTGAAGCGTATTGCAAAGGAGTAAATCCCACTCTATCAAGAACAACAGTTAATTCAAAAGGGCACTCTTTTTTCAAATCAAGTTCTATATTTCCTCTGCACTTAACGCCGCTTGAATCGGTCCCGATACTGTCTAATTCGACCCACACTTTATTGCCTTCTTGAAGCTGCATTTGGCCTTTCACGCCTTTAAGCGCAAGACCGACATCCAAAATTTCAAAAGATCCATTCTCAATAGTCAAAAGGCCTGTAATATTCGGCGCGTTTATTGTTCCCGCCACATCAATGGAAATCGCGGTTTCACCAGTGAGCAGAGTTGTGGGCGCCGTCATTATTAATTCAAGTAGAGATTCAATCTGTCCGCGCTGCACAAAGTGAATCGATAGAGGGGCGTTTGGATCGAGCTTCAGCGCCAGAGGATGGAGGGTGACGCATACCGGAAGATCAGCGGCGATTTCAATTGGCGTCGGCCCGAGGCCGTTTATTTGACCTGTGCACTTTAATAGGTCGTCATGGAGACCTGCAGTGAATTTAGCATTCAATGGGAGCAACGTTTTTTCTTCTAATTCAGCGATATTGACATCTCTGAGTTCGATTTGCATGTCGCTCATTATCTTTTTTTCTGAATGAGCCAATAAAATATCTGCATTAAGAAATCCTTTAATCGAAAAATTGGGTCTGATTAATCTGACGAGTTCCAAAGGGATGCTCTGTGCATGCAATGTGACGCCATTCAGCGCGCCGTTTTGTCCTGGCGTAGCGATGGCTGTCAATGCCCCTTGCGCCACTGTCAAATGGACTGGAGACAGATCGATCGCATCACCAACATGCAGCGTCACAGGGTCTTGTAGAAAAAAGGGATGCCCTTCCGCTGTGCCGCTAAAAGTATCCATGACAAGCCGCATTCCTTGAACGGACTGATGCCAAAAACCCATCGTCTGCAATTTTAATTGATCGCTTTGCAAAGAACATGTAAATGGCCATTGTGTCGCATTGGGATCCATTGACGTGTCGCATTCTAGATGGGCTAGTCGGTAATCGCCCAAGGATGCATTTTCACAAGAAAATTTCAGATCGCCCGTTGGCTTTTCGTATGGCGCGATAAGGGTTGCAGTCAATGACGCTTTTTCAGCGCCGGCGTCGTTTATATGGATATTGTTTCCTTCCAAAGAGATCTCCAGCGCTTGAACGTCCTTTAACGTAAATAAACGCGCTTTAAAGGCGCATTCGCCTTGCATCTTGGGGTCAAGTTGAGCAAGAGGCAATTTGCCTGTGAGTTCGCCAACAAGGGTGGAAGCGGCAAGGGCTAGATCGCCTTGCAGTTGAATGTCTTTAGAGGCGATCCGTACATTTGATAATTGGACATCTGGACCCCCATTCCAGGAAATTGCGCTCAGGGCATGTATTGTTTCGTGATTATATGCAAAAGATGCATCAACGGCTCCTTGCAGAATGCCTGATAGATACTGCAATTCACTTTGCAGCATGATTTGTTCAAGCTTGAATTTTTTAACGTTTAAGCCGTTGCACTGCACTTGCAGCGTTGCATGCGGTTCGGTTAAGTTTCCTTTCAGCGCGCACGCAACTTCAAGCTCGCCGATTTCACCTTCAAACCAGCGTTCAATGTTCTCCGACGCCGCAACTTGTATTTTCAACTTGGTCCCATCAAGGGCCCCATCAGCGGTGAGATGACATTCTCCTTGCAACTGGCATGGTCCGAACGCCCCTTCAAGATTAAGAAAGCGGATATCATAATTTGTCGATAAAACAAAAGGGCTCGCAAAAAAACCGTATGAATTTTCCTCTGTGTTATCAGACTGTTCTGAAGAGAAGCTAAATTGCAAATCTCCGTTAATTAAGCCTATTGTCTCAGGCCTAATCCCATCAAGCAACTGCCGCCATGTATTTTGAGCTCCTGACGCCTGAACAACGCTCTGAAAAGAGCGTCCTTTAGGCAGATTGACTCTTCGAGCCAAAACGCCATTATCAGACTCTGTAATGCGCAGTTGCGTTTCCACTAAATCGGAGCGCTGTTCGATGAAAGCTGTCAAATGAGTTTTGGCGTTCGGTTCGGCAGTTGGGGTGATCGTCAGGTCGATGGAACTCTCTTGTGCGGCGGGATCGACAGCTCCATGCCCTGTGATGCACAAGGGAACTTCGAATTCGCTTTGAAATTCGTCGATATGCAAAGACCCTATTGTAAAAGAAAAGGGGATCATTTCCCAGGAGAAGCTTTCTGCAACCGCAAAGCGTGGGGAATTTGAAGAGTTAGACGCAGGAGCCTTTATAGGGGATTCAAGTTTATGTATGTGTATTTTTTCGAATGCAATTCGTTTACGCAGCAGTTCCCACGGATTGACAACGACGGTCAGCCCTTCAATATGCAGTATTGGCTTTCCCTGTGCGGTCGCCTGCAGACGGTTTATGTGCAGATTAAAGGGAAATGAAAGTTGCATCTCTCTGATCTCAAGGCGGCATCCAGCTCTGGATTCGATCTGTTCCACAGCGTAATTAATGGCGTATTGCTGCAGCTGCTTGTGCATCATCGCCGCAAGCGCAACGAATCCCAAGAA
>JABDEO010000116.1 GCA_013287015.1 Chlamydiota bacterium
TTTCAGTCCTGCTGTGGGGCTGTCCTGATAGGCGATTTCCTGAGCGGCTTGCTTGCGTTTGCTCTTAATCATCGGATCGCCTTCCGTATTTTTATATTCCTGTTTTACCTCAAATTTTTCCATCTTCATCTCTTTAGCAAAGTTTTTTCGTTGGAAAACGAAGTCCGCGACAGCGATGGCGATGAAGAATAACCCGACTTTAATGACAACTTCAAGCAAGAAAGCATAAAAAACCTGTAGGGCGCCGCTAATTGGCATGGAGACCGTTTTGATCAATACGGGCAGGCTAGAGTACATGACATCATAGATGATATATGAGGCGATGCCGATTTTTAAACAAGATTTCAGGAGTTCAACCAAGGTCTTTACCTTGAATTTAGCCTTTAAATTCTGAACCGGATCGAATTTTTTAATATCGAACTTGAAGACCTCCACTGAAAACACCGGGCCGATCGCCAGGAAGTCAACCAGGACGCCAATCATGACGACGACAAGCAACACAGGGATGCTGCTCAGGAAGATGACAATCACGGACTGGTAATAGAGTTCCGGAAGAGACCCCGCAAGTCCCTCTTTAGGGATTACATTAAAAATGCTGACAAGAAAACCGCCCAAATAATCATACAGGTAACGGCTCATTCCCAAGACCACCCATATTGAGACGATAAACGTGAACGCAGAGGGTAAATCTTGAGATTTTGCAACCTGCCCCTTCTTCCTCGCATCCCGCATCTTTTTTGGGGTGGCTTTTTCGGTTTTTTCAGCCATAGAAAGGCCTCTCTCGCCCTGCAATAATTAAGGGCATAATTAAGGGCACGCAAGCACGCTGTCGACGTCCTCACTCCGCCTTCTTTCAGTATAGCTTATCTAAGGGACGACTGTCAAGAATAAATTATAAAATAAAGAATGTAAAATAGATGTTAAGTAGCCCTTAAATTTTCGAGACCTTTATCAATCAGAGTATCCAATGTTCTGCTGATCGATTTGTCAACAATTAAGGGGCTAAGGAGAAGGTAGCCAGGGCATCCCGCCCTGGTCGCGTGTATTATCTTCAATGTTTTTTTGCCTACAAAGCTGGGCGGGACGCCTTAGCTACCTTCCTTAACCCCTCACTTTTAATTGCACCCTTAACATTGTTTCAGATTGAAGTATTATCGGAGAAGAAGTAAGCTTACAACCTGAAATAACGCTGCATTGGGGTCAGGCCTGACACTATGACACTTTGGATTAGGCCGACGGCCTCATCCAAAGTGTCATAGTGTCAGGCCTGACCTCAATGCACTTGAATATAGAGGGGAGTGAAGTGGCGAAAGGTTTATCTTGTGGCATTGTAGGACTTCCGAATGTGGGTAAATCCACGCTTTTCAATGCCTTAACATCCAATAAAGCTGAGGCGGCTAATTATCCCTTTTGCACAATCGATCCCAACGTGGGGCGCGTTGAAGTGTATGATCCGCGGCTGCAAGTTTTGTCCGATTTATCACACAGTAAAAAACTTGTGTATGCGTGGATGGATTTCGTGGATATCGCCGGCCTGGTGAAGGGCGCCTCTCAAGGCGAGGGCCTGGGAAATAAATTTCTAGCCAATATCCGCGAATGCGACGCCATCGCTCATGTCGTGCGCTGCTTTGAATCATCTGACATTGTCCACGTAACCGGTCAAGTTGATCCTATTCAAGACATAGAAGTGATCAACTTGGAGTTGATATTGGCTGACCTGCAGATGGTGGAAAACGCATTGACCAGGTTGGAAAAGCAGATTAAAGGCAAGAAGGAGCTTCAACCTCTCTTTGATTGCTTGTCGCGCATTCGTGAACACCTGAATCAGAGCAAGCCTGTACGTATTTTATCCCTCTCGGAAGAAGAATTGGAGCTTATTAAGCAATACCCCTTGCTGACGCAGAAGAAGGTTTTATATATCGCGAACGTATCTGAAGAGTATTTGCCCTCGATGGAAAATCCTTTAGTTCAGCGAGTGCGCGAGTATGCGGAAGCGGAGGGCAATCGCGTCATACCGATTTGCGCTCGTCTGGAAGAGGAGATCGCTCAACTGCCGCGGACGGAGAGGGCTCCCTTTTTGGAATCCTTAGGCTTGGAAGAGTCGGGATTGCAACGCGTGATACGTACAGCGTTCGACATGCTGGATCTAATCACCTATTTGACGACAGGGGAGATCGAAACCCGCGCTTGGACGATCCCAAAAAATGCGACTGCAGTGGAAGCCGCAGGTGAAATCCACACAGACATCCAGAAGGGTTTTATTCGTGCGGAAGTAGTCGGCTACGAGGACATGGTTAAATACAAAGGCCGTACAGGAGCTCGTGAAATGGGAAAAGTTCGGGCGGAAGGCCGAGATTATATTGTCCATGACGGCGACGTCATTCTGTTTATGCACCATTAAAGCGATAAAAATGAACAACTCAGAAAAATCGGATCTATTCGTCACTTGCGCGTCGGGCTTAGAACCGCTTCTTGCGCAAGAGCTTATTGAAATGGGCTTTGATGCGATTACGCCAAAATATCGCGGAGTATATGTAGCGGACTCTTCGATCGAGGCCATTTATCGCATTAACTATTGTTCGCGCATTGCAAGCAGAGTTTTGCTTCCGTTGTCGCGCTTTCGATGCAGAGATAAAAGGGCTTTGTATGAGGGCGCCAACGCCGTAGATTGGCTGAAGTATATACCTGAAGACAAAACCTTCGCTGTAGACGCCAACGTCACCCATCCTGGAATTCGCAATAGCCTTTTTGCGGCTCAGGTAGTAAAAGACGCTGTTTGCGACCAGTTTCGCGCTAAGACAGGCGACCGTCCCATTGTCAATCCAAGAAGTCCTGATGTCCAGTTGAATTTATTTATTTATGAAGATTTTGGAATCATCAGCATAGACACATCCGGAGAACCGCTGCACAAACGAGGCTATCGTCAAGAGAATGTCGAAGCGCCAATTCGTGAATCTCTGGCTGCAGCGATTTTGCGGTTGGCTCAATATCGCGGCGATGAGATTTTGTATGATCCCTGTTGCGGTTCCGGAACTTTTTTAATCGAAGCCGCTATGCTGTCGGCATATACTCCTGCAGGATTTTTCCGAACGCGCTGGGGATTCATGCTGATGCCGGAATTCTCTCACCCCGCATGGTTGAAAATTAAACTGGAAGCCGACGCCAAACGCATTCCAATAGTCAAAGATCGATTTTTTGGATCTGATATCGGCAAGAACGCCGTGCACGCATCTAAAGTCAATCTTCGCTCTGCGGGTTTTCATCAGGCTGTTGAAATCATCCAGTGCGATTTTCGCGAATACACGCCGAGAATTCCGCCTACATTTTTGATCGCCAATCCTCCCCATGGGCGGCGCCTTGACGATGTTGAATTTTTAAGGCCTTTATATAGGGCTTTAGGTGATTTCATGAAACGCCAAATGCCTAAGTCGTCAAGAGGTTTTGTTTTTACCGGGAATCTAGAACTTGCCAAAGAAGTTGGATTGGCTCCGACGCAACGGCACGTTCTTGACAACAGCGGCATCGACTCTCGATTGCTGGAATATCAAATCTACTGAGGAGATTAATAGATGGACAAACGCACCCTGATTTTTGTTTTAGCGCTGACATTGTCATTATTCGCTGTAAACACATATTTCGATCAACAGCGGCAAGAATCTCTTAAGGAATGGAGCGGAAAGCATAAGGAAACGCTGCTTAAAAAGCATCAGCAAATTGAAAGTGAAATCGCTCAAAACACCGCGGACGCCGCGGCGCTGCCTATTGTAGAGATCTATGCGGATGCAGCCGGAAAAAACAGGATCATTTCCGGCGTTCAGGTTGGGGAGAACATCATCACTCTTAGCTGGGGAATGGAGATGCCTCAGACAATATTTAGTCGAAAACCCGGCGATGTTCAAGCTCCACGTGAATATACGCTTGCATTCTTACCCAGCCGTCAAGGGGAGATCGTCTTATATCAAGCGCAAAAAGGGGGCTTATCGCCTTTGCAGATCGGAGAATTGCCCGATTTCGGCGCTTATTTTATTCAGCTGGCGACATTTTCGACCGACGCGCAGAAGCCTGTGTCTATTACATTAGGTTCTTATGTCGATGGTCACTTTTCTCTCCCCTCCAAACGACTTCAACAACTTGACCAAGATCTTAATCCTGATCAACAGCCTGCGCCCAAAGAGTCAATAGCTGCAAATGCACTCGCTTTAATCAAGTCGGAAAACGGCTATCTTCCTGTGGCGATCTACCAAGCGCAGTCGCAAGATCTTACATACTTGGATGAGGTCAATGGATTAAAAACAATTCTGGTCAAACCGCGGCAGGCTGAAATCAATGCAACCTCATCAAAATCGTCCGAACAATTTTATGTGATCGAATCTCCTTATCAGCAACTGGTTTTTTCAAACTATGGAGGAGCCCTTGCTGAGATCAATCTGCCTTTTGCAACTGTCTCCAACAAACAAAGCGTCGTCCGGCAGATTGAATTTGATCGCGAAATGGTCGAAAAACATCCCTATAATGCGCGCTTTCCTGTCCATTCCTACTATACGTCCGGCAAAGATGGCAAACTCGAAGAGCATGCTCAGGGGACTTTAGGTGGATATTACCCGCTGCTCAGACGGGATTTAATTGAATCGGGCAATCGAAAATCAATTCGCGTTTCTCCGCGCTATTACGCCTTGAATATTGTCTCCGAGTATCCTGAGGTGGCCGAATTGGTCTATGAAGTAAAAGCGTTCGACAGCTCTCATATTGTATTTGAAGCCAATCAGGGCCATCGGCGGATCACGAAAACTTTTTCCATCGAAAACACCGACAATAAGAGCGCTCCATACTGTTTGAATTTATCGGTCAAAATTGAAGGGGACAGCCGTGGATTGTGGCTGACTTCAGGCGTTCCTGAAGTGGAATGGATCTCCGGGGCGCCTTCTCCGGCTTTGAAATATCGCATTACACGCAATCAAAAGGCCGAGGTCGAGCAGATTGACCTGCCCAAGGACTCTCTAACGGTCACCTCGACTTCTCTGGACTGGATCTGCAATTCAAATGGTTTTTTTGGGATCATTCAAGATCATCTGACAACGGGTGAATCGGGTTATCGAGTTCAGAATATTCCCGGAACCATCGTCCCCTCTAGGCTTACCGAGATCGATGAAGACTATGATCGCTTTAAAGCGCAGGATATGCCCGGTTATATGACGATGCTTCCGCTTAAAACGACCCCGGCGACGATGAATTTCAGAATTTTTGCAGGCCCTTTTGCAGATAGCGTTTTGAAGATTGTAGATGCGACCTATACAGATCAAAAGACAGGTTATAATCCAGACTATATCGCTTGCCAGAGTTTCCATGGTTGGTTTGCATTTATTTCTGAACCATTTGCAAAATTTCTTCTGATTTTAATGAGGTTTTTTTATCAAATAACCGGATCATGGGCGTTTTCAATTATTCTACTGACAATTGCTTTGCGCATTATGATGTATCCATTTAACGCATGGTCAAATAAATCGATGCTGCGCATGCAGCAGATCGCTCCGGAAGTCGCCGCTATCCAAGAACGCCATAAAAAAGACCCTAAGCAGGCTCAGTTGGAAGTGATGAATCTCTATCGCGAGCGCGGAGTGAACCCAGTGTCCGGATGCCTTCCAATGCTTATTCAGATGCCGTTTTTGATCGGGATGTTTGACTTATTGAAGTCGACTTTTGAACTGCGCGGAGCCAGCTTTATTCCAGGATGGATCAATGATTTAGCGGCGCCTGATGTTTTATTCAGCTGGACAACGCCAATCTTTTTTATTGGAAATCAGTTTCATTTATTACCAATATTGTTGGGTTTGGTCATGTTTCTTCAACAGCGATTGATGTCTCCCTTGCCGAAAAACGCGGACCAACTGACGGATCAACAGCGTCAACAAAAGGCTATGGGCACGATAATGACCGTGGTATTCACTTTGATGTTTTATAATTTTCCATCGGGTCTAAATATTTATTGGCTTTCTTCGATGC
>JABDEO010000117.1 GCA_013287015.1 Chlamydiota bacterium
TGGGCGTTTGTCATTTTAATTTCCGTGTTGATACATGAATTTGGACATGCTTTGACAGCCTTGGCCTTTGGACAGGAAGCGCGGATTGAATTGATCGGCCTTGGCGGCGTTACGCATCGTCAAGGAAACAAGTTGAAGTTATGGCAGGAATTCATCGTTGTCATTAATGGACCGTTGGCTGGATTGTTGCTGTGTTTTTCAGCTTATCCGCTTTTCCGCATGCTCGAAAACAGCGCGCCGCATAGCTTGCTCGCTTATACGCTCGAAATCACCGTTTACGCCAACCTCTTTTGGACGATTGTTAATCTCTTACCGGTGCATCCATTGGATGGAGGACGGCTGCTGAGCATCATTTTGGAGTCGATGTTTGGCATGCGCGGCATTAAAATGGCTCTGCTCATCAGCAGCGTCTTGTCGCTTGTCATCAGCCTGCTTTTTTTCTCCATACAGGGCATTCTCGCCGGATCGCTCTTCCTTTTGTTGGCTTTCGAAAGTTATCGCGCTTGGAAGAGCAGCCTCGACATGTCCGCTCCGGATCAGGACGTCGCCCTTCAAAGATTGCTAAAGCAGGCGGAGGACAGCGTCAGGCTTGGTCAGGATGATGTCGCTAAGGAACAGCTGCAAAACATCCGCGCTCTCACTAAAGATGGGGTAATCCATCTCATGGCGACGGAGTCCCTGGCCAATCTTCTAAATCGCGAGGGAAACATCAAAGAGGCGTACGAAACGCTTGTTCCTCTCCAAAATCGACTTTCTCCAGATTCGCTTAAATTGCTGCACCAGCTCGCTTACCGCAATGGAGCCCTTCGCGCCGCTGTCTCGGTCGGCGATCGTTTTTATCAGTTTCATCCCAGCTATAACACGGCCCTCATCAATGCATTGTGCTACTCCCTGCTGGGCGAAGTCCGTCCCGCCATTGGATGGCTCAAACGCGCTGTCAGCGATGGCTTGCCTAATCCCAAGGTTGTTTTGGATAAGGCGGAGTTCGATCCGATTCGCAGCACGGCTGATTTTCAAGAATTCGCAAGGAAATACTCACATTGAAGCAGACTTAGGAGGCAACACCCCCCGTGCCCGAATTCGCCTATACTCTATTCAAAGTCCGAGTCCCTTCCGTGCCCGTGCCCGTGCCCGTGCCCGAATTCGCCTATACTCTATTCAAAGTCCGAGCCTTTCTTTAATTTGAATCCGATTCAAAGTCCGAGCCCTTTTAACTGTATATCTGAGTTTGAACCGAGTTCGGACTTTGAATCGGGTTCAAGTTAAAGAAGGGCTCGGACTTTGAGTAGAGTATAGGCAAATTCGGGCACGGGCACGGGCACGGAAGGGACTCGGACTTTGAATAGAGTATAGGCAAATTCGGGCACGGGCACGGGCACGGAAGGTCTACTTTGCGATGTCTAAGTAGAGCAAAATAGAACGCGCTTCCGTTAATGAAATATAGGGTTTCATTAGCGTTTCTTGATCACTAGTTGGCTTTGGCAAATCTGAATAATCCACACCCTCTTTATGATAACCGAACCCTACAATTTCTCGATCTTTACCCCATTTATCAATCAAACCTTTAGTGATTTTTGAGATCTCCTCATTCGGAGAATTAATGTCAGCGGCGATATTTCGCGCGAATTCATCCAGATCGATAAACTTTCTGAAGGCGTCCCGAAGACCTGTTGTATCAATGGAAGCCTTATTAACATCCGCTTGAGCGGCCGCAATGTCGATCTCGGTTAAACCGCAGTTATGTCCAAGCGCGGCAATATAGGCGCTTCTGATATGGGGAAACTCTTCTTTGGCCCGGTTGATATCGCTTCTTTGACAATTCGGATGCCTCAACATCACAAATTCGTCCAATTTTTGCATTTTATATTCCTGAAAAAACACCTGTATGGCAACGCTTAAGTCATCTACATTCATCAAATCTGAAGTAAGGCTTTGTAGTGCATTCACTTGCATCACCTGGCATCCCGTAAAACCTTCTGCGAGTTTTTTAGCGATTGCTTGACGCTTGGCGGCGGAATGTTTAGTGTCAGCAAGCGCAGAAAAAATAAGGGATAATGTATCTGTAACCATTTCTTTATAAGCCGGATAATTTGGCAAGCCGAAAGAATAACTTTTCAAAATAAGAGACTGAATAGGCTCTTTACTTACTGAATGGGGTTTCGATTTCATCGGATTCAATGAAAAACCACAGCTCGAATATTTGGATAAAATTTTATTAATGTCTCCTTCTGACAAGCTGTTTGTTTTTTGAATCTTTGGGGCGGTATATACAGTGAAGGCTGCGCTCCCAAACTTAAGAGGCGCCAGGTTTTTTTTGGGCTTTGGCTCAGATTTTTGGCTTAAAGGCGGCTTGACTATTGGAAGCGGCTCTGGAGATGGAATAATAGGTTCTGAAGGTGGAATGATAACTGAGGAAGCCGCTACAAGGAGGGTTCTTCCGTGGAGCACACAACATCTATGGATTAATTTAATTGCAAGGCACACAAGAAAAGGAATGGCAAGCAGAGTTAATACAACAAATAAAGCTTTTTTAGCGGCGCTCAAAATAGGCGTATCTTCTTTTACGGTCAACTCATCAAGCGTTTTGCTTTCAATAACGTAACAACGTCTTCCACAGCAGACAAAAGCAGAGCAGTCTTCGCTAAAATTAACCAATGTTTTTTTTAATGAAACGCAGACTGAATCATTCACATCCGCTTTTTCTCTAATAGAACAACATAAACCCATATAAAAACCTTATTACATTAATGCGAATTTTGGATAAACATCGCTTTCTCGCGCCCCTTTTTATGTCGTCCTTACAGGACTCAACTTTTTTTGTTTTACCCAGGCCTCCGCTTCGCTGCGACCTGGGCTGTAACATTCCGGTCCTTCAGACCTGCCTAAACCAGTTCTAAAGGTCCGAAGGACCGGAATGTTACAGCCCAGGTCGCAGCGAAGCGGAGGCCTGGGTAAAACAAAAAAAGTTGAGTCCTGTAAGGACGATATAAAAAAGGGCGCGCGAGAAGGTGATCGTTTATCCAAGACTCGCGTTATTTAGTCTTGGACGTAATCTCGATAAATTTTTTAATGGCTTTCATGTTTAGATTAAAGAGCTTATCACTTGTGGGTATGAGGAATTCGTCACGTTTGATACAATAGTGGTATTGTGCATAATAAGATAAATCTATATCCGATGCATCCACGCCAAAAGCTGCATATGCTTTTGCAATTGCGGGTCTTGACGCAACAATTTCCGTATCTGACGCAGCTTGTCCAAGCGTCTTTATTATGTATTCACGGTACTCTTGGAGACCTCGATCGGCGCAAGAAGAGCCATTAATGCGACCCAGCATAAATGCGTTAAAACCTTCGACTGTATGAAGTTCAAGAAAGGTGTCTGCAAGGGCTTCGGCTATGCTCGGCACTACAGGGGCGTAATCGTCCTTTTTAGCGATTTTAATCATTTCTGCAGGCAAGTTGGCTAGCCCTCCAATCATTTTAATTATTGCATTAACTTGATTTGTATCATGACATTTATCTCTCAATATTTTACGCCATGGATGCTCTTTGTCTGCTTGGGCTTCCAACTCCGGCTTGTTTCTTTTAGCCGCCTGTGCAACCATAGTGTTAATAACCGTTTCAGCATACTGCACGCGCAGCCATGGCAGAATTTTTTGTGGATCCGCTGGGACATCAATGGTGTTGCGAATGGTCTCTAATAAGGCTCCAACGCCTTGAGGACAAGCCTTCATTCCCGAATCCACTGGCGCGCCATCTTTGTCAACCTCTGCGCTAGGTTCTAATGGACTCAACAAGGTTACGATTTTCTCTTTTGGATAAGTTGGTTCGTTAAATTTCTCATACATTAGAGCAAAAGCGCGTTTATAGATGAACAGGTAGTATAGCTGCTGTTTGTCTTCGAGAGATGCTAATCCGCGCGCAAGAATGTTGGTCCCCCTTTTTAATGCGGCGACTATACGAGGTAAACAACCCGCCTTGCGCGCAATTTTAGATAAAGCGAGAAGAATCACGCGTGAACTTAGCTTTTCAAGCTCGCCTTTTTGATACTCTTGAGATTCTGAAAAAATCTCACAAAGATCTTGTATAATTTTTATTTTGTCGGAAGAGTCCAGTGGAGAAGTCGAATCTAGAACCGACATGCAACGCGCAATATTGGTTTGCACCTCTTCTATCGCCTCAGGAGACTGAAATTTGGGTAAACCAGTTAGAAAACTTGAAACAATCAACTTGATAATCTTTTGATCGCATATGAAATTGGTGGCAAGAAGAAGCTCTGTAATTTTTTCCGGCGTTAAATTTTTCACCGAGAATGCTGACTCTGAAGATTTAGGCTTTAGATTAAGAGTGAATGTTGGTTTTGGTGTTTTGTTCTTTAAGGGCTTTTTTAGAGGCGATGGCGTCGGTTGTTCTAGAGGCGTATGAGGAGGTGATTGCGGCGGAGTCGCATGCTGTGATTGCGGAGGAGACGGAGGAAGGGGAGGAGGCGTATGCGGAGGTGATTGCGGCGGGGTCGCTGCTGCAAAATGGATTTGTCTTCCGCAACGGACGGAGCATCTATGGATTAATTTGATGACAGAGCATATCACTAAAGGAGCGATGAAAAGCGTTAAGAAAACAAAAAGAACTTTTCCTGCAGTGGTTGTGGTTGTTGTGAGTGCGCGAGATGTTACGACCAATGCATTTGGAGTTTTAAGGTCAATAATGTAACAATTGCGTCCGCAGAATACTTGAGCGACGTAAATCTCGCTAAAATTGATTATTCCATTTTTCAGCGCACGACAGGCCGAATCGCTCGCGTCTGTTTTTTCTATTATCGCGGTATTAAAACCCATGGAAAAACCTATTGTTAATTAGTTGTATATATAAAATTATGTTCAATTGTTAAAGATGATACTTAATAAAGTATTTAACGACAAGAAAAAAGAGCTAGAAAGCAAATATATTGGTAATGAATACAATTAAAATTTTATTACTGTAAAAACAATGAGCCTATTGCGATTGTTGTCGCAGAACCAGTCATATGGACATCGCCGTTATTCGCCCATTGAATTTGAAGATCGCCTCCTTCCAGATGCATCGTGATTTCTTGTCCCTGCTGCGTCAAACCATTTAAAACAGACGCCACCGCCGCCGCGCAAGCTCCCGTCCCACAAGCTTGGGTGGCGCCTGCGCCGCGTTCCCAAACGCGTAAATGAAAAGATGTAGATGATTCCTGAGCGATAAATTCGATGTTGACGCCTTCCGAAAAACGGGAGTCTTTTTCAATTTTAGGTCCTAGAGTGCGATGCAACGAATCTTTGATAGAGGGAACAAAAAACACGGCATGCGGATTGCCCATTGAAACGGCGGTGAGAAGAAGGCTATGTCCATCGATTTCAAAAGGTTCAGCGACAACGCGTTCAGTCGGCGACCCCTGCATTGGAATGGTCTGACGTTCTAAACAGGGTTGTCCCATATTCACCGAGACGATCGCCCTAGGCCCCTGCAAATTGATAAGCGTCGCTTTTACGATTCCTCCTAGAGTTTCGATTGTCATCGTTTTTGAAGCGATGCGGCCATGTTCATAAACATACTTGGCGACGCAGCGTAAGCCGTTGCCGCAATTTTTCGCCTCTGAACCGTCCTTATTGAATATGCGCATCTGTAGATCCGCTTTTGAGGAAGGCCCCATTGCAATCAATCCATCGGATCCAATGCCTGTGTGAGGGCATGAGGCGGTTGCGGCAAGTCTTCGCAGATCGTTTTCAGATAAAGGGTGTCGCCATCCATCGATGTAGATGTGGCTATTGCCCAGGCCGTGCATTTTTGTGAAAGGGATGCTGTCCATGATGTCCTCTAACGCTTTTTATGTCGTCCTCACAGGAACAAAAGGCTAGATGTCTTACTCATTTTTGCATCATTCTTTCTCTCATTATGTAGCCCACACTAAGGTGCAGC